>NZ_PSWN01000062.1:0-504 GCF_002932815.1 Rathayibacter sp. AY1B4 | reverse complement strand
GCGGGTAGTAGATCATCGGCTTGTCGTAGATCGGCATCAGCTGCTTCGAGATGCCCTTGGTGATCGGCCACAACCGCGACCCCGAACCACCCGCGAGGATGATGCCCCTCACAGATGAAGCCCTCTCGACACAGGAGCGGCGGAGGCACGGAGCGGTTCCTGAGCGGAGCAGGTCCCGCCGGCGGCGGCTGCCGGAGGAGAGGAGATGAGCACGGGCGTAACCGTAGCAAGGTCACGTTTCGCCGAAGTCACAGGAGGTCCCGTCAGGCCCTGTTTCGGCCTCTGGAGCGTCCCCCGGAGAGGGTAGCTGGAGAAGGAGAATGAGTCACCGACGGCTGCTCGGCCTCTCCGCGTCTCATTCCTGCTTCTGTGGGGAGTGCTTCTTCTCTCTCATTCCTGAGCGGAGTACTTCTCCTCGGTGGCGGCCTTTGCGGGGCGCCACCAGTCCTCGTTGGCGCGGTACCAGTCGATGGTGGCGGCGAGTCCGGCGTCGAAGTCGGTGTA
>NZ_PSWN01000009.1:0-150738 GCF_002932815.1 Rathayibacter sp. AY1B4 | reverse complement strand
AGCCGGTCGGCGAGGATCCTCCCGTCGGTCTGGCAGGTGGGGCAGTACTGGAGCGTGGAGTCGTGGAAGACCACCTGGCGGATCGTGTCGCCGCAGACGGGGCACGCCTCTCCTGTGCGGCCGTGGACGCGCATGCCGAGCTTCTTCTCGCGCTTGAGGTCGGCCGCGTGCAGGCCCTCGGCGCGGGCGAGCGCCTCCTCGAGGGTGTAGCGGAGGGCCGCGTAGAGGCGGTCCAGCTCGTCGGCGGTGAGCGCGGCAGGCTTGAAGGGCGACATGCGCGCCACGTGGAGGATCTCGTCGGAGTAGGCGTTGCCGATGCCCGCGATGCGGGACTGGTCGCGGAGGACGCCCTTCACCTGCGCCCGGCCCGCCGTGGCGAGGATCGCGCCGAGGATCTCCTCGGTGAACTCCGGGTCCAGCGGATCGGGACCCAGCCGGGCGACGCCCGGGACGTCGAGCGGATCGGCGACGATCGAGAGCGCGAGGCTCTTCTTGGTGCCGGCCTCCGTCACGTCGAACCCCGACCCGTCGTCGAGGACGAGCCGCGCGGCGAGCGGTCCCCGGCCGGGCTTCGCCGGCGCCGTCGGCCGCTCGGGCCGCCAGCGGACCCAGCCGGCGCGGGCGAGGTGCAGGAGGACGTGGGCCTCGCCGACTGCGAGGTCGAGGAACTTGCCGTGCCGCGACACTCCGTGGACGGTCTCGCCGGACAGAGCCGACGGCGGGATGGCGACGGTCTTGAGGGCGGAGATCGCGAACACGTCGAGCCGCTCGAGGACGCGTCCGCCCAGGCGCGCGTCGAGATCGAGGGCGAGGGCCTGGACCTCGGGGAGTTCGGGCATGCGACCACCCTGGCCCGCGGGTCCCGCACCGTCCACCCCTGGCGGAGGGGACGGCAGCGGGTCAGTCGCCGAAGCGCGTCGCCGCGACCTTCCGCAGGAACAGCTCGTGGAACCGGTAGTCGCCGGTGATCTCGGGATGGAACGCCGTCCCGAGGAGGTTGCCCTGCTCGACCGCGACCACCCGCCCGTCGGCGACGCTGGCGAGCGCGGTCGCCCGCTCCCCCAGCTCCTCCACGACCGGTGCGCGGATGAAGACCGCGTGCACCGGCGGATCGCCGATGGCCGGCACGTCGAGATCGGTCTCGAAGGAGTCGAGCTGGTTGCCGAACGCGTTCCTCCGGACCGACACGTCCAGGCCGCCGAAGCTGCTCTGGCCGTCGATGCGGTCGAGGACCCGGTCGGCGAGCATGATCAGCCCGGCGCACGTCCCGTAGACGGGCATCCCCGCCCCGATCGCCTCGACGACCGGCTCCGCGAGGCCGAAGAGGCGCGACAGCTTGTCCATCACCGTGGACTCGCCGCCCGGGATGACCAGCCCCGCGACGGTGGCGAGCTCCTCCGGGCGGCGCACCAGCACCACCTCGGCGCCCAGCTCGCGCAGGACGTGCGCGTGCTCGCGGAAGTCGCCCTGCAGCGCGAGGACGCCGACGCGGAGCCCCTCGAGGGACTCCCGCGTCGGTCCTGCGCCGGCGAGCGGCGCGTCGGCGCTACCAGCCACGCTCGGCGAGGCGGTGCGGCGCGGGCACGTCGGCCACGTTGATGCCGACCATCGCCTCGCCCAGACCGCGCGAGGCCTCCGCGACGACCTTCGCGTCGTCGAAGAAGGTGGTCGCCTTCACGATCGCGGCCGCGCGCTTGGCGGGCTCGCCCGACTTGAAGACGCCGGAGCCGACGAACACGCCGTCGGCGCCCAGCTGCATCATCAGCGCCGCGTCGGCCGGGGTCGCGACCCCGCCGGCGGTGAAGAGGACGACGGGGAGCTTGCCGGTCCGGGCGATCTCGACGACCAGGTCGTAGGGGGCCTGCAGCTCCTTCGCGGCGACGTAGAGCTCGTCCTTGGTCATCGCCTTCAGGCGGTTGACCTCGCCGGAGATCGTGCGGATGTGCTTGGTCGCCTCGGAGACGTCGCCGGTGCCGGCCTCGCCCTTCGAGCGGATCATCGCTGCGCCCTCGGTGATGCGGCGCAGCGCCTCGCCCAGGTTGGTCGCTCCGCAGACGAAGGGGACGGTGAAGTTCCACTTGTCGATGTGGTTCACGTAGTCGGCGGGCGAGAGGACCTCGGACTCGTCGATGTAGTCGACGCCGAGCTCCTGCAGGATCTGCGCCTCGACGAAGTGGCCGATGCGCGCCTTCGCCATGACGGGGATCGACACGGCGGAGACGATGCCGTCGATCAGGTCGGGGTCGCTCATGCGTGCGACGCCGCCCTGCGAGCGGATGTCGGCGGGGACGCGCTCGAGCGCCATGACGGCGACCGCGCCGGCGTCCTCCGCGATGCGGGCCTGATCGGCGTCGACGACGTCCATGATGACGCCGCCCTTGAGCATCTCGGCGAGACCGCGCTTGACGCGGCTCGAGCCGAACTGCTCGGGAGCGGACGAGGACGGAGTGGTGGTGTCGGTCATGTTCGCGAGTCCTGTTCTGTGCGGCGACTTCCGCCGACGGCAGCTCCGAGTCTACGAGACGGCGCCGGCCGTCCGCGGCGCTGGACAGGGGGCCGGGCGGCGGTCTAGAGGCTCGGCCAGGCCGCCGCGAGGCTCGCCCGCACGTCGCCGAGCAGCTGCGGGAGCGCCTTCGTGCGGGCGATGATCGGGAAGAAGTTCGCGTCGGTCGCCCAGCGCGGAACCACGTGCTGGTGCAGGTGCGCGGCGATCCCCGCTCCCGCGACCGCGCCCTGATTCATCCCGAGGTTGAAGCCGTCGTTGTTCGAGACCGAGCGGACGACGCGCATGGCCGTCTGCGTGAGCGCTCCGATCTCGGCCACTTCCTCGGGAGTGGCCTCGTCGTAGAGCGGGATGTGCCGGTACGGGCAGACCAGGAGGTGGCCGGAGTTGTACGGGAACAGGTTCAGCAGGACGTAGGCGTGCTCCCCGCGGGCGACGATGAGGGCCTCCTCGTCGCTCAGCGTCGGCGCCACGCAGAAGGGGCAGTCGTCGGCTCCGGGCTGCCCCTTCTGGATGTAGACCATCCGGTGCGGCGTCCACAGGCGCTGGAACTCGTCGGGAACCCCGGCGAGGTGCGCCGAGCCCTCCGCTCCCTCGGGCACGTAGCCGTCGCTCACGCTCAGACCTGCGCCTTCGAGGCGACGGCCTCGCGGATGCGCGCGACGGCGTCGGCGACCGGGATCCCGTTCTCCTGCGTGCCGTCGCGGAAGCGGAAGCTGACGGCTCCGGCGTCGCGGTCCTTCTCCCCCACGATCATCTGGAAGGGCACCTTCTGCAGCGTGGCGTTGCGGATCTTCTTCTGCATCCGGTCGCTGGAGTAGTCGATCTCGGCGCGGATGCCCGACCTCTTGAGCTCGCCGACGACCTCCTCGAGGTAGGGCAGGTACTCGTCGGCGATCGGGATGCCCACGACCTGGACCGGCGACAGCCAGACCGGGAACGCCCCGGCGTAGTGCTCGGTGAGGATCGCGAAGAAGCGCTCGATGGAGCCGAAGAGCGCGCGGTGGATCATCACGGGCCGCTTCTTCGAGCCGTCCGAGGCCGTGTACTCGAGCTCGAAGCGCTCGGGCTGGTTGAAGTCGAGCTGGATGGTCGACATCTGCCAGGTGCGGCCGATGGCGTCGCGCGCCTGCACCGAGATCTTCGGACCGTAGAACGCCGCTCCTCCCGGATCCGGCACCAGCTCGAGACCGGAGGCGACGGCGACCGCGCGCAGCGACTCGATCGCCTCCTCCCACTGCTCGGGCGCACCGACGAACTTCGGGTTGCCCTCCTCGTTCGTGGACAGCTCGAGGTAGAAGTCGTCGAGGCCGTAGTCGCGCAGCACCTGCAGCACGAACTCGAGGTTGCGGGTCAGCTCGGCCGACACGTCCTCCTGCGCGACGTAGATGTGGGCGTCGTCCTGGGTCAGGCCGCGCACGCGGGTGAGGCCCTGCAGGGTGCCGCTCTTCTCGTAGCGGTACACGGTGCCGAACTCGGCCAGGCGCAGCGGGAGCTCGCGGTAGCTGCGGCCGCGCGAGCGGAAGATCAGGTTGTGGAACGGGCAGTTCATGGGCTTGAGGTAGTAGTCCTGGCCCTGGCGGGTGACGTTGCCGTCCTCGTCCTGCAGCTCGTCGAGGTGCATCGGGGGGAACATCCCCTCGGAGTACCACTGCAGGTGCCCGCTCGTGAGGAACAGGTCGCCCTTGGTGATGTGCGGCGTGTAGACGAGCTCGTAGTCGTGGGCGAGCAGCTGCTCGCGCATGTACTGCTCGATCTCGTAGCGGATGATCCCGCCCTTGGGGTGGAAGACCGCGAGGCCGGAGCCGATCTCGTCCGGGAAGGAGAACAGGTCGAGCTCGTGGCCGAGCTTGCGGTGGTCGCGGCGCGCCGCCTCCTCGAGGCGGGCCTGGTGCTCGCGCAGCTCGTCCTTCGTGGGCCACGCGGTGCCGTAGACGCGCTGCAGCTGCGGGTTCTTCTCCGAGCCGCGCCAGTAGGCGGCAGCGTTGCGGGTCAGGGCGTAGCCGTTGCCGATCATGCGGGTGTTGGGCAGATGCGGGCCGCGGCAGAGGTCCTTCCAGACCGTCTCGCCGGAACGCGGGTCGACGTTGTCGTAGATGGTGAGCTCGGCGCCGCCGACCTCGACGCTCTCGTCCTCGGCTCCCCCGCCCTTGATCGCGATCAGCTCGAGCTTGTAGGGCTCGCCGGCGAGCTCGGCGCGCGCCTCCTCCTCGGAGACGACGCGGCGCACGAACCGCTGGCCCTGGCGGACGATGCGGTCCATCGCCTTCTCGAGCGCCTTCATCGCCTCGGGCGTGAAGGGCTCCTCGACGTCGAAGTCGTAGTAGAAGCCGTCGGTGACGGGCGGGCCGATGCCCAGCTTCGCCTCCGGGTTGATCTGCTGCACCGCCTGCGCGAGCACGTGGGCCGCGGAGTGGCGGAGGATGTTCAGCCCGTCCGGCGAGGAGATGAGCACCGGCTCGATGCGGTCGCCCGGCACGACGTCGGCGGCGAGGTCCTTGAGCTCCCCGTTGACGCGGATCGCGACCACGGCCCGGTCGGTGAAGTGCGTGAATCCCGTGCCCGCCTCGGTGACGACCGAGTGGGACTCGTTCTCTGCGGGATTCGACGGTTCGTTCGACACGTGCGGGCACTCCTCGGGCTCGGTTGACCCCTCGACTGTAGTCGGCGGCGGCCTCTACCCGAGCGCGTCGAGCACGCGGACGCCGAGCGCGCGCAGAGCGGAGGCGAGCTCGTCCCGGTCGGCGCCGGGGAGCACGAGCGAGCTGCGCTCGAGCTGGTGCAGGAGGACCTCCTCCAGGCCGGGCGGCAGGGAGTCCACGGCGAGCGCCCCCTCGAGTGCGGCGAGCACGGCGACGACGGCCACCGCGTCGCGTGCCGCGAGTCTGCGTGCGCTGATCTCCATGCGTCTCCGTCCGTGTCGTCCGACCCCGTCACCCTGCCGACAGGACGTGCCCCGGAGAGGGGCGCGGGGGCGACCGGTGCGCAATCCGTCCAGGTGGCATCCTGGTCCGATGGGTGCCGGTCCTGCGCTGCAGCGCTTCACGCGCTCCGGGGCCGACCTGGAGGAGGCGCGGCGCTTCTACTCGGACGGCTACGGCGGGTCGGGATTCCGGACGGAACCGGTCGAGCGGCCCTTCTCCTTCCGCTACGACGTCTCCGGGAGCGAGGGCGTGAGCCTGCGGACGTCGGTGTTCCGGGGCTCCGTGTCCGGGGGGCTGCGTCCGGAGAGCGAGTACGTCGTCTCGTGGTTCCTCTCCGGCACGAGCGTGGTGGACCCGGAGGGCGATCGGATCGTCCACCTGCCGGGGCGGCCGGTCGTGTTCCCCAGCGCGCGTCCGTTCGAGTTCGTCAGCCGCGACTTCCAGCAGCGGCTCGTGCACGTGGCCGCCGGCCTCCTCGAGCAGGTCGCGTCCGAGGCCGGCGACGGCGTGCCGCTGCCGCTCGTCTTCGACCACCGCTCGATCGCCTCCGCGTCGGCACTCCCGGGCTGGTGGCGGGCGGTCGACGACTTCGCGGGCGTCCTCCGGTCAGGCCGCGAGGCGACAGCGCTGCAGCTTGTGGCGGCCGAGCGCGGCGTCGCTCTGCACCTGCTCGCGACCTTCGCGCACCGGCCGGTCGTCGTTCCGGCGCAGGTGCTGCGGCCGGGGCTCGAGCACCTGCTGCGTGCCGCCGAGTTCCTGCACGCGTTCGCCGCGTCGCCCGTCACCGTGTCCGACATCGCGGCAGCGGCGGGGCTCACTCCGCGGGCGCTGCAGGCCGCGTTCCGGAGGTACTTCGGCGACACTCCGCTCGGCTACCTGCGCGGCGTGCGTCTCGACCGGGCGCGCGTCGAGCTGCGCGAGGGCGCTCCTGGCGAGGAGACCGTGCGCGCCGTCTCCGCGCGCTGGGGCTTCCTCAACCAGGGCCGCTTCTCGGGGGCGTACCACCGCCGCTTCGGCGAGTACCCGGTGGAGACCCTGCGCCGCTGACGCTCAGTCGCCGAGATCGAGATCGCGGGCGTAGCAGACCGAGTGCTCGGACCCGATGTAGGCGCCGAACGGCGGGATGGCGTGGTAGCCCTCCCCGAGGTAGAACCGCATCGCGTCGGGCTGGAGCGTCCCGGTCTCCAGCACCAGGCGCGTCGTGCCCAGAGCGGCCGCCCGCGCCTCCAGCGCGCGCAGGACGGCCGTGGCCGCTCCGGTGCCGCGGGCGGCGCGGTCTGCGAACATCCGCTTCACCTCGATCGCCCCCGGTCCGAGGACGTCGTCGTCGAGAGGCCGCAGTCCGCCGCAGGCCACCGCCGTGCCGCTCGCGTCGCGGGCGACGAGGAAGACGGGCACGTCGTCGGCCGAGGGCGGCGTGCCGGGCTCGTGGTCGTCGTTGCCGTAGCGCTCGTCGAGCTCGCGCCGCTGCGCGTCGCGCAGACGCTCGGCGTCCGGGTGGGTCCACGCCACCTCGTCGATGGTCCAGCTCATGAGGGCTCCTCCCGGCCGCGCGGCGGGCACGGCCGAGGCCATTCTGCCGCGCCCGCCCCCTCCGGCCGGCCCGGTGGCAACCCCTTCCGCGCCGGGCCGCAGCGGGCGTCGACTGGAGACCCACCGACGAAAGGACGCACCGTGCTCTCCGACTCCCCCATCGGCCCCGTTCTGCTCTCCCGCGACCTCGCCGCCTCCCGCGCCTTCTACGCCGGCTCCCTGGGACTGGAGGTCCTCGAGGAGAGCGAGTCGGCGATCGCCTACTCCTGCGGCGGCACGCGGCTCACCGTCACCGCCAGCACCACGGGCTCGAAGGACGAGCAGACCAAGGCCGCCTGGCGGGTGGCCGACCTGCGCGCCGAGCTGGACGCGCTGGCGGCTCGGGGCGTGGCTCCGGAGGACTACGACAGCGACGAGCTGCGCACCGAGAACGGCGTGGCCGACCGCGGCAGCGTCTGGGCGGCCTGGATCCTCGATCCCGACGGGAACGCGCTCGGCATCGAGCAGCCCAAGAGCTGATCGGTGCCGCTCTAGACTCGCCCCATGCCCGACGACTCCGCTCCGCTGCCCGCGCCCGGGTGGTACCCGCACCCGGCCGACCTCGGCTCGGAGCTCTACTGGGACGGCGCGGCGTGGACGGACCGGTCCCGCCCGTCCTCCTCGGCGCCCGCTCCCGCCTACGGCACGCCCCCGGGCGCTCCGGAGCAGGAGCTGTACGCCTATCCGTCCGCCCCGTCCTCCGCGGCGGGCCGCAACCCGATGGCGATCGCGAGCCTCGTGCTCGGCGTCCTGAGCCTGCTGATCAATCCGCTGCTGATCCCCTCGATCCTCGCCATCGTCTTCTCGGCGAAGGGCCGGGCGGCCGCACCGGTCGTCGGAGGCGGTCGCGGGCTCGCGACGGCAGGACTCGTCACCGGGATCCTCGGTCTGGTGTCGGGCGTCTTCACCATCGTCGGCAACCTCTCGGCCGGGGTCCCCGGCCTGGCCGGCTGACCGGGGTGCCGCGGCCCTCGACGCCCCGATGACCGCGCGCCGGAGCGCTCCCTGGCTCCTCGTCGTGGCGGTCGCCCTGGTCGCGCTGGTCCTGCGCGGTCCGATCGTCGCCGTCGCGCCCATCATCGACGCGGTGCGCGAGGACCTCGCGCTGTCCGCGGGCCAGGCGGGGATCCTCACCAGCATCCCCGTGCTCTGCTTCGCCCTGGCGACTCCGCTCGCCCTCCTGGTGATCCGCCGCGCGGGACCCGACGCCGCCGTGACCGTCACGGTGATCGGCGTCGCGCTCGGCACGATCGTCCGATCGATCGGCGACGTGGGACCGGCCGTGGCGGGCACCATCCTGATCGGCGTCTCCATCACGATCGGCAACGTCGTCCTCCCCGTCGTGATCCGGCGGGACGTCGCTCCCGAGCGCGTCGACCTCACGACGGGCGTCTACACCGCAGCCCTCAACATCGGCTCGACGATCACCTCGCTCGGCACCGCTCCGCTCGCTCTGGCGCTCGGCTGGCGCGGCGCCCTGCTCGTCTGGCTCGCCCTCAACGCCCTCGCTCTGGGCGGCTGGCTCGTGGCCGTGGGGCCTCGGGCGGCCCTGCGTCCGACTCCCCGCCAGGCCCGCGCCGACCGCGCACCGGCCGCACCGGCTCCGCGGATCTTCCGGAGCGCGACCGTGCTGGCGCTCGCGCTCTGCTTCTCGAGCCAGGCGTTCTCGTACTACGGAGTGACGGCGTGGCTCCCCTCGCTGCTCGTCGACCGCAACGGCTTCTCGATCGCGACCGCGGGCGCGAGCGCCTCCGTGTTCCAGCTCGCCGCGGTCGCCGGCGCCCTCGGCGTCCCGCTCCTGGTCCGCAGGCTCGGACCGCTGGGGAGCATCGTGCTCGTCGGCCTCCTCTGGTGCACGGTGCCGGCGGGGCTGCTGCTCGCCCCGCAGCTCTGGGCGCTCTGGTGCGTGCTGGGCGGCGCGGCCCAGGGCGGAGGATTCACGGTGGTCTTCGTGCTCGTCGTGCGGCTCTCCCGCTCCGACGCCCATGCGTCGCGGCTCTCGGCCACGGTGCAGGGGATCGGCTACGCCGTGGCCGCCACCGCCCCGACCGCCATCGGCTTCGCGCACGACGCGAGCGGCGGCTGGGAGGCTCCCCTGCTGACCGTCCTCGCCGCGACCTGCTCCTTCCTCCTCTTCGGCACCCTCGCCGCCGCGCGCCAGCGCCGGGCCTGACCCGCGACACGACCGGCCGCGCCGTCAAGGGGGCCGTCCGACGACTGTCGGCCCCGTAGCGTGTCCGCATGGCCGAGCAGAGCACGACCCGCGAGAAGACAGCGCCCGATCCCGACGATTCCCGGAAGCCCGACGACGTCACCGACATCACCAAGCGCTCCTGGTTCTACGTCCTCAAGAAGACGGCCCGCGAGTTCGGCGCGGACCAGTGCACCGACCTCGCCGCCGCGCTCACCTACTACGCCGTGCTCGCGCTCTTCCCCGCCCTGCTCGCGATCGTGTCGGTGCTGGGGCTCTTCGGCCAGGCGCAGGCCACCACCGATCTGGTCCTCGACCTGATCGGGAACCTCGCGTCGAGCGAGGTCGTCGACCTGCTGCGCGACCCGATCCAGGCGCTGACCAGCTCCTCCGCCGCGGGTCTCGCCTTCGTGACCGGTGTCGTCGGAGCGATCTGGTCCGCCTCCGGCTACGTCGGCGCCTTCGGCCGCGCGATGAACCGCGTCTACCAGATCGACGAGGGGCGCCCCTTCTGGAAGCTCCGCCCGACGATGCTCGGCGTGACCGTGGTGACGGTCGTCCTGATCGTGATCGCGGCGCTCATCCTCGTCCTCAGCGGACCGGTCGCGACCGCCGTCGGCGACGTCGTGGGCCTCGGCCCCGCCGCCCTCACCGTGTGGAACATCGCGAAATGGCCGGTGCTCGTGGTCATCGCGATCGTGATCGTCGCGATCCTCTACTACTGGGCGCCCAACATCCGCCAGCCGAAGTTCCGCTGGATCAGCATCGGATCGATCGTCGCCCTGGCGATCTGGCTGATCGCCTCGACCGGCTTCGCGTTCTACGTGGCCAACTTCTCCAACTACAACAAGACCTACGGCTCGCTCGGCGCGGTGATCGTCTTCCTCCTCTGGATCTGGATCACCAACATCGCCCTGCTCTTCGGCGCGGAGTTCGACGCCGAGCTCGAGCGCGGACGCGAGCTGCAGGCGGGCATCGAGGCGGAGGAGACCATCCAGCTCCCCCCGCGCGACACCGCCGCGAGCGACAAGAAGGCGGCCGTGCACGAGAAGGACGTCCGCGACGGACGCTGGCTGCGCCTGGCGAGCGAGAACCGCAGCGACGAGGGCGCGGCCCAGGACGACGAGGCCGCGAAGAAGAAATGACTCAGGACTCGGACGACCAGAGCGCGCGGTAGTAGGCCGCGCGCTCGTCGTCCGGATCCGCTCCGTACTCCGCGAGGAGCAGCGGGGTGTGGCCGGGGCCGTAGTTCCAGCCGAGGCTGACGGCGGCGACCGCCAGATCCGCCCAGCGGTCGCCCACGCCCAGGTCGCCGACGTCGACAGTGCCGCTCCAGCGTCCGTCGTCGTCGACCAGCGTGTTCGGAGCGCACGCGTCGCCGTGCACCACGACGGGGTCCACGAGCTCCGGAGCCGCGCCGAGCGCCGACGGCCGGCGCGCGAACCAGGAGTCGTCGCGCAGCTCCTCGGGCACCGCGTCGACGGGGAGCGCGTGGACCGCCCGCAGGCCGGCCGCGATCGCGCGGACGGCCTCCTCCGGCCGGGCTGTCCACTCCGGGTCGACGGCGCTCCGCCCGGCCAGCGGTGCGGTGAGGAGCCACTGCCCCTCGTCGTCCTCGCCCGCCTCCAGGATCCGGGGCGCGACGATCCGCCCCTCCAGCCAGCGCAGACGCGCGATCTCGCGACGGAGGTCGACGCCCGTGGACCGGGGATTCCACTTCAGGTACCCGGCGTCCACGCGGAAGGTCAGCCCGTCGAGCTCGTTGCGCCAGACGAGCGCCGGATCGGTGCCGCCGTTCAGGCGCCTCGCCGGCGACGGGATCCGGACGCCGTCGAGCGAGAACTGCCGTGCGAGGTCCGGACCGCTCATGCCCCCAGGGTAGGCGCCCCGATCCTGAGAGGATCCGCATGCCGCGGACCGCGCCACCCGCCTCCTCCGAGCAGCGCGCCCTTACCCTGACGGGCGTGCCGGAGCAGCCGCGCGGCGCGATCCGGTGACGAGGGAGCCCCCGTGACGCAGAGCGACGACGACCGCGGGCCCGTGCAGCCCGACTTCTCGAAGGAGCAGGAGGGCTACCGTCCCGGCCTCAAGCCCCGGCAGCTGCAGATGATCGCCATCGGCGGCGCGATCGGCACCGGCCTCTTCCTCGGCGCCGGCGGCCGACTCGCCACCGCCGGTCCCTCGCTCGTCGTCGTGTACGCGGTCTGCGGCGTCTTCGCCTACCTGATCCTCCGCGCGCTCGGCGAGCTGGTCCTGCACCGGCCGAGCTCGGGCTCCTTCATCTCCTACGCCCGCGAGTTCCTGGGCGAGAAGGCCGCCTTCGTCGCCGGCTGGATGTACTTCCTGAACTGGGCGATGACCGCGATCGCCGACGTCACCGCGGTGGCCCTCTACGTGAAGTACTGGTCGCTCTTCTCCTCCGTGCCCCAGTGGCTCCTCGCACTCATCGCCCTGGTCGTCGTGCTCTCGCTGAACCTCGTCTCGGTCAAGGTCTTCGGGGAGCTGGAGTTCTGGTTCGCGCTGATCAAGGTCACTGCGCTGGTGGTCTTCCTGGTGATCGGCGTCGTCGTGCTCGCCGCGGGCTGGCCGCTGCAGTCCGGCGGCGTCGCCGTGGACCCCGGGATCAGCCTCTGGAACGACAACGGCGGCATCCTGCCCGGCGGCCTGATCGCCAGCGTCCTGGTCGTCCAGGGCGTGGTGTTCGCCTACTCCGGAGTCGAGCTTGTCGGCACGGCGGCGGGCGAGACCGCGGAGCCGGCGAAGGTCATCCCGCGCGCCATCAACTCGGTCATCCTGCGCATCGCCGTCTTCTACGTCGGCTCGGTGCTGCTGCTGACGCTGCTGCTGCCCTACACGGCCTACTCGAAGGGCGAGAGCCCGTTCGTCACGTTCTTCAGCTCGCTGGGCGACGGCTCCTCGGGCGAGATCGCCGGATCGATCATGAACTTCGTCGTGCTGACGGCCGCGCTCTCCAGCATCAACGCCGGGCTCTACTCGACCGGCCGCATCCTCCGCTCCATGGCGCTCAACGGCTCCGCCCCCGCCTTCACCGGCCGGATGAACAAGCAGGGCGTCCCCTACGGCGGCATCCTGCTCACGGCGAGCATCACCCTGATCGGGATCGTGCTGAACCTCTTCGTGCCGTCCGAGGCCTTCGAGATCGTCCTCAACGTCTCGGCGCTGGGCATCGTCACGGGCTGGGGCATGATCGTCCTCTGCCAGATGCAGCTGCAGCGCTGGGCGGCCCAGGGGCGCCTGGAGCGCCCGTCCTTCCGGATGCCCGGCGCCCCGGTGACCTCGTGGCTCACCCTGGCGTTCCTGGTGATCGTGGTGGTCCTCATCGCCGTCGACTTCCCGACCGGCACCTGGACCGTGGGCATCGTCGCGGTGGTCGGCGTGCCCGCCCTGATCGTGGGCTGGCACGTCGCGAAGCCGCGCATCCTGGCGATCGCGTCCGCCCGGGACGGCTTCACCGGCGCCCACCCCGTGATCGCCGCCCGTCCGGCCTCCGAGGCCAAGCGCGACGGGAACGAGCGGCGCCGCGAGTAGGGCGGGTCAGCGCCGGCGGAGGTAGCGCAGGAGCAGCGTGTCGCCGGCGCTGAGCACGTGCGCCAGGTGCTGCGGGCGCGGTCCGGGGACGTCGCCGCGGGCGAGCCTCCCGGAGTCCCCCGCCTCGAGCGTTGGAGCGACGGTCAGGCAGAGCTCGTCGACGGCGTCCGCGGCGAGGAGGGTCCCGAGCAGCGACGGACCGCCCTCGCAGTGGATCCTGCCGAGCCCCCGCTCCGCGAGCTGCACCCGCATCCGCGTCGCGTCGAGCTCTGCGTCGCCGCAGACGAGCACGTCGGCGACCTCGGCGAGCTCCGCGCGGCGGCGGGCCGGCGAGGAGCCGGTGGTCACGACGGTCGGGCGCACCGGCGCCTCGGTGAAGATCCGCGAGGCGGAATCGAGGTCGAGCGACCCCGAGACGATCGCGAAGACGGGCTGCGGGGCGAGCCCGGTGCCGAGCCGGGACCGCACGGACTCGTCGCTCAGCACCATCGGGCCGTAGCCCTCGGTCCGCACCGTGCCGGCCGCGACGAGCACGACGTCGGCGAGCCGGCGGAGCAGGTCGAACACGCGCAGGTCCGCCGCGCCCCCGAGATCGCCCGAGACGCCGTCACGGGTGATCGCGCCGTCGACGCTCGCGACGAAGTTGACCCGGAGCCACTGCTCGCCGGCCCCGTCCGCGTAGAGGGCCAGCAGAGCCTCGTCGGACAGGTCCTGCCCGGCCGGGGACAGGCCGTCGATGCGGGCGCTCACGCCGCCGGCTCCACGTTGTGGCGGAGGAAGACGGGCGCTCGCCAGCCCAGCACCGCCTCCGTCATCCGCACGGCGTCCACCGCCTGGCGCACGTCGTGCATGCGCACGATCCGCGCACCGTTCAGGATGCAGATCACCGCGGCGGCGAGGGAGCCCTCGAGGCGCTCCCCCTGCGGCCGGTCCAGCGCCTCGCCGATGAAGTCCTTGTTGGAGACCGCGGCGAGCACCGGGAAGCCGAGCGCGGCCACCTCGCCCAGCCGGCGGGTGAGCTCGAGCGTGTGCAGGGTGTTCTTGTTCAGGTCGTGACCCGGATCGACGATGATCCTCCCGGCAGGCACTCCACCCGAGAGCGCGCGATCGACGCGGCTCCGCAGGTGGTCGACCACCGTCGCCACGACGTCGTCGTACTCGGGTCTCTCCGGCTCGCTGCGGGGAGCGCCCACGCTGTGGGTGATGACGAGCTGAGCGGAGGAGGAGGCGACGACCTCGAGCATCCGGGGGTCGTGCAGCCCGCTCGTGTCGTTGATGACGGAGGCGCCCGCGGCGATGCTCGCGCGCGCGACCTCGGCGCTCGTCGTGTCCACCGAGACGACCACGTCGCTCCGCTCCGCGATGCCCGCCACGACGGGGACGACCCGGTCGAGCTCCTCCTGGAGCGTGACAGCGGGGCCGCGGCCGAACGGCACTCCGCCGATGTCGACCCAGTCGGCGCCGAGCTCCGCGGCGCGCACGGCGGCCGCGATGGCACTGTCCAGGGCGAAGGTGGAGCCCTTGTCGTAGAAGGAGTCGGGCGTGCGGTTCACGACCGCCATCACGGCCACCTGCCGCTCGAAGTCGAACTCTCGTCCGCCGATGTGCCGCGTGGTCATGGGCGCGTCCCTCCCGCTCGGAGTGCCGGGAGAAGGCCGGCGCCGCTCACCCTAGACGAGCGGAGTCGGCGGAGGCTGGAGCGGGCCGCCCTCGAGCAGCGCCTGGAAGAGGACGTGGTCCTGCCACTCCCCGGCGATCCGCAGATAGCGCCGCGCGACGCCGATCCGCTCGAAGCCGTTGCGCTGCAGCACGGTCTGCGATCCGACGTTGTGGAGGAGCGTCCCGGCCTGCACGCGGTGCAGCCCCAGATCCTCACGCGCGGTGCGCAGGACGGCTCCGACCGCGCGGGTCATCACGCCGCGGCCCTGCAGACCGCTGTCGAGCCAGTAGCCGAGATCGCCGCTGTCGAAGGCGCCGCGGACGATGTTCGCGAGGGTCAGCCGACCGACGATCACGCCGCCCGCGTCGAGGACGAGCGGGAGGACGCTGCCGGCCCGGTGCGCGGCGAGTGCGTCAGCGACGGCGTCGGTCTGGCCCCCCGCCTCGAAGAAGCGGGTCGAGCGCGTCGGCTCCCAGGGCGCGAGGTGCCGGCGGTTGCGCCGGTACGCGGCGGCGAGGGCAGGTCCGTCGTCCCGCGAGACGAGCCGCAGGAGGGTGCCCTGGTCGTCGACGGGGATCGGGGCGGGCATCCTGCGAGGGTAGCGCCGGAGCCGGGAACGACAGAACCCCCGGCCAGGGGCCGGGGGTTCTCGTGGTGGGCGATACTGGGATCGAACCAGTGACCTCTTCCGTGTCAGGGAAGCGCGCTACCGCTGCGCCAATCGCCCGTTGCTCCGTGCGGAGCACCTCGTTCGGTGAACGATCGAGGTGGATACGGGATTCGAACCCGTGTATACGGCTTTGCAGGCCGCTGCCTCGCCTCTCGGCCAATCCACCGTGTACGGGATTCGGTGTCGGCGGCCCAAGGGCCGACCAGGTGGGAGGCACCCGAGAGTGCCGTCCCGATGACGCCGGTCCGAAGACCGGTGTTCGAGCGGATGACGAGATTCGAACTCGCGACCCTCACCTTGGCAAGGTGATGCGCTACCGCTGCGCCACATCCGCATGTAGGTCGTACTGGTGTTGCCGTCTTGCGTGTCGTGCTGTCGTGCTGCCTGTCCGGCGCTTTCGCTGCCCGGCTCGACCTAGAAGAATGTATACGACAGCGGCGCCGGAATCCAAATCGAGCGGACGCCGATCCCGCCGCTCGGAGTCCGATCCGCGTCTTTCCGCGCGAAACCGGCTCGTCGCCGTCCGTTCACCCGGGCGTGGCGGGCGTCGGCGGTGCATCCGGGCCCCGCGGATCCGCTACGATCGTCTCTCGGGTCGTCCAGCACGTCCCCCTGGGCGATTGGCGCAGTTGGTAGCGCGCTTCCTTCACACGGAAGAGGTCATCGGTTCGAGTCCGGTATCGCCCACCCTCACCCCCGGTCCGTGCTCACGCACTCGGCCGGGGGTTCTCTCGTGCCGCCGCGGTCGTCCTCCGGCCTCGCAGCGCCCAGTCGAAGGAGCCGACCCGCGATGATGGGCCGCTCGCACGCCGTCTCCGGTGCGCTCGCCTGGGCCGTCGCCGCCTCCGTGCCCGCCGTCGCCGGGCCCCTCGGCCTCGCGGGTCTCCCGCTCGACCTCCGACTGGTCGGCCTCGGAGTCGCCGCCGGCTGGGCCCTGGTGCCCGACGCGGACCACGCGAGCGCGACCGTCTCCCGCTCGGCGCCGGGCGCCTCCCTGCTCACGGCGACCGCGGGCCGGATCAGCGGAGGGCACCGGCACGGGATGCACTCGCTGCTCGCGGTCGCCGTCGTCTGGTACCTGGTGCCGGTGCTCACGGCGCTGCGCTTCCCGGTGCCGGTCGTCGGCCCCGTCGCCGTGGCCGCCGTGCTCACGCTGCCCGCCCTCGCGTTCGCCGCGAAGGCCGTCCGGGCCGCCCCCTCCTGGCGCATCGCCTGGGCCGGGGCGACGGTCGTCACGGTCCTGCTCGTCGCGCTCGCCGACGGCACCTGGGCGTGGCTCCGGGTCGCCGCGACGCTGGGCTACCTCGTGCACGTGGCCGGCGACGCCCTCACGACCGGCGGGATCAACTGGCTGTGGCCGCTGCGCGTGCGCCTGCCGCGGCGCCTGCGCCGGACACCGCTGCGCCACGTCTGGACCACCGGCGGCTACGCCGCGCTGCCCGTGCTGGGCTCCGCCGGGTCCTGGCGCGAGACGGTCCTCTACTGGCTGATGTCCGCGGCGACGATCGTGCTCACCGCCTCGATGATCACGGCCGAGCTGCTGTAGCCCGGGGCGCCCTCCTCAGAAGACCTTCCCCGGGTTCATGATCCCCAGCGGGTCGAACACGGCCTTGATCCCGCGCTGGAGCGCCAGCGAGTCCTCGCCCAGCTCCTCCGCCAGCCAGCGCCGCTTGAGCAGTCCCACGCCGTGCTCGCCCGTGAGCGTGCCGCCGAGGGCCAGGGCCGTGCGGAAGAGCTCCGCGGCGGCGCCCCAGACGTCCTCCCCCACGGGTCCGTCCCCCGCGGGCAGCACGAAGTTCGGATGGAGGTTCCCGTCCCCCGCGTGGGCGACGGTGGGGATGCTGAGCCCCGTCCGCTCCTCGATGCCGCGGATCGCCGCGAACATCGCCGGCAGCGCGGAGCGGGGCACGCAGACGTCCTCGATCAGCACCCGGCCCTCCGCCTCGAGCGCCGGGTGGAAGGCCCGGCGGACGGCCAGCAGAGCCTCGCCCTCGGCCGGGTCCTCGGTCGCCTCGGCGGCGCCCCCGGAGGCGGTCACGATCTCGAGGACGCGCTGCGACTCCTCCGCCGCTCCTCCGCCGTCCGTCTGGACGAGGAGGTAGGCGGCACCGCGGTCCAGGGCCGCTCCGGTGTAGCGCGAGATCGCGGCGAGCGCCGCCTCGTCCATCAGCTCCATCACCGCGGGACGGAGCCGCGCGGCGGTGATCGCAGCGGAGGCGGCGGCCGCGGCGACGACGCTCGGGAAGTACGCGCCGACCGTGACCACGCGCCCGGTCGGGATCGGGCGGAGCTTCACGGTGGCCTCCACGATGACGCCCAGCGTCCCCTCGGAGCCGGTCAGGAGCGCGGTGAGGTCGTACCCGGTGACTCCCTTCACGCTGCGGCGGCCGGTGCGGAGCAGGCGTCCGTCGGGGAGGACGACCGTCAACCCGAGCACCGCCTCGCGGGTCACGCCGTACTTGGCGCACAGCAGCCCCCCGGCGTTCGTCGCGATGTTGCCGCCGATGCTCGAGATCGCGCGGCTCGCGGGGTCGGGCGAGAAGACGAGGCCGTGCGGAGCGACGGCGTCCGACAGCGCCTGATTGATGACCCCGGGCTCGACCACCGCCAGCTCGTCCTCGAGCGACACCTCGAGGATGCGGTCCATGGCGGCGGTCGAGAGGACGAGCGCTCCCTCGCTCGCCACTCCCCCGGCAGCGAGGCCCGTTCCCGCTCCGCGCGGCACGACCGGGAGCCGGTGCTCCGTCGCTATGCGCAGCGCCGCCTGCACGTCCTCGACCGAGCGGGCAGCGACGAGCGCGAGCGCGCGACCCGGTGCGGAGAAGCCCGACTTGTCGGTGTGCACGGCCTCGAACCCGGGGCCCTCGGTCAGGACCGCGTCGCCGAGCGCATCGCGCAGCTGTCGGAGGATCTCGTCGTCGTGCATGGTTCACTCCGTGCGGTCGCGGGCGGGTCCTGCCGATCCTTCCACGGGCGCGGGGCAGGATGGCGGGATGACCGGAGAGACGCGATGGCCGCGGTGACGAGCGCGGGGATCCTGCTGCACCGCGAGGGCCCCTCCGGCACCGAGGTGTTCCTCGGGCGGATGGGCGGCCCCTTCTGGACCCGGCGCCCCCGCGCGTGGACGATCCCGAAGGGCGTGCACACGGGCGACGAGACGCCGCTGGACGCCGCGCGCCGAGAATTCGAGGAGGAGACCGGCGCTCCTCCGCCCGACGGGGAACTGACCCTCCTCGGCGCGTTCCGGCAGAGCGCGGCCAAGACCGTCACCGTCTTCGCCGGGCGCGGACTCGCGGACACCGCCTTCGTCGCGAGCAACACCTTCGAGCTGGAGTGGCCGCGGGGCTCCGGCGTGCTGCGCAGCTTCCCCGAGCTGGAGGACGCCCGGTGGCACCCGCTCGACGAGGCCCGCTCGCTGGTGGTGGCCGGGCAGGTCGCCGCCCTCGACGCGCTGGCCGAGCTGCTGGCGGATCCGGACGGCGGGGACCGGGCCGGCACCGCCCCCTAGTCGGCGGTCGCGTAGACCCGCAGGCCCAGCGGCACGATCCGCACCACGGCCTCGTCGAATCCGTCGCGGGAGCCGTCGAAGCGCTCGGTCTCGCCGTCGTGCGCCCACTCGGGGTCGTCCCCCGCGGGCCGGCGCGCGCCGACGGTGATCTCCGGCGTCGAGAACGACTCCACCACCGGTGCCCGCCAGCCGGGCACACGGCCGACCACCGGGGTCGCCGTACGGCCGAGCAGGAGCGAGAACGCTCCCCGGGTGCGCGGAGTCCGTCCTGAGTGCAGGATGCGCACGTCGAGGTGGCCGTCGTCGAGCCGACGCCGGGCGAGCGGGGCGGCCGTGCGCGGGTGCTCCTGGTTCACCCCGACGAAGTACGACCAGACGAGCTGCGTGCGCCCGTCGCGCCGGAGCTCGAACGGATCGGTGCGCCGCACGACCGAGAGGGCCGCGATCACGGCGGCGAGCGGCTTCCCGATCCGCTTCTCGCGCTTCTCGCGGGCCGCGACGAACTCCGGGTAGACGCCGATCGAGACCGTGTTGAGCACCGTGACCGGGTCTCCCCCGTCCGCGACGACCTCGGCCACGTCGACATCGCGGCGCTCGCCGATCGTCGCCGCGTCGAGCGCGTCATGGACGGTGAGCAGCCCCAGCGCCTTCGCGAAGTGGTTCATGGTCCCGCCCGGCAGCACGAGCAGCGTCATCCCCTCGGCGCGGGCGAGAGCGGCACCGACCGACATGGTCCCGTCCCCGCCGTAGATCCCGAGCACCCGGGGCGGAGAGTCCCCCGAGCGCGCCTCGCGCACCACGTCGGCGAGGTCCTCCCCCTCGGTCAGCCGGTGCACGCGCGCCTTCGGGAACCGGGCTCGGACCAGCGGCTCGGGATCGGGGCGGTGCGAGTCCCGGCCCGCGCCGGGGTTGAGGACCACGAGGAGGGCGGCGCCGTCCCCCAGCGGGCTGCGGTCGACGGGGGGCCGGGTCGCGCGCTCCGAGACGGGCACGTGGCGCGGCTCGGCCGGCAGGACGGCTCGGCCGAAGACCGCGACCGCCGCGCCGAGCGCCGCGCCGCCGAGGACGTCCGAGAGCCAGTGGACGCCGACGTGCAGGCGGGAGAAGGCCACGGCGGCGGCGAGCGGGGCGACCGCCGCCCCCACTCGGGGCGACTCGAGCGCGACCCCGGCGGCGAAGGCAGCGGCGCTCGCCGCGTGCCCCGAGGGGAAGGACGCCGACGTCGGCACCGTCGCCAGGCGCCGGCCGACCGGGACGTCGACGAGGAGCGGCCGGTCGCCGCCGAACACGCGCTTGCCGACCAGGTTCGCGAGCGCGCTGGCCGCGGCGAGCGAGGCGGTCCCCCGCAGAGCCTCGCGGGGACGGCCCGCCAGGAGCAGCAGAACGCCGACGCCGGCCCAGAGGACTCCGTGGTCCGCGGCCCGGGAGAGCCCCACGAGCGCCCCGTCGACGACGGTCGACGGGCGACGGGCGTTCAGCCGCCGGGCCGCACGAGCGTCCGCCCGGCGCACGACGCGCGGGACAGTGACGAGTCGGCGGAGCAGGACGGACGGGGGTCGGGTTCCGCGGAGGGCCATGCGCTCAGCGTAGGAGGAGGCGCCTCCGCGGTCCCTGGACCGGTCGACGGCGCGCTACACCTCGCCGAAGCCCGACTCGACCAGATCGCCGAGCCGGCCGACCGCCTCCTGGGCCTGCGGCCCCGACGCCGAGAGGACGACCTCGTCCCCGCGGTCGAGCCCCAGCGACATCACGCCGAGCAGGCTGGTGGCGTCCTTGCCGTTCGCGTCGATCCGGGCGTCGAAGGTGGCGGCGAGCGTCACGAAATCGGCCGCGGGACGGGCGTGCAGGCCGTTCGGGTTGATGAGGCGGACGCGGCGCTGCACGCGCTCGTCACCGGGCGGAGCCTCCTCGGCGGGAGCAGCGAGCGCCTCGCCCCGGGCCGACTCCGCGGCGGCGAGCACCTCGTCCAGCGACGCCCCCGTGCCCGCGGCGACGGCGGCCGCGACCGCCCCCTCCACCAGTGGGGCGTCGGCGATCCGGACCCGGGCGCGCGCGTCGTCGTCGAGGAACTCGACCGCGGTCTCCGCCGTCATGATCGCCGAGCCGAGGTCGCAGAGGACGACGACCCCCTCGCCGGAGTCCGCTTCCGCCAGGGCCGCCGTGATGCGGTCGAAGCTGGTGCCGATGCCGCCGTCGTCCGTCCCGCCCGCGGCGACCAGCGCGACCGAGGCCGCCATCTGCTCCGCGAGCTCGACCAGCCCCTCCGCCAGCTGCGCGCTGTGCGAGACCAGGACCAGCCCGACGCTCACGCCGCCGCCTCGGCTGCTGCGCGGAGCAGGAGAACGGTCGACACGCTGCCGGGATCACGGTGCCCGATGGCGCGCTCGCCGAGGTAGCTGGCGCGTCCCTTGCGGGCGACCAGCGGGTCCGTCGACTCCGCTCCCCTCTGCGCCGCCTCCGCCGCCGCGGCGAGGACGTCGGCCGGAGCCGCTCCCTCCTCGGCGGCGGCCGCGGCCGCGTCGACCGCCGGCGTCCACGCGTCCACCATCGTCTTGTCGCCCACCTCGGCCTTGCCGCGGAGCACGATGCCGTCCCTCGCCGCGGCCAGGAGAGCTGCGACGTCTGCGCCCTCGAGCGTGTCCTCGCCCGCGACCGCGGCGGAGGCCTTCAGGAACGCCGTGCCGAACAGCGGGCCCGAGGCGCCGCCGACGGTGGAGATGAGCGTCGTCGCGACCAGCTTGAGCACGTCCGCCGGGAGCCCCTGCTCCGGCGCCCCGTCCAGCTTCGCGACCACGGCCTGGAAGCCGCGGTCCATGTTCTCGCCGTGGTCCCCGTCGCCGATCGCCCGGTCGAGCGTGATCAGCTCGACCCGGTGCTCCGCGATCGACTCGGCGGCGCGGCGGATCCACGCCGTCGCCCACGCCGCGTCGAGCCCGGCTCCCTGTGCGTCCTGCATGGTCGTCTCCTCCTCGTGGGCCGCTCCTGCGGCTGTCGTTCCGGTCATGGTGTGCGCGCGGGCGCTCAGCGTCCCCACCGCAGCGCCGCGGTCTGCACCGGGGAGTCCCACAGCTCGGTCAGGGCGTCGTCGAGCTTGAGGACGGTGAGCGAGAAGCCCTGCATCTCGAGCGACGTCGTGTAGTTGCCGACGAGGCTGCGTGCGACGGTGATCCCCTTCTCGGCCAGCGCCTCGGCTGCGCGGCGGTAGGCGAGGTACAGCTCGATCTGCGGCGTGCCGCCCATGCCGTTCACCAGGAGCAGCACCTCGTCCCCGGAGGAGAACGGCAGGTCCTCCAGGATCGGGCCGAGGATCCGGTCGACGATGCGGTCGGCCGGCTCCAGCGCGATCTTCTCCCGGCCGGGCTCGCCGTGGATGCCGATGCCGATCTCGATCTCGTCCTCGCCCAGCTCGAAGCTCGGCTCGCCCGCGTGCGGGACGATGCACGGCGTGAGGGCGACGCCCATCGAGCGCACGTTCGCGATCACCGTCTCGGCGATCGTCGCGACCTCGTCGAGGGAGTCGCCCCGCTCGGCCGCCGCGCCCGCGATCCGCTCGACCAGCACGGTGCCGGCCACGCCGCGGCGGCCCGCGGTGTAGAGCGAGTCCTTCACCGCGACGTCGTCATCGACGATCACGCTGCGCACCTCGATCCCCTCGGCGCCGGCGAGGTCGGCCGCGGTCTCGAAGTTCAGGACGTCGCCCGTGTAGTTCTTCACGATGTGCAGCACACCCGCACCGCCGTCGACGGCCTGCGTGGCCGCGACGATCGGGTCGGGCGTGGGCGAGGTGAAGACGGGACCGGGGACGGCGGCGTCCAGCATCCCGAATCCGACGAAGCCCGCGTGCAGCGGCTCGTGCCCGCTGCCGCCTCCGCTGACGATGCCCACCTTGCCCGAGCGGGGCGCGTCGGCCCGCACCACGAACAGGGGATCCGACACCACCCGGACCAGGTCGGCGTGGGCCAGGCCGAAGCCGGCCACCGACTCCGTGACGACGTTCTTCGGGTCGTTGATGAGCTTCTTCATCGAGGTCTCCTCCAGGATCGGGCCACCACTCGGGCGACCCGTGACCTGCGGGCGATCCGGCGCGTGGTGGATCGCCGCCCGCACCGTCGCGGACAGCAGCCCCACGTTACGCCCTGCGCTCGCGCCTACGGCAGCGGGACGACGGCGCGCTGCGTCTCGCGGACCCACTCCTCGAGCTTGGCCGTGGCGGCCCCGGAGTCGACGGCCTCCGCCGCGCGGTCCATCGACGTCCGCAGGCGCTCCAGGACGGGCGTGCGCACCAGGTCCGGGTCGCGCGCCAGGTCGAACGCCGCGAGGCCCGCGGCCGCGTTCAGAAGGACGATGTCGCGGACGGGGCCGCCGTCTCCCGCGAGCACCGAGCGCACCACGCTCGCGTTGTAGGCGGCGTCGCGGCCGCGCAGCTCGTCGATCCGCGCGCGGGGCAGGCCCAGGTCGCGCGGGTCGAGGTCGTGCTCGACCACGGAGCCGCGCGACACCTCCCAGATGTGGCTGTGACCCGTGGTGGTGAGCTCGTCGAGGCCGTCGTCCCCGCGGAACACCAGAGCCGTCGCCCCGCGCGTCCGGAACACGCCGACGACCAGCGGCACCCGGTCGAGGTGCGCCACTCCGACCGCCGACGCCTCGGGACGCGCCGGATTGCAGAGCGGGCCGAGGAAGTTGAACACCGTCGGCACGCCCAGCTCGGCGCGCACCGGACCGGCGTGCCGGAAGCCGGGGTGGAAGAGGGACGCGAAGACGAAGGCGATCCCCGTCCGCCGGAACACCTCGGCCACCCGCTCGGGGGAGAGGGAGAGGTCGACCCCGAGTGCCGCGAGCACGTCGGAGGAGCCGGAGGAGGAGGACGCGGCCTTGTTCCCGTGCTTCACGACGGGCGTGCCGGCGGCGGCCGCGATGATCGACGCGGTGGAGGAGATGTTGACGGTCCCGAAGCGGTCCCCGCCCGTCCCGACGATGTCCAGGGCCATCGGGTCCACGTCCAGCGGCACCGCGTGGTCGAGGATCGCGTCGCGGAAGCCGACGATCTCGTCGACGGTCTCGCCCTTCGCCCGGAGGGCCACCAGCAGTCCGGCGAGCTGCGCCGGAGTCGCCGCGCCCTCCATCACCTGCTCCATGGCCCACGTCGCCTCGGAGACGCTCAGATCGGAGGACTCGAGGAGTGCGCTGAGAACGTGCGGCCAGGACAGGGTTTCCGACATGGCTCCCAGATTATGCGACGAGGATCGCCTCCCGGCTAGTGCGACTTCCCTCCCCTGCCATCGGCCATAATGGTCTGTGTGACGAGCACCTCTCTCTCCCCCACGGCCACCGCGCCCGTAGTGAACCGACCCAACCCGGTCGCGGTCGGAACGATCGTCTGGCTGGGCAGCGAGGTCATGTTCTTCGCGGGCCTCTTCGCGATCTACTTCACCCTGCGCAGCACCTCTCCCGAGCTCTGGGGCGCCGAGACCCAGATCCTCAACGTCCCCTACGCGGGCGTGAACACGGTGATCCTCGTGGCCTCGTCGTTCAGCTGCCAGTTCGGCGTGTTCGCCGCCGAGCGGCTGCAGCCGCGTGCGACGGGCCTCAGCCCGTTCAAGTGGGGCATGGTCGAGTGGTTCTTCCTCACCTACGCCCTGGGCGCGGTCTTCGTCTCCGGCCAGGTGCTCGAGTACGCGACCCTCGTCTCCGAGGGCGTCACGCTCTCCAGCAACGCCTACGGCTCCGCCTTCTACCTGACGACCGGCTTCCACGCCCTGCACGTCACCGGCGGCCTCATCGCGTTCCTCCTCGTCATCGGCCGCGGCTTCGCGGTCAAGAACTTCGGCCACAAGGAGGCGACGAGCGCCATCGTCGTCTCGTACTACTGGCACTTCGTCGATGTCGTCTGGGTCGGCCTGTTCGCCGTCATCTACTTCCTCAAGTGACGCGCCCGCCGATGCCCCACTCCACTCCCGACCCCCGCAGGAAGGACGCCTCGATGGCCTCCCCGAAGACGAAGAGCCGAGCCAAGAAGGGTCGCCGCCACCCGCTCGCCACCCTGGCCCTGATCGCCATCGGCCTCGGGCTCACCGGCGGGACCTACGCCGCGGTCGGCGTCGCGACGTCCGCCTCCGCGGAGACGTCGTCCACCAGCCAGCAGACGATCGACGAGGGCTCGAAGCTCTTCGCCGCGAACTGCGCCACCTGCCACGGCCTCGACGCCGCGGGCACCGACAACGCTCCCTCCCTCATCGGAGTGGGCGCGGCGTCGGTCGACTTCCAGGTCGGCACCGGCCGCATGCCGATGCAGATGCACGGCCCCCAGGCGCTCGAGAAGCCGGTGCAGTTCACCGACGAGCAGGTCGGCGAGCTCGCCGCCTACGTCGCGTCGCTGGCCCCCGGCCCCGCGATTCCCGAGGGCGAGGTCCTCGACGGACAGGGCGACGCGGCGAACGGCGCCGAGCTGTTCCGCATCAACTGCGCCATGTGCCACAACGTCGCCGGAGCCGGCGGCGCGCTCACCGAGGGCAAGTTCGCTCCCCCGCTGGGCGGCGTGACCGAGGCGCACATCTACGAGGCGATGGTCACCGGCCCGCAGAACATGCCGGTCTTCAACGACCTGAACATCTCGCCCGAGGACAAGCGCGACATCATCTCGTACCTCAAGTACATCGAGGCCAACCCGTCCCCGGGCGGATTCGCGCTCGGCTCCCTCGGGCCGGTCGCGGAGGGCCTGTTCCTCTGGATCTTCGGCCTCGGCGCGATCGTGGCCCTGACGGTGTGGATCACCGCCCGATCCAACTAGACGACTGCAGCGCCCTGACGGGCGCGACTGACCCACGGCACCGACTGGTGCCGACACGGCGTGAAAAGGAGAACCATGGCAGAGCACGATGAGGGTGGCACGGACCTCGCCACCTCGTCGGCCACCGGGCACGGAACGGCTCCGGCCGGCACCGCGGTCGTGACGCGGGACCGCGTCCAGGACCCGGGCCTCCCGCCGCACCGCCCCCGGATGACCGACCTCGACCCCAAGGTCGAGAAGCGTGCCGAGCGCACGGTGTACACGCTCTTCTACCTCTCCTTCGCGGGCTCGATCTTCGCGGTCGCCGCCTACATGGCGTTCCCGATCACCGAGGACGTCGCGTCGGTCCGGCTGAACACGCTGTTCATCGGCCTGGGCATGTCCCTCGCGCTCCTGGGCATCGGCATCGCCGCCGTCCACTGGGGCAAGCAGCTGATGTCGGACCACGAGGGCATCGACATCCGCCACCCCGTCCGCAGCGCGGAGCCCACCCGCGCCCGTGCGCTCGAGATCTTCGACCAGTCCGACAAGGAGTCCGGCTTCGGCCGCCGCTCCCTCGTCCGGAACAGCCTGATCGCCTCCCTCGTCGTGTTCCCCCTGCCCGCCGTGATCCTGTTCCGGGGCCTCGGCCCGCAGGACCAGAACCCCGTCGCCCTCCTCAAGACCACCCTGTGGGAAGAGGGCACGAGGCTCACCCTGGACCCGTCGGGAGCGCCGATCCTCGCATCGGACGTCACCCTCGGATCCGCCTTCCACGTCATCCCCGAGGGTCTCAACGACGCCGAGGGCAAGCTGGAGGAGAAGGCCAAGGCCGCCGTCCTCCTGATGCGCCTGAAGCCGGAGGACCTCATCGTCAGTGAGGGTCGCGAGACCTGGAACTACGACGGAATCGTCGCCTACTCCAAGATCTGCACGCACGTCGGCTGCCCTGTGGCGCTGTACGAGCAGCAGACCCACCACCTGCTGTGCCCGTGCCACCAGTCGCAATTCGACATCACGCGCGAGGCCGCCGTCATCTTCGGCCCGGCGAAGCGTCCGCTTCCGCAGCTCCCCATCACCGTCGACGCCGAGGGTTACCTGGTCGCCAGAAGCGACTTCACGGAGCCCGTCGGACCGTCCTTCTGGGAGCGATGACTCACATGTCCACCACCACCCCCTCACGCCCCTCCAGCTCCCCCGCGGAGCCCGAGGACGGCGTCATCCTCGGATCCGGCAAGTTCCAGAAGGGGTACGTCGGAGCGGCGTCGAACTACATCGACGAGCGCACGAGCATCTCCGCGGTCGTCAAGGAGTTCGGTCGCAAGATCTTCCCCGACCACTGGTCCTTCCTCCTCGGCGAGGTCGCGCTCTACAGCTTCGTCATCATCCTGCTGTCGGGCACCTTCCTCACCTTCTTCTTCCAGGCCTCGATGGTCGAGACGCACTACGAGGGCAGCTACCTGCCCCTCAAGGGCATCGAGATGTCGGCGGCGATGTCGTCCTCGCTCGACATCTCCTTCGACATCCGCGGCGGCCTGCTGATGCGGCAGATCCACCACTGGGCGGCACTGCTGTTCGTGGCCTCGATCGGCCTGCACATGCTGCGCATCTTCTTCACCGGTGCGTTCCGCAAGCCCCGCGAGCTCAACTGGGTCATCGGCTTCGTCCTCTTCATCCTCGCGATGGCCGAGGGCTTCACCGGCTACTCGCTCCCCGACGACCTGCTCTCGGGCAACGGCCTCCGCATCATCGACGGCATGGTCAAGGGCATCCCGATCGTCGGCACCTGGATCTCGTTCCTGCTCTTCGGCGGCGAGTTCCCGGGCACCGACATCGTCGGCCGCCTCTACACGCTGCACATCCTGCTGCTGCCGGCGCTGGTGCTCGCGTTCATCGCCCTCCACCTCGTGTTCGTGGTCGTCCACAAGCACACCCAGTTCCCCGGTGCGGGCAAGACCGAGCAGAACGTCGTCGGCTACCCGGTGCTGCCGGTCTACGCCGCGAAGGCCGGTGGATTCTTCTTCATCGTCTTCGGCGTCGTCGTCCTCATCGCCTCGCTGTTCACGATCAACCCGATCTGGAACTACGGCCCGTACGACCCCTCGCCCGTCTCCGCGGGAACCCAGCCCGACTGGTACATCGGGTTCGCCGACGGCGCCCTGCGCCTCGTCCCGCCGGGACTTGAGTGGGCCATCCCGGGCATCGGAACCCTGTCGTTCAACATCCTGATCCCGCTCGTCGGTCTCGGACTGTTCATCGCCGTGGTCATGCTCTACCCGTTCCTCGAGGCGTGGATCACCGGTGACAAGCGCGAGCACCACCTGCTCGACCGCCCGCGCAACGCCGCGACCCGCACCGCGATCGGCGCCGCTGGAGTCAGCTTCTACGCCGTCCTCTGGGCCGCCGCCTCATCCGACCTCATCGCGACGCACTTCCACCTCACGATGGAGGGCGTGATCCACAGCCTGCAGTTCCTGCTCATCGCGGGTCCGTTCATCGCGTACTTCATAACCAAGCGCATCTGCCTGGCGCTGCAGAAGAAGGACCGCGAGATCGCGCTGCACGGCTTCGAGTCGGGCCGCATTGTCCGCCTCCCCGGCGGCGAATTCATCGAGGTGCACCAGCAGCTCGACGAGTACGAGCGCTGGAAGCTCGTCGGTCAGGACGAGTACGAGCCCCTGATGATCCGTCCGGACTCGCGTGGCCGCATCACCGCCCCGCAGCGCGTCCGCGCCGGCCTCTCCCGCTGGTTCTTCGAGGACCGGATCACCCCCGTCACCCAGAAGGAGCTCGAGAGCTCGCACAGCGAGCACTGATCCTCCCCCCGAAGGGCCCGGACGTTCATTCGTCCGGGCCCTTCGTCGTTCCTGCAGCGGGGCGGCGCCTGACTCCTGGAGCGGTGGAGGTCGGCGGTGGACCGGGAGCCGGTGAGACCGGATCACAGCGCCTCGACGGCGACAAGCCGGCAGGAAGGTGGGGCGATACTCCGGACCTCGAGACCTCCGCTCCTTGGATCACGAGACGCCGTCTCACCGCCGAGCTGGAGACGTCCGCCCCCGTCCGATCATGGAGTGATCCAGCCCCTCTGCATGCTCGCAGTGTGGTCGTCCGGTGAGGTACTCGGTTCCCGTACACGTCGAGACGCTCCGGATCAGTTCGAGGGCACCCGTCCCCAGCAGGCCTATCAGGACTGCCCTCCCCCCACTCACGGTCGAACCCTCTGTGATCGGCGACGGCGACGCTCGCCGGTGCGACAGAGGAGGCGACCTCCGGACATCGACGACCGTCGCTGCAGCGGCGTCTCAGGCTCCCTGTCGTCGCGCCGACCGGCACACAACCCGTTAGCAGTACCGAGGAGCTCCACGAGCTGCAGGGGCGCGCGCGGTTCCGTCGGGGTGCAGGCTCCACTGGGTTCAGAACGGTGTGCAGAGGTCCGCAGGGCGGCGCAGGCGCCAGAACAGGCGCAGCAGCCCCAGTACAGCCGCAGGCGCAGCAGTATCCGCAATCCGTAGCGCGCCACCGCCGTCGGCACGCCCACAGCCGCACAGGAGAGCCGCCACAGGCGTAGCCCGCTTACCCGCGACCAGAGCAGGAGCCGTCGCAGCGCAGACCCGTAGGGGTGATGACGCAGGCCGACGCTCCTGCTCGGCGCCGCCCGCTGCACTGCCCTGCGAGCTTCCACGTCGCGGGCCGTCGGGATGTGCCCAGACGAGTTCCTCCGCGCAGGACGCCTCGGTGTCCCGCCAGCAGGACACCGCGAGAGATCCAGCTCACCTCGTCATCCCTCACTGAGCGATCCCGGCCCTCACCGGGAGGCCCCGGCCCTCACCGGGAGGTCCCGGCTCTCACGGGGAGGCTCGATCCGCCACCGATCGGCGAATGACGCCCCTGCACGCAGCCGAACGGCCGAGCCGACCGGGCCCCGACCGCGCATCGCTTCCTCCTGGATAGGCGAAAAGGCCGGGTGCACGGAGCCGAAGCCCTCGTGCACCCGGCCCTCGGCCGTGCGATGCGCCCTATCGGGCGAAGTACCCGCGGTAGTACTCGTACACCCAGCCGGCGATGGCGACCAGGAAGAGTCCGACGGCGATGTAGGTGATCCAGAACCCCACGGCCAGGCCGAGGAATCCGAGGGCCGCGGAACCGCCCAGGATCAGCGGCCACCAGCTCCACGGGCTGAAGAAGCCCAGCTCGGGGTCTCCGTCATCGATGTCCGCATCGAGGCGGTCCTCGGGGAGCTCGGCACCCTGCGCCTTGTGGACGCGGCCGACGTAGAACGCGATGAACGCGCCCAGCACGGCCGAGAGGCCGATGCCGACGGTGCCGACCCACTCCACCTGGCCCGTGTCGAGCAGCGACCACACGATGTACGTGATGTCGGCGAGGAGGAAGAAGCCCGCGAGGAGCCAGAAGAGATTGACGTTGGCGCGCATGGCCCTACTTCACCGTGCCTTCGGACTTGTCGTACGTGGGGGCGTCCGGAGCGTCCTTCGCCGGACCGATTCCGACGGGGATGCCGGCCTCGGGGTGGTTGAGGTCGAACGCCGGGGCCTCGCTGCGGATGCGCGGGATCGAGGTGAAGTTGTGGCGGGGCGGCGGGCACGAGGTGGCCCACTCGAGCGACCGGGAGAAGCCCCACGGGTCGTTCACCGTCACCTTGGGCGCCTTGCGGGCCGTGATGTACACGTTCAGGAAGAACGGGATCAGCGACACCGCGAGGATCATCGCTCCGACCGTCGACACCTGGTTCATCCAGGTGAAGCCGTCCTCGGGCAGGTAGCTGGCGTAGCGGCGCGGCATGCCGACGACGCCCAGCCAGTGCTGGATGAGGAAGGTGGTGTGGAAGCCGATGAACAGCAGCCAGAAGTGCCACTTGCCCAGTGTCTCGTTCAGCATCTTGCCGGTCCACTTGGGCCACCAGAAGTAGAAGCCCGAGAACATCGCGAAGACGACGGTTCCGAACACGACGTAGTGGAAGTGCGCCACCACGAAGTACGAGTCCGAGACGTGGAAGTCGAGCGGGGGCGACGCGAGGATCACGCCGGTGAGTCCACCGAAGGTGAAGGTGATCAGGAAGCCGATCGCCCAGATCATCGGGGTCTCGAAGGTCACCGATCCGCGCCACATGGTGCCGACCCAGTTGAAGATCTTCACGCCGGTCGGAACCGCGATGAGCATGGTCATCAGCGAGAAGAACGGCAGCAGGACCGATCCGGTGACGTACATGTGGTGCGCCCACACCGTCACGGAGAGAGCGGCGATCGCGATGGTCGCGTAGATCAGCGTCTTGTAGCCGAAGATCGGCTTGCGGCTGAAGACCGGGAAGACCTCGGACACGATGCCGAAGAACGGCAGCGCGATGATGTACACCTCGGGGTGGCCGAAGAACCAGAACAGGTGCTGCCAGAGCAGGACGCCGCCGTTGGCCGCATCGTAGATGTGTGCGTCGAACACGCGGTCGGCGCCGAGGGCGAACATCGCGGCGGCGAGCACCGGGAACGCGAGCAGCACGAGGATCGACGTCACCAGGATGTTCCAGGTGAAGATCGGCATGCGGAACATCGTCATGCCGGGAGCGCGCATCGTGATGATCGTCGTGATGAAGTTCACCGCGCCGAGGATCGTGCCGAAGCCCGAGAGGGCGAGGCCGAAGACCCAGAGATTGCCGCCGAGCCCTGGTGAGAACGTCGTGCTCGACAGTGGCGCGTAGGCGAACCAGCCGAAGGACGCCGCACCCTGCGGGGTGACGAATCCGGCGACCGCGATGAGCGAGCCGAAGCTGTAGAGCCAGTACGCGAAGGCGTTGAGGCGGGGGAACGCGACGTCGGGGGCGCCGATCTGCAGCGGCATCAGGACGTTGGCGAACCCGGCGAAGAGCGGCGTCGCGAACATCAGCAGCATGATCGTGCCGTGCATCGTGAACAGCTGGTTGTACTGCTCGCGCGTCTCGACCACGTTCAGGCCGGGCTCGAACAGCTGGGCGCGGATGACGAGTGCCATCACGCCGGCGATGCAGAAGTAGATGAACGACGTGATCAGGTACATGTACCCGATGACCTTGTGGTCGGTCGACGTCATCCAGCGGACGAGGACGTTCGCCTTGCGCTGGACCGGCGGAGTGCCGGCGGTGCGCGTCGGGCGGGGTGCCGTGGCGGTGCTCATGCTCCCTTACTCCTCGTTCTCGCGGGCCGGCGCGCCGGTTCCTGGAAGGTTCGAATTGCGGTTGTACTCGGCGCCGAGCTGACCGGTCTGGCCCGCGTCGCGCAGCGACTGGATGTAGTCGTCGTACTCGCCCTGCGAGACGACCTTGACGTTGAAGAGCATCGCGGAGTGGTACTCGCCGCAGAGCTCGGCGCACTTGCCCGCGTAGGTCCCCTCCTTGAGCGGCGTGACGTACATGTAGTTCGTCTTGCCGGGGATCATGTCCTTCTTGTAGAGGAAGTCGACGACCCAGAAGGAGTGGATCACGTCGCGCGCGTCGAGCTGGATCTTGATCTTCTGTCCGACGGGCAGGTAGAGCGTGGGGATCTCGGACTCGACGAGCGAGCCGGCCGCGTCCCCGCCCTCCTGGTACTGGCCCTGGATGCCGGCGGAGTAGACGTCCTCGTCGACGTAGTTGAAGTCCCACGCCCACTGCTTGCCGTACACCTGGATGGTCTCGTCCGGGTCGTCGTAGGGCTGCTCGATGGCCGCCTGGTCGCGCGCGGTGAAGGCGAAGAAGCCGATCACGAGGATCAGCGGCACGATCGTGTAGAAGATCTCGATCGGCATGTTGTAGCGCAACTGGACCGGCAGGCCGGTCTGCCCCTTGCGACGGCGGTAGACGACCACCGCCCAGATGGTGAGACCCCACGTGACGACGCCGACGGCGAGCAGGACGATCCAGGAGGTGACCCAGAGTCCGATGACGCGGTCGACGTGGTTCGTCGTGCCGGGTTCGGTGGGGAGCCAGCCCTGGAGCTGCTCTTGCGTGCAGCCCGCGAGGACGAGGGCGAGGGCTCCTGCGACGGGGGCAGCGACCCATCTGCGGATTCGGCGATTGAAGCGCACCGGTGACCTTTCGGAAGACTGGGGACCAGTTCACACGAAACTGTATTAGACCGGCTCCAGCCTACCCTTCCGCTCCGGCGGCCCGGTGCACGACGACCCGCTCTTGACGTCCCGGCCGAGTGGTGCAGTCATGACGAACGGCGCCCGACGGGCCACCGGGGTGGACTGTCGGACGCCGTTCGGAGGCGCTGCGGCCCGGGGCCGCGCGGCGTCAGTGGAAGCTGTCGCCGCAGGCGCAGCTGCCGCCCGCGTTGGGGTTGTCGATGGTGAAGCCCTGCTTCTGGATGGTGTCCTCGAAGTCGATCGAGGCGCCGTCGAGGTAGGGGACGCTCATCTTGTCGACGACGAGGCCGACGCCCTCGAACTCCACCGCGGCGTCGCCGTCGAGGGTGCGCTCGTCGAAGTAGAGCTGGTAGATGAGGCCGGAGCAGCCCCCGGGCTGCACGGCGACGCGCAGGCGCAGGTCGTCGCGGCCCTCCTGCTCGAGCAGGCTCTTGACCTTGGCGGCGGCGGTCGGGGTCATCGAGACGCCGTGGGCCGCGCTGGGCGGGGTGGCGAGGGGGGTCGCCGTCTGGTCGGTCAGCGTGTCTGACATGTCACTCCTCAGGGGACGGGCGGAACGGTCGTCGTGCCTTCCGGGATTCTACGGCTGCAACCCGGGCGGTCACCCGGGTATTCCACGACCGGTGGTCAGTCGCGGTGAGCGGCGGCGCGGAGCAGGAACAGCGCCTCGGTCTGCGCGGCGCGCTTGAAGACGCCCAGGTGCAGCGACTCGTTGGGGCTGTGCGCGCGCGAGTCGGGGTCCTCGACACCGGTGACGAGGATCTGAGCCTCGGGGAACTCGCGCACGAGGTCGGCGATGAACGGGATGCTCCCGCCGATCCCGGTCTCGAGGGGCTCGCGTCCCCACGCGTCCGCCATCGCGCCCTTCACCAGGTCCACGGCCCAGCCGGTCGCGTCGACCAGGAAGGGGCTGCCGGTGTCGACGTCCTCGATCGCGAGCTGAGCGCCGAACGGGGAGTTCGCCCGCAGGTGGCTCTCGATGGCGGCGAAGGCCTCCTCCGCGTCCTGGCCGGGGGCGATGCGGGCGCTGATCTTCACGCGCACGGACGGGACCAGGGTGTTGGAGGCGTCGACGACGCTGGGCGCATCGATCCCGGTGACCGTGACGGCCGGCTTCGACCACAGGCGCGAGAGGATCGCGCCGGTGCCGATCGGCGAGACCCCGTCGAGCAGCCCCGAGTCGCGGCGGAGGTCCTCCTCGGTCGTCTCGGGCACCGCTCCGTCGTGCTCGGTGAGGCCTGCGACGGCGACCGAGCCGTCCTCGTTCCAGAGCGTCGCGAGCAGGCGCACCGCCGCGAGCATCGCGTCCGGGACCGCTCCGCCGAGCATGCCCGAGTGCGAGGCGTGCGCGAGAGTGCTGACGGTGAGGGTGAAGGTGACGTTGCCGCGCAGTCCCACCGTCAGCGCGGGGGTGTCGACGTCCCAGTTGTCGCTGTCGGCGACGATGATCGCATCCGCGCGGAGGGCGTCGTGGTGCTCGCGGAGGAAGGTGGGGAACGAGCGCGACCCGAACTCCTCCTCCCCCTCGATGAAGAGGACGAGCCCGAGGTCGTGGTCCTCGCCCGCGACCTCGCGGAGTGCGCGCACCGCGGCGAGGTGGGACACGACTCCGGCCTTGTCGTCGGCGGCACCGCGCCCGTACAGGCGGTCGCCGCGCACGGTCGGCTCGAACGGAGGCGTCTCCCACGCCGACTCGGCGCCCTGCGGCTGCACGTCGTGGTGGGCGTAGAGGAGGACGGTCGGCGCTCCGTTGCGGGCGGCGCGGGTGGCCAGGACGGCAGGCTGGCCGAGCACGTCGGTGCCGTCGATCGTGGCGCTGTGGATCGCGACGTCGTCGAAGACGCCCGTCTCGCGCGCGAGCTCGGCGATGGCCTCGGCGCTGGCGGCCACGCGGGTGGCGTCGAAGCCGTCCCACGAGACGGACGGGATCCGCACGAGCTGCCCGAGCTGGGCGAGCGAGCGCGGCAGATCGTCGCGGACGGCGGCGAGGACGGCCTCCTCGTCGGAGGAGAGTGCGGGCGGAGTCGGAGCGTCGTGAGCCATGGAGGTAATCTTAAGAGACCCCCGATTCCAAGGACGTTCCCCGTGGCCAAGCACCCGATCGCAACCGACACGCCCGACGACGCCGGCTCCCCCGGCTCCGGGAAGGGCCGGCCGACGCCGACCCGGCGCGAGCAGGAGCTGGCCCGCAAGCGTCCGCTGGTCGTCACCGACCGCAAGCAGGCCGCCCGCGACGCCCGCGAGAAGGCCGCCGTGTCACGCGAGCAGGCCCGCATCGGCCTGGCCGCCGGCGACCAGCGCTACCTGCCGCTGCGCGACAAGGGTCCCCAGCGCAAGTTCGTGCGCGACTGGGTCGACGCGCGCTTCAGCCTCGGCGAGTTCCTCATCCCGGTGATGGTCGTCGTCCTGCTGCTGAGCTTCTTCCCGCAGCCGGAGCTGCAGTACGCGACGCTCGTCATCCTCTGGGTGTTCTTCCTCCTCGCGGTGATCGACTGCATCCTCCTCGGCATGCGGATGCGCCGGAAGCTCGCCGAGCGCTACGGCGCCGACAAGGTCGAGAAGGGCATCCGCTGGTATGCCGCGATGCGCGCCCTCCAGCTGCGCGTCATGCGCCTGCCGAAGCCCCAGGTCAAGCGCCGCGCCTTCCCCGAGTAGTCGGACGGCGGACCACGAAGGGCCCCTGCGGTCGCGCCTCGCGCGGCTCCGGGGGCCCTTCGTGGTGCACGGCGGGTCAGGAGGCGCGGGCCAGTCCCCGGTTGATGTCCCGAGCCCACAGGGGCCCGCGGTAGATGAAGGCGGTGTAGCCCTGGACGAGGGTGGCGCCCGCGTCGAGGCGCTCGCGCACGTCCTCGGCCGTCTCGACTCCTCCGACGGAGATCACGCAGAAGGCCGCGGGGACGGCTCCGCGGATCACGCGGAGCACCTCGAGCGAGCGCGCGGCCAGCGGGGCACCGGAGAGGCCGCCGGCGCCGGCCGCCGCGACCACGGCGCGGTCGCTCGAGAGGCCCTCCCGGGAGAGTGTCGTGTTGGTCGCGATGATCCCGTCCAGACCCAGGCGGACGGCGAGCTCGGCGACCCGGCCGACCTCGTCGTCGGAGAGGTCCGGGGCGATCTTGACCAGCAGGGGCGTCGTGTCGGCGGCGTCCTTGACGGCCGCGAGGAGCGGCTCGAGGCGGTCGATCTCCTGCAGGCCGCGGAGCCCGGGGGTGTTCGGCGAGCTGACGTTCACGACGAGGTAGTCGGCGAGCGGCGCGAGCAGGCGCGTGCTGATCAGGTAGTCCTCGATCGCGTCGTCCACCTCGACCACCCGGCTCTTGCCGATGTTCACGCCGATCACGGGGCGGCGGCGCGCGCTGCGCAGCCGGATCAGCCGTTGCGCCGCGGCCTCGGCGCCGTGATTGTTGAAGCCCATCCTGTTGACGACGGCGCGGTCCGCGATCAGCCGGAAGAGGCGCGGCCGGTCGTTGCCCGGCTGCGCCCGAGCGGTCAGGGTCCCGACCTCGACGTGTCCGAAGCCGAGCGCGCCGAAGCCCAGGACCGCGGTGGCGTCCTTGTCGAAGCCGGCCGCGACGCCGAACGGGGTCTCGAAGCGGAGCCCGAGCGTCTCGACCGCGGGCGTTCCGCGCGGGACGGTGGTCCGGCGCAGGACCGGAGCGAGGGCTCCGAGGGCCCGGATCACCGGGAAGCTCAGGTGGTGCGCCCGCTCCGGGTCGAGGCGGCGCAGGACGGTGCGGAACAGGAGCGGGTACACCCGGGCCTCAGATCTCGTCGGCGCTGTGGGGCACGGAGGTGCGCTCGGCGCGGAGCAGGGTGATCGCCGACTCGAAGTCGTCCAGCGAGTCGAACGCCTGGTAGACGCTCGCGAAGCGGAGGTAGGCCACCTCGTCGAGCTCGCGCAGCGGCGGCAGGATGGCGAGGCCGATGTCGTTCGCGTCGATCTGCGAGGCGCCCGTGGAGCGGATGCTCTCCTCCACCCGCTGCGCGAGCACGGCCAGATCGGTGTCGGTGACGGGCCGGCCCTGGCAGGCCTTCCGGACGCCGCTGACGATCTTCTCGCGGCTGAACGGCTCCACGACTCCGCTGCGCTTGATCACGACGAGGCTCGCGGTCTCGGTCGTCGAGAAGCGCCGGCCGCACGACGGGCACTGCCGGCGGCGGCGGATCGAGAGGCCGTCGTCGCTCGTGCGCGAGTCGATCACTCGGGAGTCGGGGTGCCGGCAGAAGGGGCAGAACATCGAGGGCCTCTCGGTCTCAGGCGAAGCGGGCGTCGACGGCGTCGCCGTGGGCGGGCAGCGCCTCGGCGTCGCTGAGAGCGCGGATGTGCGTGGCGACGCGCTCGAGCGCACCGCGGTCGTACGAGATCAGCTGCTGCGGCCGGAGGAAGGTGTAGGCGCCGAGCCCGGAGGAGAAGCGCGCCTGCCCGAGGGTCGGGAGCACGTGGTTGGAGCCGGCGAGGTAGTCGCCCAGGCTCACCGGGGTGGTCGGGCCGAGGAAGATCGCGCCGGCGTCGTGGATCCGCTCGGCGGTCGCGACGGGGTCGGCCGTGTGCAGCTCGAGGTGCTCGGGGCCGTAGGCGTCGCTGAACGCGCAGGCGAGCTCGAGGTCGTCGACGATCACGAGCGCGGACTGCGGGCCGTCGAGCGCGATGGCCACGCGCTCCGCGTGGCGGGTGGCGGCGGCCTGGACGGCGACCTCGCGCTCGACGGCGGCGGCGAGCTCGGCGCTGTCGGTGACCAGGACCGCGGAGGCGGCCTCGTCGTGCTCGGCCTGGCTGACCAGGTCAGCGGCGACCAGGCGCGGGTCGGCGGAGTCGTCGGCGATCACGAGGATCTCGGTCGGGCCCGCCTCGGAGTCGATGCCGACCTGGCCGAGCACCTGGCGCTTCGCGGTGGTGACCCAGACGTTGCCCGGCCCGGTGATGATGCTGACGGGATCCAGCCCGATCGAGTCGACGCCGTAGGCCAGCGCGGCGACGGCTCCGGCGCCTCCGACCGCGTAGACCTCGTCGATGCCGAGCAGAGCGGCCGCCGCGAGGATCGTGGGGTGGACGGAGCCGCCGAACGCCTTCTGCGGCGGCGAGACCAGGGCGATGGAGGCGACTCCGGCGGCCTGCGCGGGCACGGCGTTCATGACGACGCTCGACGGGTAGACCGCCTTGCCGCCGGGGACGTACAGCCCGGCGCGGGCGACGGGCTGCCAGCGCTGGGTGACCGTGGCGCCGTCGTCGAGCTCGGTGGTGCGGGGCGGGGGGATCTGTGCGGCGCTGGCGCGGCGGACGCGCGCGATCGCCTCCTCGAGTGCGCTGCGGATGGCCGGGTCGAGGCGGTCGAGCGCCTCGGCGATCTGCTCGGCGGGCACGCGGAGGTGCGGGGGGCGCACGCCGTCCAGCCGCTCCGCCTGGTCGAGGAGCGCTTCCGCGCCGCGTTCGCGGACGTCGGCGATCAGCTCAGCGACGACGGGCCCGACGGAGGCGGACGTGCCCGGATTTCGGGGCACGAGGGCGAGGAGCTCGGCGGAGGAGGGACGACGGCCGCGGAGGTCGAGAGTCTGGATCATGGCCGCCCCAGTCTACGCGCCGAGCCGGGCAGGGACCGGCTCGCCACAGGCACCGCGAACCGGCGATCCGCGTGTCAGCGGATCGTCGTAGCCGGACGCACGACGCTCTCACCGACCCGGCCACCCTCCCCAGCCGACCGCGCCGAGCCGGGCAGGGACCGGCTCGCCACAGACACCGCGAACCGGCGATCCGCGTGCCAGCGGATCGTCGTAGCCGTACGCACGACGCTCTTGAGAACCCGGCCACCCTCCCCAGCCGACCGCGCCGAGCCGGGCAGGGACCGGCTCGCCACAGACACCGCGAACCGGCGATCCGCGTGCCAGCGGATCGTCGTAGCCGCACGCACGACGCTCTTGAGAACCCGGCCACCCTCCCCAGCCGACCGCGCCGAGCCGGGCAGGGACCGGCTCGGAATTCAATACAGACAGTTCGGCCCCAGCAGGCTCTTCAGCTCGCCGAAGAGGTCCGGGGTGATGCGCACGGGGAACGGCACCTCGAACACGCGGGCCGTGTCGCCCTTGATGAGCTTCAGGCGCACCTCGGTCTGGCCGGAGTGGCGGATGAGCACGTCGCTGAGCTGCGAGACCGTGTCGGTGGTCGCGCGCGACTCGGGCATCGAGACGGTGAGCGGTCCCGAGTCGCCGTCCTGGCTCATCTCGGGGGCGAACAGGCTGAACGCGTGCAGATTCATCCCGTCGTCGCGCATGCTGACGCGGCCTCTGACGACGACGATGGAGTCGTTCGTGAGCGCCGGGGCGAACTCCTGGTACGCCTTCCCCATGAACATGCAGGTGATCTCGCCGCCGAAGTCCTCGACCTGGATCATCCCGTACTGGTTGCCGGACGCCTTGGCCATGCGGTGCTGGACGCTCGTGACGAGGCCCGCGACGACCACTGTCTCGCCGTCGGCGATCGTCTCCGAGATCAGCAGGTCGGCGATCGTGGTGCTGTAGTGCTTGGCGAGCTCGGTCTCGAGTCCGGCGAGCGGATGGTCGGACACGTAGAGCCCGAGCATGTCGCGCTCGAAGGCGAGCTTGTCGCGCTTGGCCCATTCGGGCCGCTCGGGCACCTGGATCGCGGCCTGCGGCTCGTCCCAGAGGCTGTCGAAGTCGAAGCCGACCTGGCCGTTCGCCTCGTTGCGCTTCTCCCCCACCGCCGCCTCGACGGCGTCCTCGTGCACCTCGACCAGGGCGCGGCGGGTCGAGCCGAGCGAGTCGAAGGCGCCGGCCTTGATGAGCGACTCGATGGTGCGCTTGTTGGTCACCTGCAACGGCACCTTGCGGAGGAAGTCGTGGAACGTCTCGAAGCGCCCCTTCTCCTCGCGGGCGGCCCGGATGCCCTCGACGACGTTCATGCCGACGTTGCGGACGGCGCCGAGGCCGAAGCGGATGTCGGTGCCGACGGCGGTGAAGAAGCCGATCGACTCGTTGACGTCCGGCGGGAGCACCTTGATCCCCATCCGCCGGCACTCGTTGAGGTAGGCGGCCATCTTGTCCTTGGAGTCGCCGACGCTGGTGAGCAGCGCGGCCATGTACTCCGCGGGGTAGTGCGCCTTGAGGTACGCCGTCCAGTAGGAGACGACGCCGTACGCCGCCGAGTGCGCCTTGTTGAAGGCGTAGTCGGAGAAGGGCAGCAGGATGTCCCAGAGGGTCTTGACGGCCTCCATCGAGTAGCCGTTGGCGATCATGCCGCCCGAGAAGCCCTCGAACTGCTTGTCCAGCTCGGACTTCTTCTTCTTGCCCATCGCGCGCCGCAGCAGGTCGGCCTGCGCGAGCGTGAAGCCCGCGAGCTTCTGCGCGATCGACATGACCTGCTCCTGGTACACGATCAGGCCGTAGGTCCCTCCGAGCACCTCCGAGAGCGGCTCCTCGAGCTCCGGATGGATCGGGGTGATCTCCTGCACGCCGTTCTTCCGCAGCGCGTAGTTGGTGTGGGAGTCGGCGCCCATCGGGCCCGGCCGGTAGAGCGCGAGGACTGCGGAGATGTCCTCGAAGTTGTCGGGCTTCATCAGCCGGAGAAGCCCGCGCATCGGGCCGCCGTCGAGCTGGAAGACGCCGAGCGTGTCGCCGCGCGCGAGGAGGTCGTAGGCGGCCTGGTCGTCGAGCTCGAGGTCCTCGAGCACGAGGTCCTGTCCGCGGTTGGCGCGGATGTTGTCGAGGGCGTCGTCGATGATCGTGAGGTTCCGCAGCCCCAGGAAGTCCATCTTGATCAGCCCGAGCGACTCGCACGCGGGGTAGTCGAACTGCGTGACGATCTGGCCGTCCTGCTCCCGCTTCATGATCGGGATGATGTCCAGCAGCGGATCGCTGGACATGATGACGCCGGCCGCGTGCACGCCCCACTGGCGCTTGAGGTTCTCGAGTCCGAGCGCGGTGTCGAAGACCAGCTTGGCCTGCGGGTCCTCGGCGATGACGTTGCGCACGTCGAGCGCTTCCTTGTAGCGCGCGTGGGCGGGGTCGTTGATGCCGCTGAGCGGGATGTCCTTGCCCATGATCGCGGGCGGCATGGCCTTCGTCAGCTTCTCGCCCATCCCGAACGGGAAGCCGAGGACGCGCGAGGCGTCCTTGAGAGCCTGCTTCGCCTTGATGGTGCCGTAGGTGACGATCTGCGCGACGCGCTCGTCGCCGTACTTCTCGGTGACGTAGCGGATGACCTCGCCGCGGCGACGGTCGTCGAAGTCGACGTCGAAGTCGGGCATGGACACGCGGTCGGGGTTGAGGAAGCGCTCGAAGATCAGGCCGTGGCGCAGCGGATCGAGGTCGGTGATCTTCATGGCGTAGGCCGCCATCGAGCCGGCACCGGAGCCGCGGCCGGGACCGACGCGGATCCCGTTGCGCTTGGACCAGTTGATGAAGTCGGCGACGACGAGGAAGTAGCCGGGGAAGCCCATCTGCAGGATGACGCGGGTCTCGTAGTCCGCCCGGTCGCGCACTTCCTGGGAGATGCCGTCCGGGTAGCGCTCGCGCAGTCCGGCCTCGACCTCCTTCACGAACCAGGTGTCCTCGGTCTCGCCCTCCGGCACCGGGAAGCGCGGCATGTAGTTCGCCGAGGTGTCGAACTGGACGTCGCAGCGCTCCGCGATGAGGAGCGTGTTGTCGCAGGCCTCGGGGTGGTCGCGGAAGACCTGGCGCATCTCGCGCGGCGACTTGAGGTAGAACTCGTCCGCGTCGAACTTGAAGCGCTTGGGGTCGTCGAGGGTGGTCCCGGACTGCACGCAGAGCAGCGCCGCGTGCGAGGTCGCGTCGTGCGCGTGCGTGTAGTGCAGGTCGTTAGTGGCGACCAACGGGAGGTCGAGGTCCTTCGCGAGCCGGATGACGTCGCCGATCACCCGCCGCTCGATGTCGAGGCCGTGATCCATGATCTCGGCGAAGAAGTTCTCCTTGCCGAAGATGTCGCGGTAGTCGGCGGCCGCCTGGCGGGCCTCCTTGTACTGGCCGAGGCGCAGGCGCGTCTGGACCTCGCCGCTCGGGCAGCCCGTGGTGCCGATCAGGCCCTCGGAGTACTGCGAGAGGATCTCGCGGTCCATGCGCGGCTTGAAGTAGTAGCCCTCGATCGACGCGCGCGAGGAGAGGCGGAAGAGGTTGTGCATGCCCGTCGTGGTCGAGCTGAGCAGCGTCATGTGGGTGTACGCGCCGGAGCCGGACACGTCGTCCCCTCCGCCGTCGCCCCAGCGGATGCGGGTCTTGTCGGAGCGGTGCGTCCCCGGGGTGAGGTAGGCCTCGGTGCCGATGATCGGCTTGATCCCCGCCGCCGTCGCGGTGCGCCAGAAGTCGAAGGCGCCGAACACGTTCCCGTGGTCGGTCACGGCGATGGCCGGCATGCCCTCCTCGACCGCCGCGTCGATCAGCGGCTTCACCCGCGCTGCACCGTCGAGCATCGAGTACTCGCTGTGCACGTGGAGGTGGACGAAGGAATCGTTACTCGGCAAGGATGCGCCTCCGGCGGACTGCGGGCAGGGGAGGGATGGCCGGCGACCCGGGAGGGCCCGTGGACACGGCGGGAAGAAGTCTAACCGCGCCGGACGCGGGTCCGGCCGGGAGAGCGCGGATCACTCCCCGCGCAGCACCTCGAGGGCGTGCACCAGGTCGTCGGGGTAGGACGCCTCGAACTGCACCCACTCCCCCGAGCCCGGGTGGGTGAAGCCGAGCCGGACCGCGTCGAGCCATTGGCGGGTGAGGCCGAGCCGCTTCGAGAGGGTCGGATCGGCGCCGTACATCGTGTCGCCGACGCACGGGTGGCGCTGGGCGGCCATGTGCACGCGGATCTGGTGGGTGCGGCCGGTCTCGAGGTGGATCTCGAGGAGGGAGGCGAACGGGAAGGCCTCGATCGTCTCGTAGTGGGTCACCGAGGGCTTGCCGTCGGCGCGGACCGCGAACTTCCAGTCCGAGGACGGGTGGCGGCCGAGCGGGGCGTCGATCGTCCCGGCGAGCGGGTCGGGGTGGCCCTGCACGACCGCGTGGTAGACCTTCTCGACCGTGCGGTCGTGGAACGCGCGCTTGAGGTGCGTGTAGGCGCGCTCGGACTTCGCGACGACCATGAGGCCGCTCGTGCCGGCGTCGAGCCGGTGCACGATGCCCGCGCGCTCGGCCGCACCGGAGGTCGACACGGTGAAGCCCGCGGCGGCGAGGGCGCCGAGCACCGTCGGCCCCTCCCAGCCCACCGCGGGGTGCGCGGCCACTCCGACGGGCTTGTCGATCACCACGATGTCGTCGTCGTCGTGCACGATGCCGAGGCCGGGAACCGCCATCGGCACGATCCGCGGCTCCTCGCGCGGGCTCCACTCGACGCTCAGCCAGGTGCCGGCGTGCACGCGATCGCTCTTGTCGAGGACCCGTCCGTCGGCGCTCACTCCGCCCGCCTCGGCGACCTCGGCCGCGAAGGTGCGCGAGAAGCCGAGCAGCTTCGCGACGGCCGCGTCCACGCGGAGGCCGTCGAGCCCGTCCGGGACCGGCAGCTCTCGGGACTGCGCCATCAGCGTCCGCCGGGGCGGTCGGCGTCGCGGGCCGCCTCCTCGACGGAGGAGGCCGCTGCGGGGGCGCCCGCTCCGGGGGCGGCGGGAGCGCCGTCCTCGGACGCGACCTGCTCGTCGCGGCCCGCGCGCTCGCGGGTGCCGTCGAGGCCGACGCCCCGCACGCTCAGGAGGACGAACAGCGCCATCGCCGTGCAGATCGCGATGTCGGCGACGTTGTAGATCGCCGGGAGCAGCCACGGCGTGAAGAGGAAGTCGACGACGTGTCCGAGCCCGAAGGAGGGCTCTCGGAACAGCCGGTCGAAGAGGTTGCCGAGGGTGCCGCCGAGCAGCAGGCCGAAGAAGACGCCCCACGCGGTGGAACGGATCCGGCGCGAGAACCAGATCACGGCGACGACGACGCACGCCGCGATGATCGAGAAGATCCAGGTCGACCCGCTCGCGAGGGAGAAGGCGGCACCCGGGTTCTTCACGTAGTGCAGGATCAGGACGTCGCCGAGGACGTGGACGTCCTCGCCCAGGGTCAGGTTCGTCGTGACCAGGAACTTCGCGGTCTGATCGATCGCGAAGACCGCGAGCGCGACGAGGCCGAGGGTGACGAGCACCCTCGGCCTGACGTCCGCTGCGGCGGGACTACGCCCCAAAGCCCGACAGCGAGGACTCCGTCGACGCCGGCTGGGTGTCGAGGTCGCGGAGCTGGCCCTCGATGTAGCTCTTCAGCTTCTGGCGGTACTCGCGCTCGAAGGTGCGGAGCTCGTCGATGCGGTGCTCGACCGTCGCGCGCTCCTCCTCGAGCTTCGCGACCTGCTGGCGCTGCTTGGCCTCGGCCTCGGCGACGATGCGGGCCGCCGTGGCACGACCCTCGGCGACGAGCGCGTCGCGCTTCTCGGCACCCTCGCGCACGTGCTCCTCGTGGAGGCGGCGGGCGAGCTGCAGGAGTCCGCTGGAGCTCTCGGCCTCGTCGACCGGAGCCGACTGCGAGGAGCTGACGGGAGCGACGACCGGTGCGGGAGCCGGGGTGGGCTCGGGCTCGGGCTGCGGCTCCGGCTCGGGTGCCTCGTCGACCACCGGAGCGGGAGCAGGAGTGCTCTCGCGCGGGGCGTCGGAGACTCGGGCGTCCGAGGGGCGGCTGTCGCCGGAGGAGAGGCGCTGACGAAGCTCCTCGTTCTCCTGGTTCAGGCGGCGGAGCTCCACGACGACCTCGTCGAGGAAGTCGTCGACCTCGTCCTGGTCGTATCCCTCACGGAACTTGGTCGGCTGGAACCGCTTGTTGACAACGTCTTCGGGAGTGAGCGCCATGGCTTTCCACCTTCGATTTCAAGTAGGTACACGTTTAACAACGCGCGACTAAAGCTAGCAACTTCAGGCGCACGGCGCAGTGCTGACACCGCGGGGAACGTCCGGACGTGCCAACGATACAGGGACGGTCAGGCGCGCTGGAGCCACGTGGCGATGTACATGCCCACGATGACGCAGAGCATGGTGAGGCTCCAGCCGAAATCGAGCGCGATCGGACCGATCGAGACCGGCTTGATCAGGCGTCGGAAGAAGCCGATCGGCGGGTCCGTGACGGTGTAGACGCCCTCCGCGGCGACGAGGCCGGCACCGCGGGGGCGCCAGTCGCGTCGGATCACGCGGACGAGGTCGAGCACGAACCGCGCCCACATCGCGAAGAAGTAGAGCAGCAGCACGAAGTACAGGACGCTCCCGAGGAGCGAGACGACGGAGGTCACCGGGGGCCAGGGCTCCCCGGGATCAGGACTTCGCGAAGAACGACGCGTCGGCGTCGCTCTCGGCGGAGGCGGAGTCGCCGGCGACGGTGATGTGCGACGGCGAGAGCAGGAAGACCTTGCTCGTCACGCGCTCGATGCGGCCGTAGAGGCCCTGCGAGAGTCCGCTCGCGAAGTCGATGAGGCGGCGGGCGTCCGCATCGCTCATCTGCGAGAGGTTGATGATCACGGGGATGCCGTCGCGGAAGTTCTCCGCGATGACCTGCGCGTCGCGGTACTGCTTCGGGTGGACGGTGAGGATCTCGTTCATCTCGGCGGGTGCCGTCGCCTTCGGGGTCTGGGGGGTGGGCTTGCGGAGCGGGGTGACCGTCGCGCGGGGCTGCTGCACCGGCTCGACGGGAGGGACGGGCTGCACCGGGGAGACCGGTGCGCGGTGGGCCGTCGCCGGGGCCGCCTCGACGGGCTCTGCGCGCTCGTACTCGACCTCTTCGTCGGCGAGTCCGAGGTAGACCATCGTCTTCTTCAGCGGGTTGGCCATGGGGTGTCCTCCGTGTCGTGTGTGCTCCCACAGGTGGGTCACCACGAGGTTAGGTGCGGGCGGGGCGTTCTCCGGTGATTGCCGATCCGATTCGCAGGTGTGTCGCACCCTCCGCGATCGCCTCGGCGAAGTCGTTCGACATGCCCGCCGAGATCGCCGTGGCGGAGGGCTCGACGGCGCGCACGCGGTCGGAGATCGACCGGAGCCGGGCGAACGCCGGACGGGGCTCCTCGTCCAGCGGAGCGACCGCCATCACGCCGCGCAGCGTGAGGCCGGGCGCACCGGCGAGAGCCTCGGCGAGGGGCTCGACGTCGGCGGGCGACGCTCCCCCGCGGTCGGGATCCTCGGTGAGGTTGACCTGCAGGAACACGTCGAGAGGCTCCTCCCCCGCCTCCAGCAGCGGGACGAGCGCGAGCCGGTCGACGGAGTGGACGGCGTCGGCGTAGCGGCGCACCTGGCGCGCCTTCTTGCTCTGGAGCTGCCCGATGAAGTGCCAGCGCGCAGCGGTCCCCGCCAGCTCGGCCGACTTCTCCTGCGCCTCCTGGTGCCGGTTCTCGCCGAAGTCGACGACGCCCAGCTCGAGGAGGTCGCGGAGCAGCGACACGGGGTGGAACTTGGTCACCACGATGGTCGTGACCGAGGACGCCTCGCGACCGGCCGAGCGGGTCGCGTCGGCGACCCGCTCGGAGACCTCGGCCCAGCGCGCGGCCAGCTCCGGATCCGGCACGACTACTTGAGGAAGTCGGGGATGTCCAGGTCGCTGTCGTCGTCGTCGAAGGACGGGTCGGCGACAGGGGCCGGGGCGGCGACGGGGGTGCTCGCCCAGATCGAGCCGGCCGCAGGGGCGGCGGCGGGAGCCGGGACGGGCTCGGCGGCCGACTCGCTCGCCGAGCTCTGCTGCTGGCGCGGCTGGGCGATCGCGGCCTGAGCGGTCCCGCCCGGCTCTCCGCCGTCGAAGCCCGCGGCGATGACGGTGACGCGCACCTCGTCGCCGAGCGTGTCGTCGATCACGGCACCGAAGATGATGTTCGCCTCGGCGTGCACCGCCTCCTGGACGAGGCGCGCCGCGTCGTTGATCTCGAAGATGCCGAGGTTCGAGCCGCCCTGGATCGAGAGGAGCACGCCGTGCGCGCCGTCGATGCTGGCCTCGAGCAGCGGTGAGGCGACGGCCAGCTCGGCCGCCTTGATCGCGCGATCGGCGCCGCGCGACGAGCCGATGCCCATCAGCGCCGAGCCCGCGCCCTGCATGACCGACTTCACGTCGGCGAAGTCGAGGTTGATCAGGCCGGGCGTGGTGATCAGGTCGGTGATGCCCTGGACGCCGGCGAGGAGCACCTGGTCGGCGGTCGCGAAGGCCTCGAGCATCGAGATGCCGCGGTCGCTGATCTCGAGCAGGCGGTCGTTCGGGACGACGATGAGCGTGTCGACCTCGTTCTTCAGCGTCGCGACGCCGGCCTCGGCCTGCGTCTGCCGACGGCGTCCCTCGAACCCGAAGGGCTTGGTCACGACGCCGATGGTGAGGGCGCCGATCGACTTGGCGATCCGCGCGACGACGGGCGCGCCGCCTGTGCCGGTGCCGCCGCCCTCGCCCGCGGTGACGAAGACCATGTCGGCCCCCGCGAGGACCTCCTCGATCTCCTCGGCGTGGTCCTCGGCGGCGCGGCGGCCGACCTCGGGGTCGGCGCCGGCGCCGAGTCCGCGGGTCAGCTCGCGGCCCACGTCGAGCTTGACGTCGGCGTCGCTGAGCAGGAGCGCCTGGGCGTCCGTGTTGATCGCGATGAATTCGACACCGCGCAGGCCGAGCTCGATCATGCGGTTGACGGCGTTGACGCCGCCACCGCCGATGCCGACGACCTTGATCACGGCGAGGTAGTTCTGGTTTGAAGTCACGTCTCCGGCCTCCGGGCTGAACCTTAAACCTGTAGTTGAGGCTTAAAGTTATGCTGAGTATGCATTTGGGGTTCGGCTCCGACGGTAGGCGGAGTCCGGTCGCGCTCCCAGCAGACACGCCCGCAACGCTCGAAAGAACGCGCGGATCCGCCGCCGGTCAGGGCCGGGGCGCCACGACGGCGGCCTGGGGCGAGGACACGTCGTAAGTGCCGACGACGGCGGGGTCGGTCGCGGCCATCAGCTTCTCGAGCACGACGGCCTTGAGCGCCGACTCGTCCGACCCGCCCCAGACGACTTCCGTGCCGTTCTGCAGGGTGAGCGAGACGTCGTCGCCGGTCGTGGCGGTGGCGGCCGTCACCTGCGGAGCGAGCGACGCGGGCAGGGAGCGCAGCACCCGCGCGGTCGCGCGGAAGCCGGCTCCCGAGGCGTCGCCGGACGCGGTGGTGAGGACCGGGTAGCCGGGCTGCGCCGAGTCCGCCGTCTCGATGACGACTCCGGCCGCGTCCACGAGCTCGAAGCGGCCCCCCGCCGCGATCACGCCGAGGGGCGTGCGCTCGACGATCGACACCACGAGGGTGCTCGGCGGCCGGGTCTGCACCGAGTAGCTCTGGATGAGCGGGGACGCGCCCAGCACGCGGCCGACCTCGTTCCGGTCCACGAGGGTGAGCGGGACGCCGAGCTGGTCGTCGAGCTCGCTCTGCAGGGCGGCGGCGTCGACGCGCTGGGTGCCCGAGATCTCGATCGTGCGCACGGCCATGAGCGGCGAGAAGGCCGCGACTCCGACGATCAGGGCGAGGGCGACGAGCGACCCGGCCACGACCAGGGCGATCAGGCGGCGCCGACGCGCGCGCTTCGTGAAGCGGCGGACCTCCCCCCGCTCGTAGCGCCTCCGCTCGCGGGCGGCCCGGGAGACGGCCCGGTTCTCGGCACCGGGCAGACGCAGGCCCGAGAGGGCGCGGCGGACCGCGCCCGCGCGCGACGGAGTGCGCTCGGCCGGCTCCGGGTCCACGCGGATCGCGGTGACGATCCGGATCGGCTCGGTGTCCGGCTCCGGCTCGCCGCCGCGCGTGGGGACGCTCCGACCGCGCGCCGGAGGGCGTCCGCCGTCGGGCCGCTTCACGGCCGCTCCCCCGCTTCGGGCGCGAGGACCGCGGTCATCGTGCGACCGGCGCGGCCTCGCTCGCGCCGAGCGACTCGAGCACCTGCGGGATGATCCGGTAGACGTCGCCGCAGCCGAGGGTGATGACGAAGTCGCCCTCGCGCGCGATGCCGGCCGTGAGGCGGGCCGCCTCCGCCCAGTCCGGGACGAACGAGACGTGCGACGGGTCGGCGAACTTCTCGCTGACCAGCGCTCCGGTCACTCCGGGCTCCGGATCCTCGCGCGCCCCGTAGACGTCGAGGACGATCGTCTCGTCGGCGTAGCGCTCGAGCGTCTCGGCGAACTCGCGGGCGAAGAGGCGGGTGCGGCTGTAGAGGTGCGGCTGGTGCACGGCGATGATGCGGCCCTCGCCGACCACGGTGCGCGCGGCGGAGAGGGCGGCGGCCACCTCGGTGGGGTGGTGGGCGTAGTCGTCGTAGACGCTGACTCCGCGGACCGCTCCGTGCAGCTCGAAGCGGCGCTCCGTGCCTCCGAACGCCGACACGGCCTCGAGCGAGGCGGCCGGATCGAAGCCCAGGCCCACCAGCACTGCGAACGCGCCGGCCGCGTTGATCGCGTTGTGCCGGCCGGGGATGCGGAGGCGGGCCGAGTAGCGCCTGCCCTCGTACTCGACCGAGAAGCCGACGGGGCCGACGAGGTCGAGGTCGACGACGCGGACGTCCGCCCCCTCGGCCTCGCCGAAGGTCAGCACCCGTCCGCCGTCCAGCCGCTCGGTGACGCGGACGGCGCCGGGGTCGTCGGAGGAGATGACGACGAGCTCGCTCGCGGAGGAGGCGAAGGTGACGAAGGCCTCCTCGAACGCCTCCAGCGATCCGTAGTGGTCGAGGTGGTCCGGGTCGACGTTCGTGATGAGGGCGACCGCGGTGTCGTAGAGGAGGAAGCTGCCGTCCGACTCGTCGGCCTCGACGACGAAGACCTCGCCGGAGCCGGCGGCGGAGGAGGTGCCGAGGCTCTCGATGATGCCGCCGTTGACGAAGCTGGGGTCGGCGTCGACGCCGAGCAGGCCGGTGACGATCATGCCGGTCGACGTGGTCTTGCCGTGCGCTCCGGCCACCGCGACCAGGCGCTTGCCGCGCACCAGCCAGGCGAGGGCCTGCGAGCGGTGCAGCACGGGCAGGCCGCGCTCCTTCGCGAGCAGGTACTCGGGATTGTCGGGCCACAGGGCGGAGGTGACGACGACCGCCTCGGCGTCCCCGAGGTTCGCCGCGTCGTGGCCGATGGCGACCGGGACGCCGAGCTCCCGCAGCTGCTCGATGGGGTGGGACTCGCGGACGTCGGACCCGGTGACCCGGTGCCCGGCGTGGTGGAACAGCCGGGCGATCCCGCTCATCCCGGAGCCGCCGATGCCGATGAAGTGGACCGAGCCGAGCTCGTCGGGGACGGTGATGCCGAGGTCGGGCTTGATCACGGGGCTCTCGCTTTCGGGTGGGTCGCGGCGGGCGGGAGGGGCCTCCCGCGGTGCGCCGGATCAGTGTAGACGGTGGGCGGGAGTGCTCTCACGAGCCGCGCGGAGCGGGCTCAGCGCGGAGCGGAGAGGGTCGACTCGATCAGGTCGACGAGCCGCCCGGAGCCGTCGCGGACTCCCACGCGGGCGGCCCGGCGCGCCATCTCGTCGCGACGGGCGGTGTCGCCCAGGAGCGGTACGAGCTCCCGCTGGACCCAGCCGGGGAGGAAGGCGGCGTCCTCGACGAGGACCGCTCCCCCGGCGTCGACGACGCCGCGCGCGTTGTAGCGCTGCTCGCCGTTGCCGACCGGGTACGGGACGTAGACCGCGGGCAGGCCGAGGGCTGTCAGCTCGCTGACGGTCGCCGCCCCCGCGCGGGAGACGGCCACGTCCGCGGCGGACAGCGCGAGGTCCATCCGGTCGCAGTAGGCGAGGAGGTGGTAGCCGGCCACCCCCGGGTCCGTGATCTCGGCGCGGTCGCCCGTGATGTGGAGGACCTGGAAGCCGGTGGTGACGAGATCCCGGGCGGCGGCGTGCACCGTCGCGTTGATCCGCCGAGCGCCGAGGGAGCCGCCGGTCACCAGGAGGGTCTGCCGGGACGGGTCGAGGCCCAGCGCCGCCATCGCCTCGTCGCGGCGCGCGGCCCGGTCGAGCTCGGCGATCTCGCGGCGCAGCGGCATGCCGACGACCCGCGCGTGCGGCAGGGGCGTGCCCTCGAAGGCCACGCCGACCGAGCGGGTCGCGCGCGCGCCGAGGCGGTTGGCGAGCCCGGGGCGCGCGTTGGCCTCGTGGACGGTGAAGGGGACGCCGGCGCGGCGGGCCGCCAGGTAGGCGGGTGCTGCCGCGTACCCTCCGAAGCCGACCACCGCGTCGATCCGCCGGTCGCGGATCGTCCGGACGATGCCGGCGATGGTCGCACGGAAGGCTCCGGGGAACCGCAGCGCCGCCGCGTTCGGACGGCGCGGGAACGGCAGCCGCGGGATCACCGAGAGCTCGTAGCCGCGGAGGGGGACGAGGCGGGCCTCGAGCCCCTCGGCGGTGCCGAGCACGAGCACCTCGTCGTCCGGGTTCCGCCTGCGGATCTCATCGGCCGTCGCGAGCAGCGGATTGACGTGGCCGGCGGTGCCGCCGCCGGCGAGGAGGTAGCGGGTCACTCCGCCGCCGCCTTCCTGCGGCGCAGCACGCCCGCGCCGGGCAGGGGCGCGGTCTGGGTGCGGGCGAAGGAGAGGACGACGCCGATGGCGAGGAGCGAGCTGAGCAGGGCGGTGCCTCCGGAGGAGATCAGCGGCAGCGGGACTCCCAGCACCGGGAGCACCCCCAGGACCACGCCGATGTTGACGAACGCCTGGCCGATCAGCCAGACCATGATCGCGCCGGTGCTGATCCGCACGAACGGATCGGAGGACGCGTGGATGACGCGGAAGAAGGCGACAGCGAGGACCACGAACAGCGCCAGGACGACGATCGCTCCGATCAGCCCGAGCTCTTCGCCGATGATGGCGAAGATGTAGTCGTTGTCCGCGGCGGGCAGCCAGGACCACTTGGCCTTGGAGTTGCCGAGGCCCACGCCGAAGATCCCGCCGGAGGCCATCGCCCAGGTGCCGTGCACCGGCTGCCAGCACGAGTTCTGGTACTCCTCGACGTTGGAGCAGTCGCCGAGGAAGGACATGATCCGGGTGAGGCGGTTGTCGCTGGAGACGGCGAACAGCACCGCTCCGATCGCGCCGACCACCACGATCGGCACGAGGACCTTCATCTGGACGTTCGCGTAGAAGAGAGCGGCGAGGACGATGCCCGCCATGATCACGACCGTGCCCAGGTCGCCTCCGATGAGGACCAGTCCGATCGCTGCGCCGCCGACGATCAGGACGGGGATGAGCGCGTCCTTCCAGTCCTTCGGCGACCGGTAGCGGCGGGCGAGCAGGAGCCCCAGCCAGAGGGCGAGCGCGAGCTTGATGATCTCGGAGGGCTGCATGCTGAAGGCGCCGAGGCGGATCCAGTTGCGGTTCCCGCCGACGGAGTCGCCGAGCGGTGTGAAGAGCACGAGGCACTGGAGGACGCAGCCGGCGATGAGCAGGATCGGCGTCACGCGCTTCCACACGCCGAGGGGCAGCCGCGAGACCACCAGCATCATCGGGATCCCGAGGAGGGCGAACCCGCCCTGGCGCAGGAAGCCCCCGAAGGAGTCGTCGCTCGACACGTAGGAGGTGACCGACGAGGAGGAGAGCACCATCGTCAGTCCGAACAGCACCAGGAAGAGCGTGGTTCCGAAGAGGAGGTAGAAGTTCGGCGAGTGGGAGGCGAAGACCTTCGACAGGACGATCCGCGCGGAGCGGGCCCCGCTCCGGTCCTTCCCGCGCGGCTCAGTGCGCGAGCGGCCCGCGGGGCGGCTCGTCGTCGGAGCGGTCATCGGCTCCCCCTCCCAGGTGTGTCGCCACGGCGGCCGCGAAGGAGCGGCCCCGAGCCGCGTAGTCGAGGAACTGGTCCATCGAGGCCGCGGCGGGTGCGAGCAGGACGACGTCCCCCGAGCGGGCGAGCGTCGCGGCCGCCTCGACGGCCGCCTGCATCACCGCACCAGTGTCGTCCGGCACCGCCTCGCTCACGGGGAGGGCGGGCGCGTGTCGTCGGAATGCTGCGAGCAGCGCCGAGCGGTCGGCGCCGATCACCACGGCGCCCCGCAGGCGGCCGACATGCGCGGCCACGAGGGCGTCCACGTCGACGCCCTTGAGCAGCCCGCCGACGACCCAGACGACCGACGGGTACGCGCGCAGCGAGGCGTCGGCGGCGTGCGGGTTCGTGGCCTTGGAGTCGTTCACCCAGGTCACCCCGTCGCGCTCGGCGAGGACCTGGATGCGGTGGGCGTCGAGCTCGAAGGACGCCAGCGCGGTGCGGACGGCCGTGACCTCGATCCCGCACGCTCGGGAGAGCGCTGCCGCGGCGAGCACGTTCTGGACGATGTGCGGAGCGGCGAGGTTCCGTGCGGCGAGCTCGTCCACGGTGGTGATCTCGAGGGCACTGGTGCGGCGGTCCTCGAGGAAGGCGCGGTCGCAGAGGATGCCGTCGACGATCCCGAAGTCGCTCGGGCCGGGCACGCCGAGGCCGAACCCGATCGCCCGGGCGCCCTCCACCACCTCGGCGTCGAGCACCATCTGCTCGGTCGCCGCGTCGGCGCGGTTGTACACGCAGGCGACGCGGGTGCCGGCGTAGACCTTGCCCTTGGCCGCGCGGTAGGCGTCGAACGAGCCGTGCCAGTCGAGGTGGTCGTCGGCGATGTTGAGGCACGCGCTCGCGATCGGCTCGATCGCGCCCAGGTAGTGCAGCTGGTAGCTCGAGAGCTCCACGACGAGGACGTCGAAGCCCTGCGGGTCGCGGACCGCGTCGAGCACGGGCACGCCGATGTTGCCGCAGGGGGCGGCGCGGAGGCCGCCGGCCACGAGCATCGTCGCCGTGAGCTGGACGGTCGTGGTCTTCCCGTTGGTGCCGGTGACGGCCACCCAGTCGGCCGGAGTGCCGTCGGCGCGCACGACCTTGTCGCGGACGCGCCAGGCGAGCTCGACGTCGCCCCACACGGGGATCCCGGACTCCGCCGCCCACACGAGGATCGGGTGCGTCGGCCGGAAGCCGGGCGACACCACGACCAGCTCCGGTGCGAACGCGTGCAGCTCCTCCGGAGCGGAGTCGAGGCGGTCGGCCCGGTGCAGGCGGGCGCCGATCACCTCGAGCAGGCGCTCGCGCTCCTCGTCGGCGCGGTCGGCGAGGACCAGCACCTCGGAGCCGAGCTCGGTCAGGGTGTCGGCCACCGAGAACCCGGTGACGCCCAGGCCCAGCACGGCGACGCGCAGGCCGCGCCAGTCCGAGTGCCAGCTGCGGAGGGAGTCGGGACGGGCGGGATCGGTCATGCCAGCGACAGCCATTCCAGGTAGAAGAGCCCGACTCCGGCGGCGACGAAGATGCCGGCGATGATCCAGAACCGGACCACGACGGTGATCTCGGCCCAGCCCTTGAGCTCGAAGTGGTGGTGGAGCGGGCTCATCAGGAAGATGCGCTTGCCCCGGGTCAGCTTGAAGTAGATCCGCTGGAGGATGACCGAGCCGGTCACGATGACGAAAAGGCCGCCGATGAGGATGACCAGCAGCTCAGTGCGGGTGAGGATCGCCAGGGCCGCGAGCGCGCCGCCGAGGCCGAGCGAGCCGGTGTCGCCCATGAAGATCTGCGCCGGCGAGGTGTTCCACCAGAGGAAGCCCACCAGTGCACCGGAGACGGCCGCCGCGATGATGGCCAGGTCGAACGGGTCGCTCACCTGGTAGCACTTGTCGACGACCTCGGGGTTGAGGTGCTGGTCGAAGCACCACTGGTTCGACTGCCAGAACCCGATGATGACGTAGGAGCCGATCGCGAGGATCGAGGACCCGGTCGCGAGTCCGTCGAGCCCGTCGGCGACGTTCACGCCGTTCGACGTGCTGGTGACGATGATGCAGATCCACAGCACGAACAGGCCGATGCCGATCCAGCCGAGGGAGGCGAAGTCGAACGGCAGGTCGCGGATGAACGAGATCGAGGTGGACGCGGGGGTGAGCCCGTTGGAGTCGCGGACCATGATCGCGATCACCGCGAAGGCCGCGGCGACGATGACCTGGCCGGCGATCTTCGCCCAGCCGCCGAGGCCGAGGCTGCGCTGGTTGCGGGTCTTCAGGAAGTCGTCGACGAAGCCGACGAGTCCGAGCCCGACCATCATGAACAGCACCAGCAGAGCCGACGGCGCGATCGCCCGGTTGCCGAACAGCATCCCGAGGAAGTAGCCGACCACGGTGCCGATGATGATGACGATGCCGCCCATCGTCGCCGTGCCGTGCTTGACGTGGTGCGACTTCGGTCCGTCCTCGCGGATGAACTGGCCCCACTGCAGGCGGTGGAAGAGACGGATGAACAGGGGCGTCATCAGGAGCGTGAAGGCTCCCGAGAACGCGCCGGACAGGAGGAGTGCCCTCATCGGTGACGCTCCCCGAGACGGTCGGCGAGGAAGCGCAGCCCCGCGGAGTTGGACGACTTGACCAGCACGGTGTCGCCGGGTCGCAGGTAGTCCTCGAGGAGGTCGAACGCCTCGTCGGAGGTCTCCGCGAAGACGGACTCGCCGCTCCACGATCCCTCGCGCTCGGCCGCGACGTGGATCCGGCGGGCGCCTCGGCCCACCACCACGATCTGGGAGATGTTGAGGCGGACGGCCAGCAGGCCCACGCGCTCGTGCTCCTCGTCGGCCCACTCGCCGAGCTCGCTCATCTCTCCCAGGACGGCGACGGTGCGCCCCCCGGGCTTCGCGATCTGGGCGAGGGTGCGCAGGGCGGCCGCGGTGGAGTCGGGACTCGCGTTGTACGCGTCGTTGATGACGCGGACGTCCTCGCCGCCCAGGACCTCCATGCGGCCGCGCTCGGCGAGGGTGACGGTCGCGAGCGCCTCGACGATCGCGGGCAGCGCCACTCCGACCGAGAGCGCGGCGGCGGTCGCCGCGAGGGCGTTCATCACGTGGTGCTCGCCGAGGACGCGCAGCAGGAGCTCGGCGCGGGCGGCCTCGCGGCCCTCCCCGGCCGAGACCTCGATGGCGAAGCGGGTGCCGTCGGCGGTCGCGTCGATGTCGACGGCGCGCACGTCCGCGCTCTCGCCGCGGCCGAACCAGAGGACCCGGGCGGCGGTGCTGCCCGCCATCGAGGCGACCCGGCCGTCGTCGGCGTTCAGCACGGCGACGTCGTCGGCGGTGAGGTCGGCGACCATCTCGGTCTTGGCCTCGAGCGTGCGCTCGATCCCGCCGAACTCGCCGGCGTGCGCGAGGCCCACGGCGAGGACGACGCCGACGTCGGGCCTGGCCATCCGGACGAGGCGGCGGATCTCGCCGACCGCGCTCGCGCCCATCTCGGCGACGAGGAAGCGCGTCGACTCGGACACCTGGAGCATCGTGATCGGCGCGCCGACCTCGTTGTTGAAGGATCCGCGCGGAGCGACCGTCTCGCCGACCCGCTCGAGGACGGTGCGGAGGAGGTTCTTGGTCGTCGTCTTGCCGTTCGAGCCGGTGACGCCGATGACGGTGAGCCCGCCCTTCGCGCGGACGCGGCGGACGACCTCGGTCGCCAGCGCGCCGAGCGCCTCCACGGAGTCGTCGACGAGGACCTGCGGCACGTCGAGGTCGAGCGGGCGCTCCACGATGAGGAGCGCGGCACCGCGCTCGAGAGCGGCGGGAGCGAAGAGGTGGCCGTCGGTGTGCTCGCCGCGCTTGGCGACGAAGATGCCGCCGGGCGCGATCTCGCGGGAGTCGGTCTCGGTCGCTCCATCGATCACGGTGGCGGCCGTGGCGGACGAGCCGGCCAGGTGGAGGCGTCCGGAGACGGCCTCGGCGATCTCGGTGAGGGTGAGGGCGATCATCTACAGCCAGCCCGCCTCGCGCAGCGCGTGACGGACGTCGTCTCTGGCCGAATACGGCATGTGCACTCCTGCGATCTCCTGGTGGTCCTCGTGGCCGGGCCCGGCGTAGAGGATCGAGTCCCCTTCGCGCGCGAGGGCGACGGCGGCGCGCACGGCGGCGCGCGGGTCGGCGATCTCGTGGATCTCCCGGTCGGGCACGGCGGCCCGGGCGCCCTGGAGGAGCGCGGCGCGGATGGCGGCCGGATCCTCCCAGCGCGGGTGGAAGTCGGTGACGACCACGACGTCGGCGAGGCGGGCGGCGATGGCGCCCATATCGCTCCGCTTGGTCGTGTCGCGGTCCCCGTCCGCCCCGAACACCATGAACAGGCGGCCGGGCGTGATGGTCCGCAGCGCCTCGAGCGCGTTCTGGAACGCGTCGGGGGTGTGGCCGTAGTCGACGTAGACGCGCGGTCCGCGCTCCCCCGAGACGAGCTCGGCGCGGCCCGGGATGTAGACGTCGAGACGGCTGTCCTCGAGCGCGTGCGCGACGGCGTCCAGGTCGAAGCCCGACTCCACCAGCATCACGATCGCCAGCGCCGCGTTGGACGCCATGTACCAGCCGATCAGCGAGACGGTGACGACGACGGAGCGGTTCTCGGGCCCCTCCAGGCGGAAGGTGGTGCTGTCGGGCGTCGCGTCCAGCACCGTCATCGACCAGTCGGCGGGCGTCGTCGGGGCGACTCCGACGACCGGAGAGCCGGCGAGCGTCGCGACGGGGATGCGGCTGCGCTCGGCGAGCTCGCGCCCCCAGGCGCTGTCGACCGTGACGACGCCGCGGCGTGCGCGCTCCGGCTCGAAGAGGTCGGCCTTGGCCTCGAAGTACTCGCGCAGATCGGAGTAGTCGTCGAGGTGGTCGTGGCTGAGGTTCGTGAAGCCGACGACGTCGAAGACGAGGCCGTCGATCCGGTGCCGCGTGAGCGCCTGCGCCGAGACCTCGATGGAGACCGCGCGGACGGCGGACTCGCGCATCCGCGCGAGCAGGCCGTGCAGCTCGCTCGCCTCGGGAGTGGTCAGCGAGCTGACCACGGCGACGTCGCCGATCCGGCGCTCGGCGGTGGAGCTGAGGCCGGAGACGACTCCGAGCCGGCGCAGCAGCGCGTCGAGGATGTAGACGACGCTCGTCTTGCCGTTGGTCCCCGTCACACCGAAGAGCGTCGGGACGTCCTCGCGGGTGCGGTGGATCCACGCGGCGACGTCGCCGAGGGCGGCCCGCGGGTCGGGGGTCACCAGCACGGGCAGGCCGCTGTCGGCGGCGAGCTCCGCTCCGGCGGGATCGGTCAGCACGGCGACGGCTCCGGACGCCGCGGCGGCGGACGCGAAGGCCGCGCCATGGGCACGGCGTCCTGCGACACCGACGTAGAGGTCTCCGGACTCGACCTGGTTCGAGTCCAGCGTGACTCCGCTCACCTCGACGCCCTCGAGGCCGCGGACCGGGCCGAGGGAGAACTCGGCCACGAGCTGCGAGAGGCTCCGCGGCACGGGGTGCTCGGGGCGGAGGGAGGACTGCGGGCGAGGGTCGTGCACTGCCCGCTCTTTCTCTCGTTCTGGTGCGTGGATCGTGGTCCCGGCGGGGCTCACCACGTCGTGGGGTACTGGACGGGCGGCACCGTGGACGGCTCCACCCGGTTGGTCTTGAGCACCTGGGTCATGACCTGCTGGAAGACGGGAGCCGTCGCCTGGGACGTGTTCATCTTAACCGGATCGGCGATGGTGACCGTCACGACGTACTCCGGGTCCTCCGCCGGCGCGAGCCCGGCGAGCGAGACGGTGTAGCTCTTCGAGTAGCCGCCCTTCCCGTCGGGCTGCTGCGCGGTACCGGTCTTGGTGGCGATGTTGTAGCCGTCGACGTGGATGTCGTTCGCCAGCCAGCCCTCGTTGTAGTGGGTCTGCAGCATGTCGACGACCTGCTTCGCGGCCGAGCTCGACACCACCTGGGTGCCCGTCGCATCGGGGACGTCCACGACGGAGCCGTCGGCCGTGGTGCAGCCGTCGATCAGCTGCGACGGGAGCCGCACTCCGCCGTTGCCGAGCGTCTGGTAGATGCTCGCGACCTGCACCGCGGTCGCCGAGACGCCCTGGCCGAACATCGTCGTGTAGTTCGTCTGGTTGTCCCAGTCCTGGTAGTCGGCGAGCAGGCCGCCCTCCTCGCCGGGGAAGCCACTCGTGGTGGGCGTGCCGAGACCGAACTTCTGCAGGTAGTCGTAGCGGGTCTGGGCCGACAGACGGGAGCCGAGCATCGAGATGCCGACGTTCGACGAGTCCTTGAGGATGCCGGTCAGCGTGTAGTTCGTCGGGGTGTGCGCGAAGTCGTCGCTGAACGAGGCGCCGTCCTTCTCGAAGGAGTCCGGGACGACGACCTGGGTCGTCGGGCCCGCCTGGCCCTGGTCGATCAGCATCGCGGCCGTCATCGGCTTGAAGGTCGAGCCCGGCTCGAACGGCGCGCGGAAGGCGCGCGAGCTGCGGTCGGCGGAGGCGCTCGCCTCGACGTTGTTGGGGTCGACCGTCGGCGTCTCGGCCACGGCGAGCAGCTTGCCGGTCTTGACCTCCTGCACCACGACGATCCCGTAGCTGCCGCCGACCTCGGCGACGCGCTGCGAGAGGACCTGCTGGGAGTAGTACTGGAGGTCGGAGTCGATGGTGAGCTTCAGCGTCCCGCCGTCGACGGCCGGGGTCTCCGAGACGGTGCTGCCCGGGATCCGGACGTAGTCGGCGCTGCGCTCGTAGCTCTCGGACCCGTTCTGCCCCGCGAGGCAGGTGTTCTCCGCGTACTCCATGCCCTCCTGGGCCGCTCCGTCCGCCCCGACGTAGCCGACGAGGTTGCCGGCCACCGCGCCGTTGGGGTAGCTGCGGCCCTGCTGGGTCTCGAAGTAGGTCCACGGGATGTCGAGCGCGACGAGCTTCTGGTAGGCCTCGAGGTCGAGCCCCTCCGAGAGGATCAGGTAGTTGGCCTTCGCGTCCTTCGCGAGCGCGGCGTCCACCGCTCCGGTGATCTGCTCGACCGACTGCCCGGTGATCGCGCCGATCTCGGACGCGGCCTGCTGCACGCTGACCATGACCTTCTGGTCCTCGCCCAGCTCGCGCGGGAACTCGGCCACGTTCTTCGGCGAGGTCGTCAGCCGGTAGCGCGTGGTGGTGTCCGCGAGCACCGTCCCGGAGCGGTCCACGATGGGGCCGCGCTGACCGTAGGTGACGACGCTGTTCGACTGGTTCTGGGCGGCCGCATCGGTGAGCTCGTTGGCCCGCACGATCTGGATGTCCACCAGCTTGCCGATGAAGAGCCCGACGACGGCGACGATGATGACGAACGTGACGGCCGTGCGGCGTCTGCTCGAGCGGTGGTGTCTCACTGCGGCGGTGTCCTTCTTGCTCCGGGCGGGCGGGCCGCCGTTCGTCGGGTCCGGATGGTCGTCGTGCGCCCCGCGGGGCGGGTGCCCGCGCGGAGGCGGACCGCGACGCCGTGCGTCAGTGCGTGATGGGCGCGGGCAGCTCGCCCTGCAACGGTACGGCCGCGCCGTCGACAGCCGGGGAGGACGCGCTCGCGCCGGGCTGGAGAGCCGGGACGAGGGCGTTGGGCACGAGCGGCGCGGAGGCGGTGCCCGCGACTTCGCTCGACGCGGCGGAGGAGGGGTCGCCCAGCACGGCGCCGTCCGAGAGGCGGAGGTAGACCGGCGCGGTGTTGGCGACCATGCCCAGGCCCTGTGCGGCGGTGGCGAGGTTCTGCGGCGAGCTCAGCGTGTCGACGGCGTCCTGCTTCTCCGCGTTGCTGCGGGTGAGCGACTTCTGCTCGGTCTGCAGTGCCGAGATCTGGTAGGCCCCCTGCGAGAGGCCGACGCTCACCAGGAGCTGGACGACGATGATCGCGAAGAGGCCGGCGACGGCGACGATCCCGTAGACGAGCTTCGGGCGCGACTGCGCCTGACCGGCCGGGACGGCCTCGATGCGGGGGCGGGGCGCCTCCTCCTCGGGGCGTGCTCGGCGGGCGGTGTCGATGACGGCGGGGTCGATGACGGCGGTGGCGCTCATGCGGTGCTCCTGATCCTCTCGGCCGCGCGCAGACGCACGGGTGTCGCTCGGGGGTTGCGGGCCTTCTCGTCGTCGGAGGCGAGCTCGGCTCCGCGGATGACGAGTCGGAACTCGGGTCGGTGCTCCGGCAGCTCCATCGGGAGGCCGGCCGGGGCGGTGGAGGAGGACGCGGCCTGGAGCGCGCGCTTGACGATCCGGTCCTCGAGCGACTGGTACGCCTCGACGACGATCCGCCCGCCCTCGTTGATCCGGCCCAGGGCGGCGGGGATCGCCCGCTCGAGGACGGACAGCTCCTGGTTGACCTCGATCCGCAGCGCCTGGAAGACGCGCTTGGCGGGGTGGCCGTTCCGCTGGATCGCGACCGGGGTCGCCGCCTGGATGATCTCGACGAGACGGCCGGAGCGCTCCAGTGGAGCCTCGCGGCGGGCCTCCACGATCTTCTTGGCGTAGCGCGCGGCGAGGCGCTCCTCGCCGTACTCGTGGAAGATGCGGCGCAGGGCGGTCTCGTCGTAGTCGGCGAGGATGCTCGCCGCCGTGAGCGGGGCGGTCGAGTCCATCCGCATGTCCAGCGGCGCGTCCTTGGAGTAGGAGAAGCCGCGCTCGGTCTCGTCGAGCTGGAGCGAGGAGACGCCGAGGTCGAAGAGCGCACCGTCGATCGTGTCGATGCCCAGCTCGTCGAGCACGTCGGGCAGCTCGTCGTAGACGGCGTGCACGAGGTCGATCCGGGAGGCGTGGGCGGAGAGCCGCTCCCCCGCGAGCTGCAGCGCCTCGGGGTCGCGGTCCAGGCCCACGAGGTGCAGGCCGGGGAAGCGCTCGAGCAGCGCGAGCGAGTGCCCGCCCATACCGAGCGTCGCGTCGACGACGACCGCCCCGTCGCGCTCCAGCGCCGGAGCGAGGAGCTCGACGCAGCGCTCGAGCAGCACCGGGAGGTGCCGCTCCTCGGTCGGGCGCGGAGCGTCCTTCGGAGTGTTCTCTGCCATGGCGGTCCCGCCGTTCCCGTTCCTGTCGTCCGATCCCCATCCACCTCGCGTCCGGACACCGGGGAAGGTGCGTCCGGGCGCCGAGTGGCTGGGAGTCGCGCGACAGGACCTAGAACAGGCCGGGGATCACCTCCTCCTGGGTGTCGGAGAACACGGACTCCTGCTCCTGCAGGTAGGTCTCCCAGGCGCCCTGCGCCCAGATCTCGGCGCGGTTGCCCGCTCCGATGACGGTGAGGTCGCGGTCGAGGCCGGCGTAGGCGCGCAGCGGAGCCGGGAGGGTCACGCGGTTCTGCTTGTCCGGCGTCTCGGCGCTCGCGCCCGAGAGGAACACCCGGAGGAAGTCCCGCGCCTGCTTGCTGGTCACCGGCGCCTGCCGGATCTTCTCGTGCATCACCTCGAACTCGGCCTGGCTGAACACGTACAGGCACCGCTCCTGGCCGCGCGTGACGACGACTCCGGAGGAGAGCTCGTCGCGGAACTTGGCGGGGAGGATCACGCGGCCCTTCTCGTCGAGCTTGGGGGAATAGGTGCCGAGGAACACGGACTGCCCCCCACTTCTTCCGGCCAAGGATGGTGTGTCCTCCACAGTACTCCACTTCCCCCCACTCACAACCCCGGCGCGGCGCGGGGCGCGCCGGAGAGGCCCCGGTCATCCGCGTGTTTCCGCGGAATCGCGACAGTGGGGCGAAGTGGAGGGGGAGTGCCGCGGGAGGGAGGCCGCGGGCACGAAAAAAGGGCCGATCCGTGAGGATCGACCCTGTGGTGGAACGGAGGGGAGGCTAGCCGCGCCCGTCTCCGCGGTTGTCCCACCTGTCGTTCAGTCGGTCCATGAAGCCGGACCCCTGGCGGTTGCCCGAGCGGGGCTTCGACGGACGGCCGACGTCGGGCAGGCCGGGCTCGGAGGAGCCGCCGGCGGCCGGGCGCATGGCCACGATCACGCCGCCGAGCATGAAGGCGAACCCGAGGATGCCGACGAGGGGCTGGCGCACGACCACTCCCGCGACGAGCACGGCGAGACCGAGGATGCCGAGGAGGATGCCGAGCACGAGGGCCCGGTAGTTGGTGCCGCCGCGTCCCTTGCCGACCGCCGCCACGAAATCGGCGTCGTTCTGGTAGAGGTTCCGCTCCATCTCATCGAGGAGCCGTTGCTCGTGTTCCGAAAGCGGCATCGTGACCCCTTCAGGGTGCGGCGTCGACCCTTTCGGGGATCGGCACCGGAATAGGCGGCGTCTGGGCTCGACCGGTCGGGCGGCGCTTCAGTGTAGACCGAGCCCGACGCAGGCACCAGGCACCTTCGGTGCATAGGCTGGTCGGGTGAACCACAGCTCTCGACTGGTCGATCGCGTCCAGCTCCGAATCGATGAATTCCTCACCGGGCGCACGCCAATTCTGCGCTCCATAGGAGAGGACGTCTCCGCCCTCGGCGACCTTTCGCGGGACTTTCTCAGCGGGGGCAAGCGGTTCCGCGCGCGCTTCTGCGAGGCGGGCTGGAACGCGGTGTCGAGCACCTCGAGCGAGGCCCATCCGAGCGGCTCCGATCCGATCGCGAGGGTGGGCGCCGGGCTGGAGCTGTTCCACGCCGCCGCCCTTGTCCACGACGACGTGATCGACAACTCCGACACCCGCCGGGGCGCTCCCGCGGCCCACCGGCGCTTCTCCTCCTTCCACGCCGACGGCGGCTGGACCGGCGACCGCGACGAGTTCGGCCGCTCCTCCGCGATCCTCCTCGGCGACCTCCTCCTGGTCTGGTCGGACGAGATCTTCGCCGCGGCGGAGTGGTCGCTCGGGGATCGAGTCGCGGCCGAGCGCGCGCGCGCGGAGTTCAACCTGATGCGCACCGAGGTCACGCTGGGCCAGTACCTCGACATCCTCGAGGAGAGCGCGTGGGTGCAGCACCCCGAGCACGAGCACCTGCAGCGGGCGGAGCGGGTGGTGGTCTACAAGAGCGCGAAGTACAGCATCGAGGCGCCGCTGGTGATCGGCGGCTCCCTCGCCGGCGGCGACGACGCTCAGCTGGACGCCCTGCGCCGCTTCGGGCTCCCGGTCGGGATCGCCTTCCAGCTGCGCGACGACGTCCTCGGAGTCTTCGGCGACCCGGCAGTGACGGGCAAGCCGGCCGGCGACGATCTGCGGGAGGGCAAGCGCACCGTGCTGCTCGGCCTCGCCCGCGGCGCGTGCTCGCCGGGCGAGCGGGCCGAGCTCGACGCGGTCGTGGGCCGGAGCGACGCCGACGCGGCGTCCATCGCGCGGGCGCAGGAGATCATCGCGGGCAGCGGCGCCCTCGAGCGGCTCGAGGAGCGCATCGACCAGGAGGTGGCCGCGGCGATCGCGGTCCTCCCCGACGCGCCGCTCCGCACGGAGGGCGTGGCGGAGCTGCGCGAGCTGGCCGCCCAGGTCACGGTCCGCACCTCCTAGGAGCGGACCGGCGGTATCAGGCCAGGGCCTGGGCGACCCGCCGGACCTCGGCCTTGCGGCCGGCGCGGAGGGCGACGATCGGGCTCGTGCCCAGGCTCTCCTCGACCGTCAGCATCCAGTCGACCGCCTCGTCGTCGGTGAAGCCGGAGTCGGCGAGCAGGATCGCGGTGCCGCGGATCTCGCTCATCGGCTCCCCGTCGCGGAGGAAGAGGGCGGGGACCTTCAGCACGCCGTCGCGGCGGGTGCCGAGCAGGTGGCGCTCCTCGAGGAGGCGGCGGACCCGGCCGGCGCCGAGCCCGGTCAGCTCCACGAGGTCGGGGACGGTCAGCCACTCGAGCTCGGAATCGGTCGAGGTGGCGGGGGAAGTGGACGAGTCGGTCACGCGTCAAGACTGCCACGAGCCCGGAGGGCCGCCAACTGCGGGCGCCCCGGAGAAGGAGTCGGGCCCGTCCTGCGCCGCCCGGGCGTCGCTCACCGGTTCCCCCGGGGGTCTTGCCTAGACTCGTCGCGTGACCACCAGCCAGCTCGACCCTCTCCTCGGCCGTCTCGTCGACGGCCGGTACGAGGTGCGCTCGAGGATCGCCCGCGGCGGCATGGCGACGGTCTACCTCGCGCACGATCAGCGCCTCGAGCGCCGCGTGGCGATGAAGGTCATGCACGGCCACCTCTCCGACGACGCGACGTTCAAGAACCGCTTCGTCCAGGAGGCGCGCTCCGCCGCCCGTCTCGCCCACCCGAACGTGGTCAGCGTCTTCGACCAGGGCCAGGACTCGGACATGGCCTACCTGGTGATGGAGTACCTCCCCGGGATCACCCTGCGCGACCTGCTCAAGGAGCGCGGCCGGCTGACCGCCCAGCAGGTCGTCGACATCATGCACTCCGTGCTCTCGGGTCTCGCCGCCGCGCACCGCGCCGGGATCCTCCACCGCGACCTCAAGCCCGAGAACGTGCTCCTCGCCGACGACGGCCGGATCAAGATCGGCGACTTCGGCCTCGCGCGCGCCGCCTCCGCCAACACCGCCTCCGGTCAGGCCCTCCTCGGCACGATCGCCTACCTCTCCCCCGAGCTGGTCACGCGGGGCACCGCCGACACCCGCAGCGACATCTACGCCATCGGGATCATGATCTACGAGATGCTCACCGGAGAGCAGCCCTTCACGGGCGAGCAGCCGATGCAGATCGCGTACCAGCACGCGAACGACTCCGTCCCGTACCCCAGCGCGACGGTCGCCTCCGTCCCCACCTCGCTCGACGAGCTCGTCCTCTGGGCGACCGAGCGCGACCCGGACATGCGGCCCCGCGACGCCGGTGTCATGCTCGCGCAGCTGCTCGAGGCCGAGCGGCTCATGGGCATCACACCGAGCGACCGCCGCGGCGACACGCAGGCGGTCACCCCGCTCCCGGCGCCCGTCGCCGATCCGGCGCCCGCGACGGCCGTCTTCGATACGGCGGAGCCCGGGCAGACCTCGGTCTTCGACCCGGCGCCGGCCCCCGGAGCGGTGCTCGTGGTCGACGAGGACGACGACACCGTCGCCCGGCTCGCGAGCAGGCGCCGCGTCCGACGGCGCCGCGGCGTCCTGCTCACGGTGGTCGTCCTCCTCCTGGCGCTCATCGGCGGCGGGACGGCCTGGTGGTTCGGCGAGGGACCCGGCGCGATCGTGTCGATCCCGGACGTCGTCAGCCAGTCGCAGCAGGACGCGACGGCCCAGCTGCAGGCGCAGGGCTTCGAGGTGCAGCCGCAGGAGACGCCCGACCTCACCGTGCCCGCGGGGACGGTGGTGAGCTCCGATCCGCCCGGCGGGCAGGGGGTGCACAAGGGCTCCGTCATCACGCTGACCGTCTCGAGCGGGCCGCGCCAGCTGCCGGTCCCGTCGCTCGCCGGCCTCTCGGAGGCCGACGCTGCCGCCGCGGTGACGGGCGGCTCCTTCACCGTCGGCGACGTCTCGAAGATCTTCGACGCCGACGTCGACGCGGGTGTGGTCGTCTCCGCCTCGCTGCCTGACGGATCGGCGCTGCCCGAGACGATGTCCGAGACCAGCACCATCGCGATGGTGGTGAGTCTCGGACCGATCCCGAACGTCGTCGGTCTCTCGATCGACGACGCGACGGCGAAGGCGGAGGCGGCCGGTCTCGCCCTCGACCGCAGCGGCGAGGACTGGAGCGACACCGTGGCCGCGGGCGTCGTCCTCACGCAGGCGAACCCGGAGGCGCCCGCCGTGACCGGCGACACCGTCTCGGTCGTCGTGTCGAAGGGGCCCGAGCCCGTCGCCGTGCCGAACGTCGTGGGGATGAACCGCGACGAGGCGAAGGCGGCCCTCGAGGCGGCGGACCTGTCGTGGAGCTACTCCCTGACGACGCTCGGCCCGCTGATCGACGCGGCGCCGAACGAGCTGACCAAGGTCACGAACCAGTCCAACAAGGCCGGCGATCTCGTGCAGCGCGGCACGACGATCCAGCTGTCGATCACCATCACGACCTGACGCCGCCGGTCGAGCCCCTCGACGGGGACTCGACCGGCGGTCGGGGCCGGATCAGATCGCGCGGCCCCGGAGCTCCTCCGCCACGAGGAACGCGAGCTCGAGCGACTGCATGTGGTTGAGGCGCGGGTCGCAGACCGACTCGTACCGGGTGGCGAGCGTCGCCTCGTCGATGTGCTCCGAGCCGCCGAGGCACTCGGTGACGTCGTCGCCCGTGAGCTCGACGTGGATGCCGCCGGGGTGCGTCCCCGCAGCGCGGTGCGCCTCGAAGAAGCCCTTGACCTCATCGACCACGTCGTCGAAGCGACGGGTCTTGTAGCCGGTCGGCGTCGTCAGCCCGTTGCCGTGCATCGGATCGGTCACCCACAGCGGCAGGGCGTCGCTCCGCTTGACGGCCTCGAGCAGCGGCGGGAGGGCGTCGCGGATCCTCCCGGCACCCATGCGGGTGATGAAGGTGAGGCGACCGGGCTCCCGCTCGGGGTCGAGCTTGTCGATCAGCTCGAGCATCGTCTCGGGCGTGGTCGACGGGCCGAGCTTCACGCCGATCGGGTTGCGCACCCGCGACAGGAAGTCGACGTGCGCGCCGTCGAGCTCGCGGGTGCGCTCGCCGATCCAGATGAAGTGGCTGGAGGTGTTGTACGGCGTGCCGGTCCGCGAGTCGATGCGCGTCATGGGGCGCTCGTAGTCCATCAGCAGGCCCTCGTGGCCGGTGTAGAACTCGGTGCGCTTCATGCCCTCGAAGTCGGCCCCGCACGCCACCATGAACTTGACCGCGCGGTCGATCTCGCGGGCCAGCTGCTCGTAGCGCTGGTTCTGCGGGTTCTCGGTGAAGCCCTTGTTCCAGTAGTGGACGAGGCGCAGGTCGGCGAATCCGCCCTGCGTGAAGGCGCGGATGAGGTTCAGCGTCGAGGCGGCGGTGTGGTAGCCCTGCACGATGCGGCGCGGGTCCGCGGCGCGCGACTCCGGGGTGAAGTCGTAGCCGTTGACGATGTCGCCGCGGTAGGCGGGCAGGGTCACGTCGCCGCGGGTCTCGAGGTCGCTCGAGCGCGGCTTCGCGAACTGGCCGGCCATCCGGCCCATCTTGATGACGGGCATGCTCGCGCCGTAGGTGAGGACGACGGCCATCTGCAGCACGGTCTTGACGCGGTTGCGGATCTGCTCCGCGGTCGCTCCGGCGAAGGTCTCGGCGCAGTCGCCGCCCTGCAGGAGGAACGCCTCGCCGCGGGCCGCGGCTCCGAGACGCTCGCGCAGCTGGTCCACCTCGCCGGCGAACACCAGCGGAGGGAGCGCGGCCACCTCGGCGGACGCCGCTCGCACGGCCTCCGCATCGGGCCACTGCGGCTGCTGCTTGATCTCGAGCTCGCGCCAATAGTCCAGGCCGGCGACCACGGAGGGGGCGGCGAGGACGTACGGTTCGTTCGGATCGATGACCACGAGGGTGTTCCCGGTTCTGACGGGCGCCAGCGGCGCGCGGAGGGCCGCCGTCCGGACGGACGGCAGCGGTTGACGAGCTTATCGCCTGGCAGGGCGCTCGGCCGGGAGGGGGCCCCGGCGTCGAGCGCGCGCTCAGCGGATGAGGGCCGCGCGCTTCTCCTTGACCGAGGTCGCGTAGACGTCGAGGTACTCCTGGCCGCTCAGGGCGAGGAGCTCGTACATGATCTCGTCGGTGATCGAGCGGAGGATGAACCGGTCGCCCTCCATGCCCTCGAAGCGGCTGAAGTCGAGCGGCTCCCCGAAGACGATGCCGATGCGGCCCAGCTTCGGCAGGCGCTTGCCGATGGGCATGATGCGCGCGGTGTCGATCATGGCGACCGGGATGACGGGCACGCGGGCCTCGAGGACCATGCGGGCGACTCCGGTGCGGCCGCGGTACATGCGGCCGTCGGGGCTGCGCGTGCCCTCGGGATAGATGCCCAGCGCGTGGCCGCCCGCGAGGACGCGGAGTCCCGTGTTGAGCGAGGCCTCCGACGCCTTGCCGCCGGAGCGGTCGATGGGCAGCATCCCCGTGGCGGTGAAGAACGTCCGCGTCGCCCAGCCCTTGAGGCCCTTGCCGGTGAAGTAGTCGCTCTTGGCGAGGAAGACCATGTTCCGCTCGATCACCAGCGGGAGGATCACGGAGTCGATGAAGGAGAGGTGGTTGCTCGCGAGGATCACGCCGCCGTTCTGCGGCACCTTGTCGGCACCGACCACCCACGGCCGGAAGATCGTCTTCAGGAGCGGGCCCGCGACGATGTGCTTCATGAACCAGTAGAACATCGGGCTCCTCGGCGGTGCGGCGGATCGGGTGCGGCGGGTGCCGCTAGAGGGAGCTCGCGTGCAGGCGCGCCAGGTCGGCGGCCCCCACGACTCCGGCGTCGTTGACGAGCTCCGCGATGCGGAACTCGGGCTCGGGGTGGTAGCCCCGGGCGGGGAGGTTGTCGAGGTAGGCCTGGCGGATGGCATCCAGCAGGAGGTCGCCCGCCTGCGCCACTCCGCCGCCGATGACGAACATCTGCGGGTCGAGGACGGCGCTCAGGCTGGCCGCCGCCTCGCCCAGCCAGTGGCCGAGCTGTCGCAGCGCCGCGAGGGCGCCGAGGTCGCCGGCGGTGATCAGCTCGGAGATGAGGTGGCCGTTCAGCTCGCCGCCGTTGCGGGCGCGGGCGTCGGCGATGCCCTGGCCGATCCCGCCCGCGTCGGCCAGCTCGCCGGCGAAGCGCTGGAGCGCGCGGCCCGAGCCGTACTGCTCGATGCAGCCGCGGGCGCCGCAGCCGCAGGGCAGGCCTCCGGGGACGACGCGCATGTGCCCGATCTCGGCCGCTGCGCCGAAGCCGCCGCGCAGGAGCCGGTCGTTGATGACGATCGCGCCACCCACTCCGGTTCCGATGGTGAGCATCAGCATGTCGCTGACGAGGCGGCCCGAGCCGTAGCGGAACTCGGCCCAGCCGGCGGCGTTCGCATCGTTCTCGATGATGATCGGCAGGTCGATGCGGGCCGAGAGCTTCTCGCGGAAGGGCTCGTTGCGCCAGTTGATGTTCGGGGCGTAGTAGACGATCGACTGCGAGGCGTCGATGAAGCCGGCGGCGGCGACTCCGACCGCGGAGACGTCTCCCGGGAGCAGGCCGGAGCGCAGATGCTCGACCATCTCGACCACGACGTCGACGATCAGCTCGGGGTGCCCGGCGGGAGTGGGCCGACGGTCCTCGCGGAGGATCCCCCCGAACTCGTCGACCAGGGCTCCGGCGATCTTCGTGCCGCCGATGTCGATCCCGATCGCGTGCACGCGAACCGCCTTCCCGTCGCCACCGGCGCGGCAGCGTCGGCGGGCCGCCCTGAGCGGCGGCCAGGACGAGTGTAGTGACCGCGAGCGCTCCGATGCGGCTCAGCGGCGAGACCCGGCGACGCGTGTCGGCCCTCCTCGCGGAGCCACCCCTGGATCGTTACCCTGAACGGATCCACAGCTTGCGCCGCGCCGGTAGGGTGGAGACGACGTTCATTCAGGTACCGAAGGAGTTGCCGTGGACCAGTTCGATTCCCCCCTGGTGGTTCCGGCCGATCCCCAGGCCAACACGACCGCCCTCCTGCTGGACCGCGTCCGCGAGACGCCCGATCGCCCGCTCTTCGCGCTGCCCGACGGCGACGGCTGGCGCGATGTGACGGCGCAGGAGTTCCTCGACCAGGTCACGGCCCTCGCGAAGGGCTTCGTCGCCGCCGGCCTCGAGCCGGGCGAGAAGGTCGGGCTGATCTGCAAGACGCGCTACGAGTGGACGCTGATCGACTTCGCCGTCTGGTTCGCCGGCGGGGTCCTCGTCCCGGTGTACGAGACCTCCTCCCCCGCGCAGGTGCAGTGGAACCTCGCCGACTCCGGCGCGCACGCCGTGATCGTCGAGACCCCCGAGCACTTCGCCCGCTTCGACGAGATCCGCGCCGACCTTCCCGAGGTCCGACTCGCCTGGCAGATCGGGCTGGGCGATCTGGACAAGCTCGTCGCGCGCGGCGGCGACGTGCCGGACGCCGAGATCGAGCGCCGCCGCTCGATGGCGACCGGCACCGACATCGCGACGATCATCTACACCTCCGGCTCCACCGGCCGCCCCAAGGGCTGCATCATCCGGCATTCGAACTTCGTCGAGCTCAGCCGCAACTCGGCGGTCGCCCTGACGGAACTGATCCACCAGCCCGGCGCGTCGACGCTGCTGTTCATCACCACGGCGCACGTGTTCGCCCGCTTCATCGCGATCCTCTGCGTGCACGGCGGGGTGAAGGTGGGGCACCAGGCCGACACCAGGCAGCTGCTCCCCTCGCTCGCGTCCTTCAAGCCGACGTTCCTCCTGGCCGTGCCGCGCGTGTTCGAGAAGGTCTACAACTCCGCCGAGCAGAAGGCCGAGGCCGGGGGGAAGGGGAAGATCTTCCGCCGCGCGGCCGACGTCGCCGTCGCCCACTCGATGGCGCTCGAGGCGGGCTCGGTGCCGCTCGCTCTGAAGCTGCAGTTCCTCCTCTTCGACCGGCTCGTCTACTCGAAGCTGCGCACCGCCATGGGCGGGAACGTCCGCTTCGCCGTGTCCGGCTCGGCGCCGCTGGGAGACCGGCTCGGGCACTTCTTCCACAGCCTCGGCATCAAGATCCTCGAGGGCTACGGCCTCACGGAGACGACGGCGCCCGCCACCGTCAACCGCACCGAGCGGTTCAAGATCGGCTCGGTGGGCCCGGCGATGCCCGGGGTCTCGATCCGGATCGCGGGCGACGGCGAGATCCAGGTGCGCGGCATCGACGTCTTCGGCGGCTACTGGAACAACGAGGCTGCGACGGCCGAGTCGTTCGACGGCGAGTGGTTCCGCACGGGCGACCTCGGAACTCTGGACGAGGACGGGTACCTGCGCGTCACCGGGCGGAAGAAGGAGATCATCGTCACCGCCGGCGGCAAGAACGTCGCTCCGGCGGCGCTGGAGGATCCGATCCGCGCGAACCCGCTGGTCGGCCAGGTCGTCGTCGTCGGCGATCAGCGCCCGTTCATCGCTGCTCTGGTCACGCTCGACTCCGAGATGCTGCCGACGTGGCTCGCGAACAACGGGCAGGACAAGGGCCTCTCACTCGAGGACGCGGCCGTGAACCCGGTCGTTCTGGCCGAGGTGCAGCGGGCCGTCGATGCGGCGAACGAGCGCGTGTCCCGCGCCGAGTCGATCCGGAAGTTCGTGATCCTCCCGACCGAGTTCACGGAGGCGAGCGGTCACCTGACTCCGAAGATGAGCATCAAGCGCAACGTCATCCTCGCCGACTTCGCCGACACCATCGCCGCCGTCTACTCCGCCGCCCCCGCCACCGAGGGCATCTCCCTCCGCTGACCCCGCGCTCTCCCCGCGTCACCAGCAGGCCGTCCCGATCGCAGCCGCCTCCGGGACAGCGCGCCCAGCTCTATCCCGTTGGCGGAACGCCCGACGCTCTCCTCGACGCGCCCCTGTCGCGGTGCCGACCGCGCCGGGCCGGGCAGGGACCGGCTCCCCCTCAACACAGCCGTATCCGGGAAAGCGCGTACAAGTGCTTTCCCGTCGGCGGAACGCACGACGCTCCACGGAACGCGCCCACCTCGAAAGGCCGACCGCGCGGAGCCGGGCAAGGACCGGCTCCCCAAAACACAGCCGTATCCGGTGAAGCGCGTGCCAGCGCTTCACCGTCGGCGGAACGCACGGCGCTCCACGGAACGCGCCCACCTCGAAAGGCCGACCGCGCGGAGCCGGGCAAGGACCGGCTCCCCACCAACACAGCCGGATCCGGAAAAGCGCGTCCCAGCGCTTTCCCGTCGGCGGAACGCCCGACGCTCCACGGAACGCACCCACCTCGAGCGGCCGACTGCGTGGAGCCGGGCAAGGACCGGCTCCCCCTCAACACAGCCGTATTCGGTGAAGCGCGTGCCAGCGCTTCACCGTCGGCGGAACGCACGACGCTCCACGGAACGCACCCACCTCGAGCGGCCGACTGCGTGGAGCCGGGCAAGGACCGGCTCCCCACCAACACAGCCGTATCCGGTGAAGCGCGTGCCAGCGCTTCACCGTCGGCGGAACGCACGACGCTCCACGGAACGCCCCCACCTCGCTGAGCCGACCGCGCCGGGCCGGGCAGGGACCGGCCCGGCAATCGAACTCAGAACCAGTCGGATTCCCGGACGGCCTTCATGGCGGCGCGGCGGTCGTCCTGGGAGAGGCGGTCGAGGTAGAGGCGTCCGTCGAGGTGGTCGCATTCGTGCTGGAGGGCCTGGGCCATGAGGCCGTCGCCTTCGAGGACGATCTCGTTGCCGTCGAGGTCGGTGCCGCGGACCTTCGCGTGCGGGTAGCGGATCGCGGGGTACCAGAGGTTCGGGACGGAGAGGCAGCCCTCGTCGACCGGTCGCGGGTCTCCGCTGAGCTCGATGATCTCGGGGTTGAGGATGTACCCGATGACGCCGTCGACGTTGTAGCTGAAGGCGCGGAGGTTGACGCCGATCTGGGGGGCTGCGACGCCGGCGCGTCCGGGCGGTCGGACGCTGTCGACGAGGTCCTCGACGAGGCCGCGGACGCCGGCGTCGACCGTCTCGATGGTCGTGGACGGGGTCTTCAGCACCGGGTCCCCGAAGATGCGGATCTGGCGTTCGGTCATGTGGTGCGCTCCCTCAGGGCCTCCTCCGCGCTCAGGAGGGCGTTCTCGACGACTTCGCTCGCTGCGGGGTGCGGCCAGTACTGGCTGCGGGCGAGTCCGCGGATGCCGGTGCCGGCGCTGGCGGCCTGGACGAGCGGCTGAATGAGGATACTGGCCTGCGGCCCGATGATGTGCGCGCCGAGGAGGGCGCCGTCGAGTCCGACGACCAGGAGGCAGGCGCTGGAGTCGTCCTCGAGCGCCCAGCCGAAGGCTGTGGAGCCGTACTCCTGGGTGACGGTGACGACGTCCAGGCCCTGGTCCCGCGCTTCGGCCGCGGTGAGCCCGAAGTGGGCGATCTGCGGGTGGGCGAAGATCGCGCCGGGCACCGGCGAGAGGATGTTGGAGAGCAGCTCGCCCGGGTGCAGGAGGTTGTGCGCCACGAGGCGCGCCTCGTGATTGGCGACGTGCTTGAGCTGCCAGCGGGACGACACGTCGCCGAGGGCGAAGAGGCCGGGCACGGGGCGTCCGCCGGAGAGGACGCGCTGCTCGGTGTCGACGCTGATCCGGCCGTCCTCGTGCAGATCGATCCCGACGGAGGCTGCGGCGACCGTGTCGCTGTTGGGGTCGCGGCCGAGCGCGACGAGCAGCAGGTCGGTCTCGACCGTCGTGCCGTCGCTGAGGGCGACGCGGAGCCCGTCAGGGCGGGCGTCGACGCTCTCGGCGCTCACTCCGGTGAGCACCGTGTACCGCTCGGCGGCGATCCCGGTGAACCGGCGCGAGACGTCCTCGTCGAGGGCGCGGAGGAGGCGGTCGCCGCGGACGGCGACGGTCACGGCCGTGCCGAAGGAGGAGAAGACGTGGGCGAACTCGACGGCCACGGCGCCGCCGCCGAGGATCAGCATCCGCTCGGGGAGCTCGTCGAGCCGCATGACCGAGGAGGAGTCCTGGATGCGGGGGTCCGGCTCGTACGCGGCGAGGAGCGGCCTGGGCCGCGAGCCGGCGGCCACGACCACCTGCGGAGCACTGATGCGGGCACCGCTGGCGCTGACGAGGACGTGCGGGCGGTCGCCGTCTCCGAGCGACTCGAAGCCGAAGCTCTCGCGGAGGACGGTCACGTTCGGGGAGCGCTGATCGCGGTACTCGAAACCGCCCTCGCTGATTGCGTCGATCCGGCCGAACACACGGTCGCGCACCTCGGCCCACTCGGGGCGGCGGAGGCGGGAGTGGACGCCGATCGGGCCGCCCTGGTCGACGTCGGTGACCACGTCGGCGACGTGGACGAACATCTTGGTCGGGATGCAGCCGGCGTTGAGGCAGGTGCCGCCGAACCACTCCCCGTCGTCGAGGATCGCGACCCGCAGGCCGTCGAACTCCGGACCGACGATCGAGTTGCCGGAGCCGGCGCCGATGACGATCAGGTCGAAGGCGTCGGTGGACGCGTCGGGCCCGTCGGTGCGGTCCTGGTGCGCGGCGGACGCCGCCCCGGAGCCCCGCGGCTCAGACACGTCGGACCGGCATGCCCTCGACCACGAGCGCGGCGAGCAGGCGTGCGGCGTCCTTCGTGCCCTCGCGCAGCTGCTCCCACTTCACCACGGAGCCGGCGGCGAGCACCGGGTCGTAGGGGATGCGGACGATGTCGCGGACGCGGGAGCGGAAGTGCGACTCGATCTCCTCCAGCTTCACCAGGCTCGTGCCCTGCGTCGCCGTGTTGAGCGCGACGACCGCGTTGCGCACCAGGGCGCCGTAGCCGTTCGCGTCCAGCCAGGTGAGGGTCTCGGAGGCCAGGCGGGCCTCGTCGACGCTGCCGCCCGAGACGATCACGACTGTGTCGGCGCGCTGCAGCGTGGGCCGCATCACCGAGTGCACGATGCCCGTGCCGCAGTCGGTGAGCATGATCGAGTAGAAGCGCTCGACCAGATCGGCGACCACGTTGTAGTCGTCCTCGTCGAAGGCCTCGGAGAGCTGCGGGTCGGTGTCGGAGGCGAGGACGTCGAGGCGGGTCTCGTCGCGGGAGACCATCGTCGAGAACTCGGTGAATCCGGTCACGCCGGCCGCGCGGTTCACGACATCGCGGACGGTCGCCCGCGTCTGCTTGGGGACGCGCTCGGCCAGGGTACCGCGGTCGGGGTTCGCGTCGACCGCGATGATGCGGTCCTCGCGCGCATCGGCGAGGGCCATGCCCAGGAGCGTCGTGACCGTCGTCTTGCCGACGCCGCCCTTGCGGGTCATGACCGGGACGAAGCGGGTGCCGCCCTCGAACTGCCGGCCGATCCGCTCGTCCATCGCCTTCCACGCCTTCACCTTCGCGGAGTCGCCGAGGTTGACCGTCTGGAAGGTCAGGCCGTAGAGGAAGCGGTGCCAGCCGCCCGTGGGAGCGGGGCGGGTCTTGCGGTTGACCTCCAGGAGCCTGTCCGGGGTGAGCATCGACGCCGACTCGGGGACGGCGGCGCTCGGCGCGGACGGGGCGGGAGCGGCGCTCGAGGACTCGGCGCGGAGGCGGTCGCGGCGCGTGGGGACGGCGGCGGGCTCCCCCGCGGACTCGGACGCCGCGGGCTTCTCGGCGGACTCCGCTCGGACGGGGATCCCCGCCGAGACCGGTCCGTTCGCGCCGGACGGGTGCGCGGGAGCCTGTGCGGGGGTAGGAGCAGGACTCGGCTCCGGGGGCACGAGAGCGTGCGAGCGCGAGGGCGGCAGGCCGAGGCGGCCGACGTCGATCGCGTCCTCGTCCTGGACCGGAGCGGGGGCGGTGGAGCGGCGTCGCGGGCCGGGCGGGGTGATCCGCACGCCGTCGGGCAGGAGGGTCGGAGCGGTGTCGCTCGCTCGCGGGGAGTACTGACCCGATTCCCGAGCCGCGTCCATGGCGGTCCGCGGCGTGGGACCGGTGCCGGTGTCGGGCTGTTCGTCGTTGCGCTCATCCATGCGAACGAGCCTCCTTCCGCTCAGGACGAGTGTACCGGCGGGCCCGGATCGCGCCGGGCGGCTTGGTCGGAGCGCGCTCCGACTGCTAGTGCGGCCCGCTTCCGGAGGCGGCGCGGACGGCGCGTGCAGCGAACGGTTAGGTTCTGCCGCCCGGAGGAACGTAAAGTAGTCAGCCATGCATGTACTCAGCGTGAGCTCCCTCAAGGGCGGCGTCGGCAAGACCACGGTGACGCTCGGCCTTGCATCCGCGGCGTTCTCGAAGGGCCTGCGAACGCTGGTCGTCGACCTCGATCCCCAGTCCGACGTGTCGACCGGAATGGACATCAACGTCGCCGGCCACCTCAACATCGCCGACGTCCTGACGTCGCCGAAGGAGAAGATCGTCCGGTCGGCGATCGCCCCCTCCGGCTGGACCAAGGAGCACCACGGCACGATCGACGTGCTGATCGGCAGCCCCTCCGCGATCAACTTCGACGGGCCGCACCCCAGCATCCGCGACATCTGGAAGCTCGAGGAGGCCCTCGCGAGCGTCGAGGCCGACTACGACCTCGTGCTGATCGACTGCGCCCCCTCGCTCAACGCCCTGACCCGCACGGCGTGGGCCGCGAGCGACCGCGTCGCCGTCGTCACGGAGCCGGGCCTGTTCTCGGTGGCCGCCGCCGACCGGGCGCTCCGGGCGATCGAGGAGATCCGCCGCGGACTCAGCCCGCGCCTCCAGCCGTTGGGCATCATCGTGAACCGCGCCCGCGTCCAGTCGCTGGAGCACCAGTTCCGGATCAAGGAGCTGCGCGACATGTTCGGGCCGCTCGTCCTCAGCCCGCAGCTCCCGGAGCGCACCTCTCTCCAGCAGGCGCAGGGCGCGGCGAAGCCCGTGCATGTCTGGCCCGGGGAGAGCGCTCAGGAGATGGCGCACAACTTCGACCTGCTGCTCGACCGCGTGATCCGCACCGGTCGCATCGGCGAGCAGGTCCCCGCCGCGACCTAGGGCCGGCGGGTCCGCCGGACTTCTCCGGCTCGAGGTCTCGGGACGTGGGCGATGCTCGGTGCCCGAGGAGTGCCAGGGACGGCGCCGGCGGACGCTCGGCGTCGGAGTTCAGCACGGACTCTCGATGCGCGGGCGGAGCCCATCGTCGGATCCGCAGGGCGGGACACGGACGGAGCCCGTCATCGGACCAGCAGGGTGAGCGGGCGTGATCGGCGGGGAGCTCGCGTCCGGCGGACGGTTCACGCGCGCGGGGCCCGCCACTCGACCAGCACGGTGAGACTCGGGTGGCGCCCGTTGCTCGCACAGCACGGCTGCAGGCGGGTCCGCTCCTTACCAGTTGAGCGCGCGGAGGAGACCCGGGAGTCCCCGGAGCAGCGGCCGACCCGGAGCAGCGGCCGACCCGCGAGGGGTGGGCGGTCAGCCGACGCGGCGGGAGGCGCGGCGCTGGGCGAGCTCGTCGCCCGGGTCGACCGACTGGTGGTCGAGCTCGACGAGGCTCGACTCGACCTCGCGGAGGACCTTGCCGACGGCGATGCCGAAGACGCCCTGGCCGCGGCTGAGCAGGTCGATGACCTCGTCGTTCGAGGTGCAGAGGTAGACGCTCGCGCCGTCGCTCATCAGGGTCGTCTGCGCGAGGTCGTCGACCCCGGACTCGCGGAGCTGGTTGACCGCCGTGCGGATCTGCTGGAGCGAGATCCCGGTGTCGAGCAGGCGCTTGACCAGCTTCAGCACGAGGATGTCGCGGAAGCCGTAGAGGCGCTGCGTGCCGGAGCCGGACGCGCCGCGCACGGTGGGCTCGACGAGCTCGGTCCGCGCCCAGTAGTCGAGCTGCCGGTAGGTGATCCCCGCGGCGCGCGCCGCGACGGCCCCGCGGTAGCCCGCGTCGGCGTCGAGCTCGGGCAGTCCGTCGGTGAACAGGACGAGGTCGCGCTGGCCGCTGACGTCGCGGCTGACTTCTCTCATCCCTGTGCCTCTCGGATCCGGACGCCGGATCCTCCGAACGCGCTCCCTACCGTACCGACCGGCGCAGGCCGAGTAAACGACATCGGCCTCGGCGCCGCGGCGTGTCGCACGGGCCGCCCGACGGCCGGCGGCGCGGCCCTCACGAGCGGGCGATCCGCGAGAGGGCGCTGCGCACCATCGCCCCGCGGATCGTGCCCAGCTGGGTCGCGAGCCCCACCGCGTTCTCGGCAGCGCCGGCGGAGCCGGACGCCTCTCCGCGGCGGGCGCTGGAGGCGACGACGCTCTCGATGAGCGACATCTCGCGCTCGACGGCGACGCGGAGCGGTCGGAGATGGCGGGGCTCGATACCGGATCGGCCGAGGTCGACGAGCGCCTTGAGCGTCGTCACGGCCTCGTCCCCGAACACGTCGCCGCCCCGCACGAGCCCGGCGGCGATGGCCTCCTGGACGAGAGCGGGCGTGGCACCGGACTCGGCCGCGAGGCCCTCGCGGGTCAAGCGCGTGGCGGGGCCGAGGAGCGAGGCGCTCGGACCCCCGACACCGGCCGGCAGGGCGGGCTCGCGTCCGGCGTCGATGTCGTCGAGGTATCCGCGGATGACCTTGAGGGGGAGGTAGTGGTCGCGCTGCAGAGCGAGGATCATCCGGAGCCGCTCGACGTCGGAGCCCGAGAACTTGCGGTAGCCGGAGTCGGTGCGGGCCGGCGAGACGAGCCCCTGCTCCTCGAGGAAGCGCAGCTTGGACGGGGTGACGTCCGGGAACTCAGTGGTCAGCCTGGCCAGCACCTGCCCGATGCTCAGCAGAGCGGCGGATCCGGTGGGGAGGGCGCGCGCGGAGGAGCGGCCCACGGCTCACGCGTCCGGAGCGGCGACGAGGTCGGCGCGGGACGCGTAGAAGGTGAGTCGGAACTTGCCGACCTGCACCTCGGAGCCGTCGGTGAGGATCGCGGACTCGATCCGGACCCCGTCGAAGTAGGTGCCGTTCAGGGAGCCGAGGTCGTGGACCTCGAACGCCGTGCCCCGGCGGACGAACTCGGCGTGCCGACGTGAGACCGTGACGTCGTCGAGGAAGATGCCCGCATCGGGGTGACGGCCGACCGTCGTGGAGTCGGTGTCGAGGAGGAAGCGGGCGCCGGTGTTCGGTCCGCGCCGCACGACCAGCAGCGCGGATCCCGAGGGCAGAGCGCCGACGGCCTCGGCCTCCTCGCGCGACGCGCGGTTGTCGAGAGCGGCGAGCTGGGCGCCGATGTCGTCGGTGAACGTCAGAGTCGTCTCCGTCGACGGCTCACCGGGAACGGAATTGTGCTGGGCGGATGATGCTCCACCGACGGGCTCGACCAAGACGTACCTCCTATCAGGTCAGCGTATCCGAATCGTGACCCTCGTCGGACCCCTGAGCACCTGTGCGGACCCCCAGGACGAGGTCCCGCGTCTGGACGGCGTAGACGATCCCGGCCCACCAGTAGAGGAACGCGCCCCACAGCGCGAAGGCCCAGGCGATGGGGAGCGAGGCGGGCGCGAGAGCCGGGAACGCCTGCCCCAGCATGATCAGCGGGAGCGCGTAGAAGAGGCAGAAGGTCGCGAATTTCCCCAGGTGGTGCACGGGAAGCGGTCCGTAGCCGTTGTTCGCCAGGACGACCGCCAGGACCACGAGCATCAGGTCGCGGGCGAGCAGCACCGCGACCAGCCACCAGGGCACCAGTCCGCGGGCCGCGAGGCCCAGCACGGTGGCGAAGATGTAGAGGCGGTCGGCGGCCGGATCGAGGACGCGGCCGAGGCGCGTCATCTGGTCGAAGCGGCGCGCGATCCAGCCGTCGAGGTAGTCGGTGAGGCTCGAGACAACAAGGGTCAGGAGCGCGAGCGCGTCCTCGCCGAGGACCACGAGCACGAGGAACACCGGCACCAGGGCGAGGCGCACCATGCTGAGGACGTTCGGGACCGTCCAGATCCGGTCCTCACCGGTGCGCGCCATGCGCCCAGCCTAGGCGGGGCGCACGGCGGCGTGGTCAGCGCTTGTCGCGCCAGACCCGCTCGAACGGCAGGCGCCAGGCGTGCGGCGCGATCAGCTGGTGGATGGCGTTCGGCCCCCAGGAGCCGGGCGCGTAGAGACGGACGGGCGGCGGATCCTGCAGGAGGGGCGCGGAGACCTCCCAGAGCCGCTCGATGCCCTCCGCGGTGGTGAACAGCGTGTGGTCTCCGCGCATCGCGTCGAGGATCAGGCGCTCGTAGGCCTCGAGCGCGTCGCCCGCGCGGTCGGTCTCCTGGAGCGCGAACTGCATGCTCAGCTTGTCGAGCCGCATGCCGGGACCGGGGCGCTTCCCGTAGAACGAGAGCGAGACCTTCGAGGCGTCCGCCAGGTCGAAGGTGAGGTGGTCCGGGCCGTGGGCACCGACTCCGGAGCCCTGCGGGAACATGCTCTTCGGGGGCTCGCGGAACGCGATCGAGATGATGCGCTGACCCTCGGCCATCCGCTTGCCGGTGCGGAGGTAGAACGGCACTCCCGCCCAGCGCCAGTTGTCGATCTCGCACTTCAGCGCGACGAAGGTGTCGGTCTCGGAGTCGGCGGCGACGCCCGGCTCGTCGCGGTAGCCGATGTACTGGCCGCGCACCACGTTCTCGGGGTTCAGCGGACGCATCGAGCGGAAGACCTTGTTCTTCTCCTCGCTGATGGCCTGGGGCTCCAGCGCGGTCGGCGGCTCCATGGCCATGAACGCCAGCACCTGGAAGAGGTGGGTGACGACCATGTCCTTGTACGCGCCGGTGGACTCGTAGAACTCGGCGCGACGGTCGAGCGTGAGGCGCTCGGGGATGTCGATCTGGACGTGATCGATGAAGTTGCGGTTCCAGATGGGCTCGAAGAGGCCGTTGGCGAAGCGGAAGGCGAGGATGTTCTGCGCCGGCTCCTTGCCGAGGAAGTGGTCGATCCGGAAGATCTGCTCCTCGCTGAAGGTCTCGTGGAGCTCCGCGTTGAGGACGACCGCGCTCTCGAGGTCGACGCCGAACGGCTTCTCCATGATGATCCGCGAGCGCTCGACCAGCCCGGCCTCGGCGAGCATCCGCACGACGGAGAGAGCTGCCCTGGGCGGGACGCTGAGGTAGTGCAGCCGGCTCACGTCCGGGCCGAGGACCGCCTCGGCGTCGGTCACGGCGGCGGCCAGCGCGGCCGGACCGGCGGACTGCGGGACGTAGCGGAGCTTGGACGCGAACTCGTCCCACTGCGCCGGCGTCAGGGAGCGGCTCCCGAACTCGTCGTAGGCCAGCTTCGCGAAGGCGCGGAACGAGGCGTCGTCGTGCTCCTCGAGCGAGGTGCCGACGATCTGCAGGTCCGGTGCGAGGGAGGAGAGCGCGAGGTGGGCCATCCCCGGGATGAGCTTGCGCCGGGCCAGGTCGCCGACGGCGCCGAACAGCACGACGACATGGGGTGCCGCCTGCTCGGTCTGGACGGCGGGAGCGGGGGGTGCGGTTGTCACGGTCACCCCTCGATCATTCCAGTTCGGATCGTGACGCAGGCGTCATGTGCTCGATACGCACCGCCGCTAAGGTCTCTCCCGTGCCTCCGTTCTCCGACGCGTCCGCCGCGACCGCAGCACCCGCCTCCGCCACCGCCCCCTCCTCCGCCGACGGGACGACCGCGCCTCCGCTCGACGAGAGGATCCGCGCCGACGTCCACCTGCTGGGCGAGCTGCTCGGCCAGGTGCTCCGCGAGTCGGGCGAGCCCTCCCTCTACGAGGACGTGGAGCGCCTGCGCGCGCTCACGATCAGCGCCTACGACAGCGGCGACGCGGCCGGGACCGCGGAGGCGGAGGAGTTCGTCGCCTCGCTCACGCTCGAGCGCGCCGAGGAGGTCGCCCGGGCGTTCACCTGCTACTTCCACCTCGTCAACGTGGCGGAGGAGTTCCACCGCGTCCGCGTGCTGCGCCGGCGCGAGGCCGACGCCGGTGCGCAGTCGCCCGAGGACTCGATCCTCGCCTCGATGCGCCGGCTGACCGGGGAGCTCGGGGAGGACGAGGCGTTCGCGCGCCTGTCACGACTGGAGTTCCGCCCGGTCCTCACGGCGCACCCGACCGAGGCGCGCCGCCGCGCGGTGGCCTCGACCATCCGCCGCATCAGCGACCTGCTCGAGCAGCGCGACGACCCGCGCATGGGCGGCGTCGTGCTGGTGGAGATCCGCCGCAGGCTGCTGGCCGAGGTCGACACGCTGTGGCGCACCGCTCCGCTGCGCGAGTCCAAGCCCACTCCCCTCGACGAGGTGCGCACCGCGATGAGCGTCTTCGACGAGTCGCTGTTCTCGGTGCTCCCCCGCGTCTACCGCCGCCTCGACGACGCTCTGCTCGGCGAGGGCTCGGGCACCCGGGCTCCGGTCGCACCGGCCTTCGTCCGCCTGGGCACCTGGATCGGCGGCGACCGCGACGGCAATCCCTTCGTCACCGCCGAGACGACCCTCGCTGCGGTCGACATCGCCTCCGAGCACGTCCTCATGGGTCTCGAGCGCGTCGCCCGCCGCGTGGGCCGCGCGCTGACCCTCGACGCGTCGACCACTCCCCCGTCGGCCGCCGTCGAGGCGCTCTGGGCCTCCTGCGTCGAGCGGGCTCCCGAGCTCGCCGCCGACATCGCCGAGCGCTCGCCCAACGAGGCGCACCGCCGCGTCCTGCTCTTCGCGGCCGAGCGCCTGGCGGCGACCCGCTCCGAGGGGCCGCTGGCCTACTCCGCCGCCGCCGAGCTGCTGGCCGAGCTGCGCACCCTCCAGGAGTCCCTGGTCGAGGCCGAGGACGTCCGCGCCGCCTACGGCGACCTCCAGGACTTCGTCTGGCAGCTCGAGACCTTCGGCTTCCACCTCGCCGAGATCGAGGTGCGCCAGCACTCGAAGGTGCACCGCGAGACGATCGCCGCGATCCGCGCCGGCGAGGAGCTCGACGAGCGCGGCCTCGAGGTCCTGTCGGTGTTCCGGGCGATCGCGAAGGTCCAGGAGCGCTTCGGCACCGACGCGGCGAGGCGGTACATCGTCTCCTTCACGCAGTCGGCCGACGACCTGCGGACGGTCTTCGAACTGGCCGAGGCGGCGACCGACGGCGTCCCGCCGATCATCGACGCGGTCCCGCTCTTCGAGACCTTCGCCGACCTCGACGCCTCGACCGACATCCTCGCCGAGATGATCCGACTCCCCCAGGTGCAGGCGCGCCTCGCGGCCACCGGCAACCGGCTCGAGGTGATGCTCGGCTACTCCGACTCGTCGAAGGACGTCGGACCGGTCTCGGCGACGCTCGCGCTCTACGACGCGCAGGCGCGCATCGCGCAGTGGGCGGCCGACGAGGGCATCGTGCTCACGCTGTTCCACGGGCGCGGTGGAGCGCTCGGCCGCGGCGGCGGGCCGGCCAACCGGGCCGTCCTCGCGCAGCCGCCCGGATCGGTGGACGGCCGCTTCAAGCTGACGGAGCAGGGCGAGGTCATCTTCGCCCGCTACGGCAACCCGGACATCGCCACCCGGCACATCGAGCAGGTGGCGGGAGCGACGCTGCTCGCCTCCTCCCCCGCGGTCGGCGAGCGCAACGCGGGCGCCGCGGAGCGCTTCGCCGAGGTGGCGGCGACGATGGACCGCGAGTCGCGCCGCCGCTTCTTCGAGCTCGTGAAGGCCGACGGCTTCGCGCCGTGGTTCGCCCGGGTCACCCCGCAGGAGGAGGTGGGCCTGCTCGCCCTCGGCTCGCGTCCGGCCCGCCGCGGCCTCTCCGTCGAGTCGCTCGAGGACCTGCGAGCGATCCCGTGGGTCTTCGCCTGGACCCAGGCCCGCGTCAACCTGACCGGCTGGTTCGGGCTGGGCAGCGCGCTCGAAGCCGTCGGCGACCTCGACCTGCTCCGCGAGGCCTACGCCTCCTGGCCGCTGTTCACGACGATGGTCGACAACGTCGAGATGTCGCTCGCGAAGACCGACGAGGGCATCGCCCGCCGGTACCTCGCCCTCGACTCCCGCGACGACCTCGCCGGACTCGTGCTCGACGAGATGGCGCTCACCCGCCGGTGGGTGCTCTCGATCACCGGCGAGGAGAGCCTGCTCACGGGCCACCGCGTGCTCGGCCGTGCCGTGCGCCTGCGCACCCCGTACGTCAACGCGCTCTCGCTCCTGCAGCTGCGCGCACTGAAGGCGCTCCGCACCGACCCGGGCGGATCCGGGACGGAGCAGAACCAGCGGCTGCTCCTGCTCGCGGTCAACGGAGTCGCGGCGGGGCTGCAGAACACCGGCTGATCCCGGCTCGGAACGACGGAACCCCCGGCGGCCTCACGGCTGTCGGGGGTTCTCGTGCGTCTGCGGGCGCCTCCCGCCTGCGGAGCGGGTCGAGGCGCCGGGCGGATCAGGCCTGCGGGGCGGCGCCGGCCTCCTGAGCGGCCTTCGCCTCCTCGTACTGGCGGCGCACCTCGACCATGTCGAGGCCGCGGACCTGCTCGATCAGGTTGTCGAGCGCGGGGGCGGGCAGGGCGCCGGGCTGAGCCATCAGCGGGATGCCGTCGCGGTACACCACGAGGGTGGGGATGGAGGAGATGCCGTAGCTCGCGGCGAGCTGCTGCTGGTCCTCCGTGTCGACCTTCGTGAAGGTGATGTCGGCGTTCTTCTCGCTCGTGGCCTCGAAGACCGGAGCGAACTGCTTGCACGGGCCGCACCAGTCGGCCCAGAAGTCGATGAGGACGATGCCGTCGGCGATCGTCTGGTCGTGGGAGTCGAGGGTCATCGCAGTCGTAGCCATGGGGGATGCAACCGGGTGCCCCCGCGGCCTATTCCCGGGCGGGATCGAGGAGGTCGAGCAGCGAGCGCGGACCGACCACGGCGGCCCCGAGCGCCTCGACGCGGGCGGCCAGTCCCCGGTCGGCCGTCACGACGACCGCGGTCTCGAGCGCGCCGACCAGCTCGACGATCGCGTCGTCGCCCGAGCCGTCGGCCGAGTGGACCGTGAGCCGCTCCGTGAGAGCGCCCGGCTCAGGACGGGCGGCGCGCGCCGCTCCCTCGAGCACCACGGCGATGCGCGGCCAGACCGTGTCGGCGTCGATCCCCAGGAGACGGCCGGGGACGCCGGCCTCCGCGAGGCGGGCCAGGGTGGCGAGGAGGCGCTCCGCGGCGCCGGCGCGGTCGCGCCACCAGCCGTCGGGGCGTGAGCCGACCACGTTGGCGGCGTCCACGACGAGCACCGGGATCGAGGAGCCGAGCGCGCGCAGGCCCGGCCAGGCCGCTCCGAAGCCCGGGTGCAGCGGCAGGGAGTCGACCTCGTCGGGGGCGACCCAGCGCAGCTCGGTGCTCTCGGCGTCGCTGATGCGGGGAGTGAAGTGCTCGCGGGACTCGGCCAGGACTGTGGAGTAGCTCCACGGTCCGATCACGACGACGCTGGAGAGCACGGGCCGGATCAGGTCGGCGGGGACGCCCGCCTCCTCCTCCGACTCCCGGAGGGCCGCCTCGAAGGCCGTCTCCTCGGGGTGGCGGGCGCCGCCGGGCAGCCCCCAGGTGTCCCCGAAGTGGCTCCAGCTGACGCGGTGCTGGAGCAGGACGCGTCCCGACGGATCGCGAAGGAGGAGGCCGGCGGCGCCGAAGCGCCCCCAGAAGCGGCGTCCGTCGCCGATCTCGACCCAGCCGTCGCCGAGCGACGCGTCGAAGGGGTGGCGCGGGAGCACGGCGTCCGCGCCGGGGTCCTCGCTGGTCATGCCCTCCAGCCTCCCACACCGCGCCCGCCGCACCCGACCCCGACGGGCTGGCAGAATCGGACGATGCGCCGCTCGAGACCCCTCCGCCTCGCGACGCTCGCCTGGCTCGCGCTGATCGCCCTGATCACGCTGACGCCCGCGCCCTACCCGGCCGGGGAGCCCAACGCGCTGATCCGCGGGATCATCACGTTCCTCGCCTCCACGCCGCTCACCGGCTGGTTCGACTTCGACGTGGCGGAGTTCACCGCGAACGTGCTGCTCTTCGTGCCGCTCGGTGCGCTGATCGCCGCGCAGCTGCCGGCGGGGCGCCGCCTGTGGGCCGCCGCCATCGGGCTCGCCGTGTCGGCGGCCGTCGAGACCGCGCAGCTGCTGTGGCTGCCGACCCGCGTCTCCGACGTGCAGGACCTGGTCTCGAACGGCAGCGGCTCTCTGATCGGAGCCCTGCTGACGATCGCGCTGCTCCGCTTCTCCCCCCGCCGCCGCTCCCGGAAGGACCGCACCGCCCATGCCCGCTGAGACCCTCGTCGTCCTCGACCGGCCCTCCCTCGACGCCGAGGCCCACTCGCCGGGAGGACCCGCGCACCGCATCGATCCGAGCGGGCGCGGCGATCTGGACGTCACCGACCTCGGCTTCACCCGCGGCGACGGCGTGTTCGAGACGATCAACCTGGTCGACGGACGGCTGCAGGCGCTCGACGCGCACCTGGACCGCTTCGAGCGCTCGGCCCGGATGCTCGACCTGCCCCGGCCGGACCGGCCCGCCTGGCTCGAGGCGATCGGAGCGGCGGTGGCCGCGCACCCTCCCGTCGCCGAGGCGATGGTGAAGACGATCCTGACCCGCGGCGTCGAGGGCGGCGGGCGGCCCACCGGCGTCGTCTTCGTCCAGACCAGCCCGGACTTCGGCCCGGCCCGCCGCGAAGGCGTGCGCGTGGTGCTCCTGGACCGCGGGCTGCGCTCGGACGTGCAGTCGACGTCCCCCTGGCTGCTCGCCGGCGCGAAGACGCTCTCGTACGCGGTGAACCGTGCGGCCGCGCGGGAGGCCGCCCGGCGCGGTGCCGACGACGCCCTGTTCGTGTCGAGCGACGGCTACCTGCTCGAGGGGCCGACCTCGAACCTCGTGCTGCTGACGGGCGGGGAGCTCGTGACTCCTCCGCCGAGCCTCGGGCTGCTGCCCGGCACCACGCAGGCCGACCTGTTCGCGCTCGCGCCGGGCCTCGGCCTCGGGACGGCGGTGCGTCCGCTGCGCTCGGGCGATCTGGAGGCGGCGGACGCGGCGTGGCTGGTCTCGAGCGCGCGCAACGCCGCTCCCGTCCGCGCCGTCGACGGGACCGACCGCCGCGTCGACGCCGACCTCTCGGCCCGGATCAACGCCGCACTGCTCGCCCGCTGAGACTCCGATCCTCCCCGTGGGACGCCCCGCGCCGAGCGCGGACGGCGTCCCGGAGGAGAGAGGGCTCAGGAGAGGCCGTCGACGTCCGCGGGGCCGCGGCTGATCAGTCCGCCGCGGACGTGCTCGACGGTGGGGTCGAGCTGGACCGGATCGCGCTCGTCCGCCGCCTCGTCGTTGATCACGGCCGACACGATGCCGCGCCAGTCGGTGCCCTCGGCCACGGCGTCCTCGGAGCCGACGCGGCGCGTGACGAACACGGCCTCCGACTCCTCGCCCGCGTGTGAGATGACGGCGAGGACGCCGACGGTGCGACCGCCCGGGTGCTCGATCCGCCACTCCTCGTGCCCGGACGGCACGAGCGAGAACTCCAGGCCCGCGTGCGGGAAGCCGGTGGGGCGCAGCTCGGACGGGGATCCGCTCTGCGGAGGCGCGCCGCGGGTGGGGACCCCGGTGCCCTCGCCGCTCGTCGTGCTCATGCCGACGTCGCCGCGGGTTCCGCCGGCTCCGGAGCTGTCGTTCGCCGCGACCATGCGGTCGTCGCCGCTCCGCAGCGCGTCGTCCGCTCCGGTGTAGATGCTGTCGTCTCGGTTCATGGGAACCTCCTTGTCGGCGGCCAGTGTAGGACCGCGGGGTGGGTGGCGAGCGGGCGCCGTTCGTAGACTGGGGGGATGCAGATCCCGGTGACCGGTGCCGTGCGGGTGGACGCGTGGCTCTGGGCGGTGCGCATCTACAAGACGCGCTCCGCCGCGACGACCGCGGCCCGGGCCGGCCACATCCGCGTCAACGGCGAGCGGGCCAAGGCGGCGCAGACCGTGCGGGTCGGCGACGAGGTCCGCGCCCGGATCGGCGGCTTCGACCGGGAGCTGATCGTCCGCGGACTCGTGGTCAAGCGGGTCGGTGCGCCGGTGGCCGCCGAGTGCATGGAGGACCGGACGCCCCCGCCGCCACCCCGGGAGTCCGCGCCGGGCGTGATCGTCCGTGACCGCGGAGCGGGCCGCCCGACGAAGCGCGACCGGCGCGACATCGAGCGGCTCCGCGGATTCTGACCGCGCGACCCGGCAGCGGCCTCAGGGGGCGAGCGTGCGCAGGCGCTCCAGGAGCCCCTCCGCCGCCTCGTCGAGGAACCGCTGCTGCAGCTCGTCGCCGACCTGGACGAGGGCGATGTCGGTGAACCCCGCCTCGATGTAGGGCACGAAGCTCTGGGCGAGCTCGTCGAGGTCGGGGCCGCAGGCGATCTGCTCGGCGACGTCCTCCGGGCGCACGAACTGGCTCGCTCCGGCGAAGCCGGCGGGGGTCGGCAGATCGGAGTTGACCGCCCAGCCGCCGGCGAACCAGCGGAACTGCTCGTGGGCCAGCGCCACTCCCTGCTCCTTGTCCGGCGCCCAGCAGATCGGGATCTGGCCGATCGTGCGCGAGGGGGCGGCGTCCGCACCGCGGACCGCAGTCCACTGCGAGATCAGCTCGGCGTCGGGCTCGGTCGTGATGAGGTGGTCGCCGATCGGCGCGAAGCGGGCGATCGACTTCTCCCCCGAGACCGCCAGGCCGATCTCGACCGGCTCGTCCGGCAGGTCCCAGATGCGGGCGGAGTCGACGCGGAAGTACTCGCCCTCCCAGGTCACCAGCTCGCCGGTGTGCAGCTCGCGGATGAGGTGGACGGCCTCCTCGAGCATGTCCTGGCGCACGGCGACCGAGGGCCAGCCCTCGCCGACGACGTGCTCGTTGAGGTTCTCGCCCGAGCCGAGGCCGAGCGTGAAGCGGTCGTCGGAGAGGATCGCGAGCGTCGCGGCCTTCTGCGCGACCACGGCCGGGTGGTAGCGGATGGTCGGCGCGGTGACGTAGGTCGTGAGGTCGATGGTCGACGTGGCCTGCGCGACCGCTCCGAGCAGCGTCCAGGCGTAGGAGGCGTGCCCCTGCTCGGTCAGCCACGGCGAGTAGTGGTCGCTCGAGACCGCGAACTCGAAGCCGAGCCTCTCGGCGTCGACCGCGTAGCCCACCAGCTGCTTGGGTCCGCTCTGCTCGGTCATCAGGGTGTATCCGAATCGCACCATGGTCCGTCCTCGTTCCGCTCGTCGTGGGATGCCCGGGGGCACGTCCCATGGTGGGCGGGGCGCCGGATGCGCGCTAACCCCTTGCCCCGGTCGCGAGCGGCGGCTAGCGCGGTGTCAGACGAAGCGGATGCGGTTCTGCACGCGGGTGCGGACCTCGAACGACTCGCCGTACCCGCCGAGCCGCGGGTCGTCCGTGCCGGAGCGCAGCAGCTGCGGCAGCAGCGAGCGGCGGATGACGACGGCGCCCTGGTGCCTGCCGCGCTCGACCTGCTCGAACGGCTGCTCCAGCGCGTCGTCCGGCACGACCACGACGCTCGTCGAGAAGCGGACGCCCAGCTCGCGGCCGAGACGGCGCGCGGCCTTCGCGAGCGAGGCGATCGGCTTCTCGTCCTCGGCGATCCCGGGGCCCTCCAGCTCGCCCTTCTTCAAGCGGACCGGGTCGCCCCAGTCGGCGGAGGTCAGCGCGAGCAGGCCGGCCGGCCCGAGCACGAGGTGGTCGATCTTGAGCCCGCCGTCGCCGACCGCGACGTCGTTCCAGATCGTGTAGGCGATGCCGAGCGCGCCGACGAGCGCGGCCGTCGCCTCCTCGGCCTGAGCCTTCGCGAGCCAGGAGCGGATCTCGCGAGGAGCGGAGCGGACGATCGCCGGGTCGAAGGGGTCCTCGGTCTCGACGCCGCGGCCGAGCCACTCGCGCACCAGGCGCAGGTAGTACTCGCGCGCCGCGCCTCCCGGGTGACCGTAGGAGCGGGCGCGCACGGCCGAGGCGGTCTGCGGGCGCGGCGAGCCGGTGTACGGCGACTGCGGGGAGGACCTCCCGGGGGCGGGAGCGCCTCGGTCGTAGTCGCCGCGGGCGGAGGCGCTGCCGATCCGCTCCCAGGCGAGCTGCACCGCGTGGAACGACGCGGCGTCGCCTCCCGTGTCCGGATGGGTCTCGCGGAGGCGGAGCCGGTACGCCCGGCGGAGCTCGTCGTCGGACGCGGTGGCGGCGACGCCCAGCACCTCGTAGGGGGTGCGGGCGGCGTGGCTGTCGGGCATGTGCTTCCGGGAGGGTCGGGGCGGGGGGTTCCGAGTGTATCGACGCGGGCCGGGCGCCCGGTGGGAGCGCGCACCGCGTCGGCTCGGAACGCGCCGAGCGCCCAGCGGGGCAACGGGCGCCCGGCGGGGGTCAGTGCGCGAGCAGCTCGCGCACCCGCGGGATGACCTGCGTGCCGTAGAGCTCGATGTTGCGCATGATCGCCGGGTGCGGCAGCGTCCCGGCGCTGTACTTGAGGTCGAAGCGGTCGATGCCCAGGGCCTCGACCGTTCGCGCGATCTTCCGGGCGACCGTCTCGGGCGAGCCGAGGTGGATGGCGCCGTCGGGGCCGGCCTCCTCCTCGAAGCGCTCGCGGGTCATCGGGGACCAGCCGCGCTCGCGGCCGATGGCGTCCATCATCGCCTTGTGGTGCGGGAAGTACAGCTCGCGCGCCTCCTCGTCGGTGTCGGCGACGAAGCCGGGCGAGTGCACGGCGACCGGGAGGCGGGGCTGCTCGAGCTGGTCGAGCGCGCGGCCGAAGAGGTCGACGTAGGGGCGGAAGCGGGCCGGCGAGCCGCCGATGATCGCCAGGACGAGCGGGAAGCCGTACCGGGCGGCGCGGACGACCGACTCGGGGCTGCCGCCGACGCCGATCCAGGTGCGGAGGGTGCCGTTGTCGAGGGTCGGGTAGACGCTCTGCTCGGTGAGCGCGGGGCGGGTCGTGCCCTGCCAGGTGACCGGGCCGCCCTGGATCAGGGCGTGGAAGAGGTCGAGCTTCTCCTCGAAGAGGACCTCGTACTGCGCGAGGTCGTAGCCGAAAAGCGGGAAGGACTCGGTGAAGGAGCCGCGGCCGAGGATGACCTCGGCCCGGCCGCCGGAGAGTCCGTCGAGGGTGGCGAAGCGCTGGTAGACGCGCACCGGGTCGTCCGAGGAGAGGACCGTCACGGCGGAGCCGAGGTGGATGCGCTCGGTGCGGGCCGCGATCGCGGCGAGCACGACGTCCGGTGCGCTCACGGCGAAGTCGGCGCGGTGGTGCTCGCCGATCCCGAAGAAGTCGATGCCGACCCGGTCGGCCAGGACTCCCTCCTCGACCACGTCGCGGAGGACCTGGCCGTGCGGCAGCGGGGCGCCGTCGGGGCCGGCGGTGACGTCGCCGAACGTGTCGACGCCGAACTTGACTTCATGCATACTCATGGACTTCTGCAACCTCCGGGGGTCGACGGCTATTCCTGCGGGCGGGGTCCGACGTACCCGGGCGGGAGCGCGTCGGAAGAGACGATCCCCGCCTCGAGCGCCGGCTCGCGGTAGGCGCGCCCGAGCGAGGCGACCGTGTCGTGCGCGTTCAGGCCGCTCGGGTTCGGCAGCACCCAGAGCGGCGCGCCCGCCACGTCCTCCTCCTGCCTGCCCTGCACCGCCCTGCGGCGTCCGAACGCGATCCGGTAGGCGGTGATGCCGACGACCGCGACGGCCCGGGGACGCACCCGCTCCACGGTGGCGACCAGCCGCTGAGCACCCTCGCGCAGCTCCTCCGCGGTCAGCTCGTCGGCGCGGGCGGTCGCCCGGGAGGCGAGATTGGTGATGCCGACGCCGCGGGAGACGAGCTCCGCGCGGTCCGCAGCGCTCATCCCCTCGGACACGCGCGGCGCGCGCTCGAGGATCCCGGCCGCGACGAGCGCCGGGTAGAAGCGGTTGCCGGGGTGGGCGAAGTGCGCGCCGGTGGCGGCGGTCCACAGTCCCGGGTTGATGCCGACGAAGAGGAGCCGGACGTCGTCGCCCAGCAGGTCCTCGACGGTGCGGTCCTGGAACGCTGCGAGCTCGGCGCGGGTGAACGGCATGCGACCATCCTGCCGCGGCGCAAGTCCTCTCGGCTCGGGGTCGCCGGTGCCAGCATGGAGGCATGACGAACGCATCCCAGGACCACCCGATCCAGCACGGCAGCGACGACGCGCAGCTCGACGAGAAGCTGCGCGGCGTGCTGCTGCAGGTCGCCGGCGACGCCGAGCTGCGACCGGAGGAGGACGTCGAGACCCTGCTGCGCCAGCGCCTGCGCGACACGCGCATCTCGATCTCGGACGAGGCGATCCCGGGGCTCGCCAAGCGCATCCCCGGCCTCATGCAGCGCGGGGGCGGCGACGTGAACCCCGGGGCGCACTAGCTCCCAGGGACGGGCGCGGGCCGAGCGGCCGCTCGGACCCGCGCCGGCCCGCGCTACTCGGGGACTGCCGGGCCCTTGCGGTGGTGGTCGAACACCAGGCTCGTGCGCGTCGAGGCCACCGCCGGGTTCGCCGAGAGGTTCGAGACCACGAAGTCCCGCACGTCGCTGGAGTCGCGGACCGCGACGTGGATGATGAAGTCCTCCGAGCCGCCGAGGAAGAACACCTGCACCACCTCGGGCAGCGCGCGGATCTCCTCCGCGAAGCGCGTGATCGCCTGGCGCTGGCCGACGCGGATGCTGACGCTGATCAGCGCCTGCAGGGTCAGGCCGAGCGCCGCCGGGTCGAGCTCGGCGGTGAAGCCGGTGATGACGCCGCGCTCGACGAGGCCCCGGACGCGTGCGACGCAGGTCGACGGGGCGATGCCGGCGCGCTCGGCGAGCCGGCTGTTGGGCGTCCGCGCGTCGGCGCGGAGGAGGCGCACCAGGGTCCGGTCGACCGGATCCAGGTCGTCGAGGTCGTGCAGATCCTTCGGTGGCATGCGCCCGCTCCTCCACTCCGCCGACGAACCTTCGGCTCGTGCGGTGACTTCCGACCGATCCTGCGGATTTCCTCCGCTCCGGGCACGATCTTCGCACGATGGGGGCAGAGCCGGTGCAGGATCGGCGCCCACCGCCCGCCCCGCGGGCCGCAGCGAAGGAGCCGCCGTGCGCGTCGGGATCCCCACCGAGATCAAGAACAACGAGAACCGGGTCGCCGCCACTCCGGCCGGCGTCCACGAGCTGGTGCGCCGCGGCCACGAGGTCCTCGTCGAGGCCGGCGCGGGCCTGGGCTCGCGCGTGTCGGACGACGACTTCCGCCGCGCCGGCGCCCTCGTCGTCGACGGGCCCGACGAGGTCTGGGGCGAGTCCGAGCTGGTCCTCAAGGTCAAGGAGCCGATCGAGGCCGAGTACCCGCGGATGCGCCGCGACCAGGTGCTCTTCACCTACCTCCACCTCGCCGCCTCCCGCCCGTGCACCGATGCGCTGCTCGCGGCGGGGACGACCTCCATCGCCTACGAGACGGTCCAGCTGGACGACCGGCGGCTGCCGCTGCTCTCGCCGATGAGCGAGGTCGCCGGGCGCCTGTCGATCACGGTCGGCGCCTACCACCTCATGAGCGCCGTCGGCGGACGGGGCACGCTGCTCGGCGGGGTCCCCGGCACTCCGAAGGCGAGGGTCGTCGTGATCGGCGGCGGCACGGCCGGCGAGCACGCCGCGGCGAACGCCCTCGGCATGGGAGCCGACGTCACGATCGTCGACCTCTCGCTCCCCCGCCTCGCGCAGCTCGAGAACCGCTTCCAGGGCGCGATCCAGACCCGCGCCTCCTCGGCCTACGAGATCGCCGCGCAGCTGGCCGACGCCGACCTCGTGATCGGATCCGTCCTCATCCCGGGCGCCAAGGCGCCCAAGCTGGTGACCGACGAGATGGTCGCCACGATGAAGCCGGGCTCGGTGCTGGTCGACATCGCGATCGACCAGGGCGGCTGCTTCGAGGGCTCGCGTCCGACCACGCACGACGACCCGGTGTTCCCCGTGCACCGGAGCGTCTACTACTGCGTCGCGAACATGCCCGGCGCCGTCCCCGAGACCTCGACCCGCGCGCTCACCAACGCGACGCTCCCCTACGCGCTCGCGCTGGCCGACCGCGGGTGGCGGGCCGCCCTGGCCGCCGACCCGGCGCTCGCCCGCGGCCTGAGCACCCACGACGGCCGGGTGACGAACACCGCCGTCGCCGCGGCCTTCGACCTCCCGGCCGTGCCGGTGGAGTCGCTGCTGCTCTAGGCGCCCGCGGGCGCGAGGCCGAGCCCCCCGAGGATCTCGGCGATCTCCTCCTCCGGAGCGCCGCCCACGTCGACCGTGACGTGGAGCTCGTCGTCGCCGAGGGGCTCGAGCGCCTCGAACTGCGAGTCGAGCAGCGTGGTCGGCATGAAGTGGCCGACCCGCGAGGCGAGCCGCCCGGCGATACGGTCCCTCGATCCCGCGAGGTGCGCGAAGACGAGGTCGTCGCGGCGCAGGACGTCGCGGTAGCGGCGGCGCAGGGCAGAGCAGGTCACGACGACCGAGCCGCCCGCGGCGATCCGCTGGTCCACCACGCGGGCGATCTCGGCCAGCCAGGGCGCCCGGTCCTCGTCGGTCAGCGGGATGCCGGCGTGCATCTTGTCGACATTCGCCTGCGGGTGCAGGTCGTCCCCCTCGAGGAACTCCCAGCCCAGTCGGCGCGCCAGGAGCGACGCGACGGTCGACTTGCCGCTGCCGGAGACGCCCATGACGACGACGGCGCGGACGGGGACGGTGGGAAGAGCGGTCATCAGATACCTCCTACGAAGAGACCGATCAGGAGGACCCCGGCGAGCCCGGTCACCGAGACCAGGCACTCCATCACGGTCCAGGTCTTGAGCGTCTGGCCGATGCTGAGCCCGAGGTACTCCTTCACCAGCCAGAACCCGGCGTCGTTGACGTGCGACAGGAACACCGAGCCGGCGCCGATCGCGAGCACCATGAGGGCGACCATCGGCCCGTCCATGGTCTCGGTCAGCGGCTGGAGGATCCCTGCGGCGGTCACGGTGGCGACGGTCGCGGAGCCGGTGGCGACGCGGATCACGACGGCCACGAGCCAGGCGAGCAGCAGCGCCGAGGCGCCGCTCCCCTCCGCGAGCTGGGCGACCACCCCGCCGATCCCGGTGTCGACGAGGACCTGCTTGAAACCGCCGCCCGCGCCGACGATGAGCAGGATGCCCGCGATCGGCGGCAGCGAGCTCGAGAGCGAGGCCTGCAGCTCGGTGCGGTTCATCCGGCCGCCGCGTCCGAGCAGGACCAGACCGGCCAGGAGCGCGATCCCCAGCGCGATGGTCGGTGTGCCGAGGAAGTCGAGGGCGCCCTTCCAGGCGTCCGTGGATCCGGGGGCCGCGATGTCGGCGATCGCCTTGCCCAGCATCAGCACGACCGGCAGCAGGATGCTCGCGACGGCGGCGGCGAAGCCCGGGCGGTGCTCGCGCGTCTCGCCCGCGCCCCCGCCGAAGAGCGGCGGCGTCTCCACCGGCGCCCAGCGGGCGGCGACCCGGCCGAAGAGCGGGCCGGCGACGACGACGGTGGGGATCGCGACCAGGACGCCGAACGCGAGGGTCACGCCGAGGTTCGCGCCGAGCGCGTCGATCGCGACCAGCGGTCCGGGGTGGGGCGGGACGAGGCCGTGCATCACCGAGAGGCCGGCGAGCGTCGGGATCGCCACCTTCATCAGCGGCAGACCGCTCCGGCGGGCGACCAGGATCACGACCGGGATCAGCAGCACGAGCCCGACCTCGAAGAACATCGGCAGCCCGATCAGCGCGCCGACGAAGCCCATCATCCAGGGCAGCGCACGAGTGCTCGAGCGGGCGATGAGGGTGTCCACGATGCGGTCCGCGCCGCCCGAGTCGGCGAGGAGCTTGCCGTACATCGCGCCGAGGCCGATGAGGATGCCGACGCCGCCCATGGTGTTGCCGAACCCCAGCGCGAAGCTGGCGACCGCGTCCGCCGCCGCGAGCCCCGCGATCAGGCCCGTGGTCAGCGCTCCGATCAGCAGGGAGACGAAGGGGTGCAGCTTCAGCCAGGTGATCAGCACGACGATCACGGCGATGCCGACGACGGCGGCGAGGATCAGCTGCCCCTGCCCGGCGGTGGTGGCGGGGGCGTCCCCGGCGGCGGCGCGGAGGGCGGGGAGGAGGGTCGGTGTCATGAGCGTCCTTGGTCGAGCCGACGGCCAGCGGCCGGCTTTTGTCCGACATAACCTGCGTGTGTCCCGATCATGCCCGAAGATCGGCCGGGGCGCGACTCCGGCGATGGCAGGATGACCGCATGCCCGCGCCGACGCCCTCGCTGCACCACTCGGTGCTGGACGAGCTCGGCTCGCAGATCGTGCGCGGCGAGCTAGCGCCGGGCACCACCTTCAGCGCCGACGAGCGAGCGGAGCGGCGCGGGGTCTCCCGCTCGGTGATGCGGGAGGCGGTGCGCGTCCTCGAGACGCTCGGGCTCGTGACGTCCCGCCGCCGCGCGGGGACGCGGGTCCAGCCTCCGGAGTGCTGGAACGCCCTGGACACGCGGGTCGTCGCGTGGGGACTGGACGGCCCGGACCGGCGGCGCCAGCTGCACCAGCTCAGCGAGCTCCGACTCGGGGTGGAGCCGCTCGCCGCCCGGCTCGCAGCGGCGAACGCGACCGAGGAGCAGCGGCGGGCGCTCACGGAGGCGGGCGACGCCCTCTCCACCCACTCCCGCGCAGCCGACCAGTCCGCCTACCTCGCCGCCGACACCGCATTCCACCGCTCCCTCCTGGCCGCGTCCGGCAACCGGATGCTCGCGCAGCTGGGCGATCTGGTCGCCGAGGTCCTCGCCGGCCGCACCCGCAATGCGCTCATGCCGCGCGAGGCCGACTCCACCGCGGTGCGGCTGCACCGGGCGGTGGCCGCCGCCGTCGCCTCGGGCGACGCGGACGCTGCGGAGGCCGCGATGCGGGCGATCGTCGAGGAGTCGGACCGGGCGGTGCAGGAGAGCTGACGGGGTTGCACGCCCGCAGCGCCGCGCGCACAGTGGAGCGCATGGTCGAGGGATACACGTCCGCGCAGGTGCGGGCCGCCGAGGCTCCGCACCTGGCCCGGCGGGAGCCGCTGATGCAGCGCGCCGCCGACGGCCTCGCCCGCGAGCTGCGTCTCGTGCTCGCCGGGCGCTCCGACCGCTCCCGTCCGGCCTCGGTGCTCGTCCTGGTCGGTCCGGGCGACAACGGCGGTGACGCGCTCTACGCGGCCGCCGAGCTCTCCTCCTCCGGAACCGACGTCGTCCTCGTCCTCACGGCCGAGCGGGTGCACCGCCGGGGCCTCGCCGTGGCGCTCGACGAGGGCTGCGGGCAGGTGCCGGCCGACGACGCGCCCGGCCTCGCCGCGGCGGTGGCGCGGGCGGACGTCCTGGTCGACGGGATCCTCGGCATCGGAGCGACGGAGCCCGCGCTGCGGGGGCGGCCGCGCGTCGTCGTCGAGGCGGTGCTCGACGCGCTGGAGCGGCGGGCCGAGCGCCCGGTGGTCGTCGCGGTCGACCTGCCGAGCGGCATCCATCCCGACGACGGGTCGGTCCCCGATCCCACCGTGCTGCGCGCCGATGTGACGGTCGCCTTCGGCGCGATCAAGGCCGGTCTGCTGCTGCCTCCGGGCGACTCCTACGCGGGCCGTCTGCGGTTGGTCGACATCGGCCTCGGCCCAGACCTGGCCGGAGTGGAGCCCGCGGTCCGCGAGTGAGCGAGCGGCTCAGGAGGGAGCGAGGAGGTGCGCCTTCTCGGGGTGCTGCTCGAACCACTGCCCGACGTACCAGCACATCGGCACGACGCTCCGCCCGCCGGCGGCCTCGATGTCGTCGACGGCGAAGGAGACGAGCTCCCCTGCGAGCCCACGGCCGCGGAAGGGCGGGGTCGTGAAGGAGCGGACGAGGGAGACGCTGCCGGGCGCCTCGCGGTAGTCGAGGACGCCCACCAGGGCGCCGTCGAGGTGGAGCTCGTAGCGCGACGCGTCGTCCGCCCGGCGGAAGTCCTTGGCCATGCCTCCAGAGTAGGACGGCCCGGACGGATCAGGCCTCGTCGCCGAGCATCTCGCCGTCGACGTAGAGCCAGCGACCGTCCTCGCGCAGGAAGCGGCTGCGCTCGTGCACGAGGCCGGGGCCGACGGGCGAGCGGTAGGAGGCGCGGAACTCGACCAGGCCCTCCTCGTCGCCCTCCCCGCCGAACGAGGTGTCGACGATCTGGAGCCGGCGCCACTGGACGTCGGGATCGAGGTCGATGCGGCGCGGCCGGGTCGAGGGGTGCCAGCTCCCGAGCAGGTAGGGGGCGCTGCCGAGGACGTTAGCGCTGTAGCGGCTGCGCATCAGGCGCTCCGCCGTCGGCGAGGGCTCCTCGCCGAGGTGGGCGGGGCGGCAGCAGTCGGCGTAGTGGCGGCGGCTTCCGCAGGGGCAGGAGTCGGCGGGATGCATCCGGCCAGTGTGGCAGGCGATGCGGCGCCCCCGGCCCGGCGCGGCTCCGGCGAGCGCCGCGACTCCCCGGGCCGTCCAGGTGTGCATCCCCTCCACATCCGGTCCGCCGCCTTGAGGGTGCCGCCGGATCCCGGCAACGTGGCCCCCCCATCGACCACGGACGGAAGGAACGACCCGATGCTCACGCTCACCGACAACGCCAGCACCGTCGTCAAGACCATCACCGGGCAGACCGAGACCCCTGTCGAGGGAGGCCTGCGCATCAGCGGCACCGATCTCGACGCCCGCAACTTCGCTGTCGCGGTCGCCGCAGCCCCCGAGACGACGGACGCCGTCGTGGAGCAGGACGGAGCGCGCGTGTTCCTCGATGTCGCCGCCTCCGTCGCTCTCGGCGACAAGGTCCTCGACGCGCAGGTGGACGAGGGCGGCTCCGTCAGCTTCGGGATCGCTCCCCAGGACTGACCCCGTCGACATCGGAGGCCGCCCCCACCGCAGTGCGGGAGGGCGGCCTCCGTCGTCCCCGGGATCAGGAGAGGATGTCGCGGGTGGTGAAGCGGCCGATCGCGAGCGACCCGAACACGGCGACGTAGGCGAGCTGGAGCAGCGCGTTCTCGCCGAAGGAGCTCCACGCGATCGGGTCGCGCAGGAGGTCGGCGAAGTCGAACCACCGATCGGTCAGCAGGAACGGGTGGAGGGCGTCCAGCTGCGAGAGCGAGCCGACGATCTGCGCCGCGATGGAGACGACGACGGTGGCCGCCATGGCGCCGACCGGCACATCGGTCAGCGTCGAGATGAAGAGGCCGATCGCCGAGAGCCCGACCAGCGAGAGCGCCGCGTACACGGCGATCGCCAGGGCCCGGCCGATCGCGTCGGCGAGCGGGACGGTGCTGCCGGAGAGCAGCGTCACCGGTCCCGCCGGGAAGAGCGCCAGGCCGATCAGGATCCCGACCACCATGACGGTGAGTGCTGCGGCGAGGCAGAAGGCGAGGGAGGCGGCGAACTTCACCGCGAGCAGCCGCACGCGGCCGACGGGGCTGACCAGCAGGTAGCGCAGCGTCCCGAGCGAGGCCTCGCCCGCGATCGCGTCGCCGGCGACGACCCCGACCGTGAGCGGGAGGAACAGCGGGACGGCGACCGTGATGGCCGCGAAGCCGGTGAAGAGGCCGTTGCCGGCGATCGCTCCCACGAAGGACGGCCCGCCTCCGTCGCCGCCCGAGAGCCGCACCGCGACGGCGAGCAGGATCGGGATGGCGGCCAGGGCCGCGAGCAGCGCCCAGGTGCGGCGCCGGCGGAAGAGCAGGGCGAGCTCGGAGGCGAGCAGGGACCCGATCCCCGCGCGGCGGACGGTCGCGTCAGCGCTCGACATCGAAACCCTCCCCGGTCAGCTCGACGAAGCGCTCCTCGAGCGAGGGGCGGCGGACGGCGAACCCGCGGACGCGGACGTCGGCCCGCACGAGGTCGGCGACCAGCGTCTCGGCCTCGAGCCCGGGCGGCAGAGCGGCGACGACCAGCGGCGGATCGGCGGGGTGCGGGCCCGGCGCGGTGCGCGGCTCCAGACCCCGGGTGTGCAGGGCCACGATCGCGCGCTCGCGGTCGGGCGTCAGCAGCTCGACCGAGGCGGCGTCCCCGCGCAGCTCGTCCAGCCCGCCCTGGGCGACGAGGCGCCCTGTGCGCATGACGGCGGCGTGGGTGCAGAGCTGCTCGATCTCGGTGAGGAGGTGGCTGGAGACGAGGACGGTCGTGCCGTCCTGGTTCAGTCCGCGCACGAGGGCGCGGACCTCGCGGGTGCCCTGCGGGTCGAGGCCGTTCGTGGGCTCGTCCAGCACGATCAGGTCGCGCGGCGAGAGGAGGGCGACCGCGATGCCGAGCCGTTGCTTCATGCCCAGGGAGTAGGAGCCGACCTTCTTGCGCGCCGCGGCCGAGAGGCCGACGCGGGCGAGGGCCTCCTTCGCGCGGGTGTCGCGGGTGCGGGACGAGGTGCCCGCCTCCGCGGCGTCGAAGCGCCGGAGGTTGGCCGCTCCGGAGAGGAACGGGTAGAAGCCCGGCCCCTCGACCAGCGCCCCCACTCGGGGCAGGACCTCGGCCGCGCGCCGGGGCATGGCCTGCCCGAGGACGGTGATGCTGCCCGCGGTCGGCGCGGCGAGGGCGAGCAGCATCCGGATCGTCGTGGTCTTGCCCGAGCCGTTCGGGCCGAGGAAGCCGAAGACGGCGCCGCGGGGAACGGCGAGGTCGAGACCGGAGACCGCTTCCTGGCGCCCGAAGCGCTTGGTGAGGCCCCGCGTCTCGACTGCGAGCTCGCCCGCCGTCACCGAGCGGAGGCCGCGTCGCGGAGCGTCTCGGCCGGGACCGCGCCGGCGAGGACGCGTCCGTCGTCGGTGACGAGGACGGTCAGCAGGGCGGAGGAGAGGATGCGGCCGCCGTCGACCGGAGTGGTGACCGCGTCGAGCGAGGAGAGCGCGTCGGCGTCACCGGCGGGCAGCTCGACGACGCTCGTCCAGCCGGAGCCCGTGGTGACGACGTCGGAGTGCTCGGCCGTATCCGCGGCGGGCGCGTCGGAGGCGTCCGCCTCGTCGTCGACCGGAGCGGCCTGCTCCGTCACCTCGGCGCCGGCCGGGGGCGTGAAGGAGAAGAGGGACGCGTCGGGCGTCGAGAAGTCGATGCTCGTGTACGCGACGCTGAACGCGGGCGCGGTGCCCCCGCGGGCGGTCACTGCTACCCCGAGCGGGAGGCCCGTCTCGCCGTCGACCGAGACGGTCACGGAGCCCACGAGAGTGCCGCCGTCGCGGGGCGTGAGCACGAGCTCGTACGCGTCGCGCCCGGCGACGCTGACGTCCGAGCCGACCGCGACCGTGGTCGTCGGGTCGATCGCGGCGAGCAGCTGCTCGGCGGCCGACGACGGCGTCACGACCTGATCGCCCGGCGAGGCCTCGGGGGCTCCGCCCGCGGGAGGCACGAGGTGGGTGGCGGTGTTCGCGCTCGAGTCGTAGATCCAGACTCCGTCGGTCGTCGAGGCGACGATGTCGCGCTCGGCCAGCCGGTCGAGCACCTGGAGGCGCGCGCCCTTCTCGGCGTCGACGTACACGCGCGCCTGGTGCGAGCCGGTGGCGAGCTCGACGAGGGAGTCGGCGGGGTCGGCGGACGCCGAGCCGGCGGAGCCGCCGAGCGCCGAGAGGTCGGGCAGGCCGAGGTCCGAGGTCTGCCGGATCTCGCCGGAGAACGCCGTGGTGTCGCTCTCGGCGACGAAGGCGAGGAGGTCGGCGGCGGACTTCTCGGGGAGGTCTCCCGCGGCGCTCGCCGAGAGGGGGAGGGCGACGGCCGCGGCGACGACGACCGCGGGGACGACGGCGACGGGCGTCCAGCGCTTCCAGTCAATGCTCATGCCGGGAACGCTACGCCTCGAACCTCCGCGGCGGGCCCGGAACGTGCCGGTCCACAGCCTTCCGGAAGGGGGTGCGGTCCGAGACCGCGGCCGGGATGATCAGGGCATGGACCTCCCGTTCGCGCTCCCCCTCGCCCCGATGCTCGCCAAGGCCGTTCCGGCGGTGCCGGAGCAGACCGCCGTCGCGGGCGGATACTCCTACGAGCCGAAGTGGGACGGGTTCCGCGCGATCGTCTCGGTCTCCGGCGGGGAGTGCGAGATCGGGAGCCGCGGCTCCAAGCCGCTGACCCGGTACTTCCCCGAGCTCGTCGAGGCCTTCCTCCGGCTGCTCCCCGACGGCTGCGTGCTCGACGGCGAGATCGTCCTGGCGACCGGCGAGCCGGGTGCCCAGCGGCTCGACTGGGACCTGCTCTCGCAGCGCATCCATCCGGCCGCGAGCCGCGTGAGGATGCTGGCGGAGACCACCCCGGCGATGCTCGTCGCCTTCGACCTGCTCGCCGTGGACGGGCGCAGCGTGCTCGAGGAGCCGTACTCGGCGCGGCGGGAGGCGCTCGCCGCGGTGATGGCCGGCGTCCCGCATCCGCTGCACCTCGGCCGCGCCACCGACGACGAGGCCCTGGCGCGCGACTGGCTGGAGCGCTTCGAGGGCGCAGGACTGGACGGCGTCGTGGCGAAGCCCCTGGCCGCGCCCTACTCCCCCGGGAAGCGCGCCGTGCTCAAGGTCAAGCACCACCGCACGGCCGACGTGATCGCGATCGGGTACCGCGAGCACGCCTCCAAGCCGGGCGTGGGCTCGATCCTGCTCGGCCTGCACGGCGACGACGGAGAGGTCCGCCAGGTCGGCGGGGCCTCGGCCTTCAGCGACGAGCGTCGCGTGCAGCTGCTGGAGGAGCTCGCACCCGCGGTCGAGCGCGACGCGGGGGGAGCGCCGGTGCGCGGCGAGGGCGAGCGGAGCCGGTTCTCGAGCGGCCGCGACACCTCCTTCGTGCACCTGCGTCCCGAGCTCGTGCTCGAGGTCCGCTACGACCAGCGCGAGGGCGACCGCTTCCGGCACACCGTGCAGTTCGAGCGCTGGCGCCCTGACCGCGACGCCGCCTCCTGCACCATGGAGCAGCTGGAGCAGCCGACCGCGTACGACCTCGGCGACGTCCTCGGCTAGGCCTTCTTCGCGCGGCTGGGCTGCACGCGGGGCGGCTCGCCCGGCATCTTGGGGAAGTCGGGCGGGAACGGCAGCTCGCCGAGGCCGGCGGCGACATCGCGCTCCCACCAGCCGAGCAGGGCGTCGAGGCGGCCGGGGGCGTCGTGCATCCGGGCCCACGGATCACCGCGCTCGGCGAGGCGCACCGGGACCGTGCGGATCGTGAAGGCCCGCGGGTCGACGCCGTCGAGCTCGTCCCAGTCCAGCGGAGTGGAGACGGGAGCGTGCGCGAGCGGCCGCGGGCTGTAGGCACCGGCGATCGTCCGGTCGCGGTTGGCCTGGTTGAAGTCGACGAAGATCCGCTCGCCGCGCTCCTCCTTCCACCACGCCGTCGTGACCTGCTCGGGCATCCGCCGCTCCAGCTCGCGCGCCGCGGCGATCACCGCGTGGCGGACGTCGAGGAACTCGTGCTCGGCGACGATCGGCGCGAAGACGTGCAGGCCGCGGTTGCCGGACGTCTTCACGAACGGGTCGAGGCCGGCCTCCCGCAGGACCTCCCGCAGCGCGTGCGCGGCGACGACCGCGTCAGCGACGTCGGTGCCGGGCTGCGGGTCGAGGTCGATCCGGAGCTGGTCGGGCAGGTCGGGCGCATCGGCGCGGGACGCCCACGGGTGGAAGACGACGGTGTTCATCTGCGCCGCCCAGACGGCGGCCGCGGGCTCGTCGATCACGAGCTGCGGATGCACCCGCCCGCTCGGGTACGTCACCGGGACGGACCGGACGTACTCGGGCGCGCCCTTGGGCGGGTTCTTCGAGAAGAACTGCTCGCCCTCGATCCCGGAGGAGAAGCGCTGCAGCGAGACGGGGCGGCCGCCGTTCGCCGCGACGAACGGCTCGCCGACGGCGATCAGGTACTCCGCGACCTCGCGCTTGGTGATGCCCGGCTCCGGGAAGAGCACTCGCTCAGGGCTCGAGATCCGCACTTCCCGGTCGCCGTGCGGTCCGGGGACGGTGAGGACGACGGCGTCGCTGCTGGGCATCTGCTGAGGCTAGCCCGCGGCGCCGCCCGGCGACAGGGGTCCACCGGGGCGCCGCCGCAGCCGGATCGGGCCCTTCGCCCGCGACGGGTCGACGACCTGTCCGCCCTGCACGATGTCGATCTCGCCCCGGTCGACCAGGCGGCGCGCGGCCCGGCGCACGGGCTCCATCAGCGGCCGCCACTCCTCGCCGCCGACTCGGCGCGCGACCTCGGACGGGCACGCCGTCGACGACGCCGCTCGCGCGAGCAGGACGGTCCGGATCTCCTCCTCGAGGCGCGCCTCCTCCGGTCCGACTCCGCGACGGCGGCAGGCGTCCGAGCAGTAGCGGACGTCCTCCCAGTCCCGTGCCCACTTCACGCGCCACTCGATCTCGCGACCGCAGGAGGCGCAGGTCTTGCTCTCGGGGTGCGCGGTAGACGTGCGCTGACGGTGGGCCATGCCCTCGAGTCTGCGCGCAGACCGCGGCCGCGGCGACGGGTTGCGCTGAGGGCGAGCGACGGGTGCGCGGAGGCCGCGCCGACGACGGGCCGCAGATCCGGCGTGATCGGGAACAGGGAGCGGCGGATCGGCGTTCCCCGAGGTGGCGGCGTCATACTCCGCAATGGGGCGGCCCTCCCCCGGCCGGTGCGCCAGTCTGGAGGAGCCGTGCTGCGGCGCGACGGCGGGCCACCACCCCGTGCCGCATCCTCGATCGATCAGGAGTCTCCGATGAGCCGCGAGAACCTCGCCACCACCCCGGACCGCGAGCCGGAGCACCGCGCCTTCGCCGGACTCTCCCCGGAGGACTTCAAGCTCGCGTTCCGCAACCACGCCGCCGGAGTCGCGCTGATCACCGCCGACCCGGGCACCGGCCCGGTCGCCCTGACCGCGACCTCCGTCTTCTCGGTGAGCGCCGAGCCGCCGCTGTTCGTCTTCTCGCTCTCGTCCGCCTCGTCCAGCTCTCCGGCCATCCAGGCGTCCGAGACGCTGGTCGTGCACCTGCTCGGGGCGGAGCAGCTCGACCTGGCGCGTCTGGGCTCGACCAGCGGCATCGACCGCTTCGCCGACACGTCGCTCTGGTCGCGGCTGCCCACGGGCGAGCCGTTCTTCCCGGGCGCCGCCGCCTGGATCCGCGGCACGGTGATCAACCGCATGGAGGCGGGATCGTCCACGATCGTCGCCGTGCACGCCCTCGAGGCCCACGTGCCCGAGGACTCCGAGACCACGGCGCCGCTCGTCTACCACAACCGCACCTGGCACCACCTCGGCGAGCACTCCCGCCTCAGCTGAGCTCCGCGGGCGCTCCGGAGCAGGCGGTTCAGGCCTCCGGGCCGGTCGCCACCGTCCGGCCCGGCGTGCTCGACCACTGCGACCAGGAGCCCGGATAGAGCGCCGGCGCGAAGCCCGCGAGCGTGAGCGCGACGACGTCGACCGCGGCCGAGACACCGCTGCCGCAGTACACGCCGACGGGGGCGTCCTCCCGCACGCCGAGCGCCTCGAATCCCGCGCGCAGGTCCGAGGCGGGCCGGAACCGCCCCTCGGAGTCGAGCGCCGCGGACGCCGGAGCGTTCCGAGCGCCGGAGATGTGGCCCGCCCGCGGGTCGATCGGCTCGACCTCGCCGCGGTACCGCTCAGGGGCGCGGGCGTCGAGCAGGACGCCCGCCGAGGGCAGCGCCGCCGCCTCGTGGATGTCCAGCACCGGGAGCCGACCGTAGGCCAGCTCGACGTCGCCCCGCTCGCGCGGGACGTCGCCCGTCTCGAGCTCCCGCCCGGAGCGGATCCAGCCGGCGAGCGACCCGTCGAGCAGGCGGACGTCCTCCACTCCCGTCGCCCGCAGCAGCCACCAGGCCCGCGCGGCCGGGACGCTCTGCGCGTCGTCGTACACGACGACGGACCGGCCCCGGCGGAGCCCCCAGCCGCGCGCCGCCTCCTGCAGCACCTCGATCGGAGGCAGCGGGTGGCGCCCCTCCTCCGGCTCGCCGTGGGCGGCCAGCTCGTGATCGAGGTCGACGTGCACCGCGCCGGGCAGGTGACCCGCGAGGTACTCCGGGCGGCCGTCGGGCCGGTCGAGGCGCCAGCGCACGTCGAGGACGAGCGGCGGCTCGGTGGAGGCCATCAGCTCGGCGAGCTCGTCGGGGGTGACCAGCAGGCTCTCGCGGCTGGAGGGGGGCGTCGGGGTCATGGCGTCCTTCCGATCCGCGTCGTCGGCGGAGTCCTGCCCCAGCATGCCGGGTCGCCCGGCGGCGAGGGAGCTCGCGCGGCAGCGGAGCGTCGGCGCTCAAGGCGCCTCGTCGATGGTCGTCCGCCGGAGAGCCTCTCGCGCAGGCGGGTCGTCTTCGCCACTCGATACCCGCGAGCGTGGCCCGGAGGCCTGCAGGGGACCGCTCGGGCCTGAGAGAGGAGGGTGAGGCTCTCGTCGTCGGAGGACGGCCGAAGGCCCGCCCTCCGGCAGGGCGGGGCGGGCCTTCGTACACGATCGAATGCGATCTCGGAGTGTCAGTACGGGTAGTCCTCGCAGGCGACACCGTTCGGAGGACGGTTCTCGTCGAGTCGGGCGAAGTCGCCGTACCACTGCGCCCAGTACTCCAGGAACGCCTGCGCCTCCTGCTGGCTGCTGAAGTCCCGGCAGTCCCGATCGGCGGGACGCGGGGGCGGGTTGCCGCCGGGCGCCGGTGCCGGTGCCGCGGCCTGCGTGCTCGCCCAGAGTGCGCGGCCCTGCGGCGAGTAGATCACCAGATTGCCGTCGTTCTGCATGACCATCCGGGAGCCCGGGCTGCCCGCCGTGCCGGACTGCCAGCGCGCTCCGCCGGACCCCGCGTAGACCACGGCGTTGCCGTCGGACTGCATCTCGAGCCGGTTGCCGCCTCCGGACGTGCCGGCCGCCCAGCGGGCCGAGCCGCGCGAGTAGACGACGAGGTTGCCGTCGCCCTGCATGACCGCCTCGCTCCCTCCGTCGGAGGAGCGCAGCAGCTGACCGGCGGTCAGCCGGTTCCCGGAGGAGAGGGTGTCCCGGACGGCGGGCGCGGGCGGCGCCGGAGGAGTGTCGCTCGCCCACAGCGCGCGGCCCGAGGCGGAGTAGACGACCAGGTTGCCGTCGTTCTGCATCTGCAGGCGGGATCCCGGGTTGCCCGCCGTACCCGAGGCCCAGAGGGGTCGGCCCGAGGCGGAGGTGACCACGGCGTTGCCGTCGGACTGCATCGAGAGCGTCTCGCCCTCGCCCTGGGTGCCGGCGCCCCAGCGGACGTCCCCCCGCGAGTAGACCGCGAGATTGCCGTCGCCCTGCAGGGAGGCGCGCGACCGGCCGTCCGGCGAAGTGAGCTGCTGTCCCCGGCTGAGCCGCGAGCCGGAGGAGAGGACGTCGCGGATCTCAGGCGCGCGCGAGGTCGAGCTCGCCCAGAGCGGCCGTCCGGAGGCGGCGGTGATCACCAGGTTGCCGTCGTTCTGCATCCGCATCCGCGCGCCCGGGTTCCCGGGCGTTCCCGCCTGCCAGCGCACGCCGGACCCGGGGGCCGAGACCACCGCGTTCCCGTCGGTCTGCATCGCGAGGCGGTTGCCCGCTCCGGAGGTGACGGAGCTCCAGCGCGGCGATCCGTCCACGGAGACGACGAGATTGCCGTCGCTCTGCATCGCGGCGCGCGAGCGGCCGTCGGAGGCGGTCAGCTGCTGTCCCGGAGAGAGCTCGCGCCCGCTGTCGAGGACGTCGGCGATCGGCTCCGGCTCGGGCTCCTGCTCGTCGGCCGAGGACCAGGCCGTGTCCCCGTTCGGGCGGACGAGCACGAGCTGCCCGTCGTCCTGGATGAGGGCGAGCGCGCCGGTCTCTCCCGCGGTCCCGGACGCCCAGACGGGCGTGCCGGAGCCGGTCACGACGACGAGGTTGCCGTCCTCCTGCATCCGCACCGTGGTCGCTCCGGTGCCCTGGGTCCTGGTGCTCCAGACGGGGCGGCGCCCGGCGTCGTAGATCACGGCGTTGCCATCCGCCTGCATCTCGAAGCTCGCGGAGTCTCCGTTCGAGAAGATGCGCTCGCCCGCGTCGAGCGAGTCGCCGCCGAGGAGGGCGTTCGTGTAGGTCTGCGATCCGCGCGCCTCTGCGGGCGGAGTCTCCCCCGGGACGAAGGCGGTCGGAGTCTCGGCGACGGCCTGCGTCGCGAGGGCGGACGGCGCCAGAGCGGCGGAACCGCCCGCGGCGAGCAGGCAGGCGAGGGCCATCGCCGCGAGGCGATGAGGAGGTCGTGGCACGGAGAGCCCTTTCGGAGGCGGCGGCGGCGGAAGCTGTGGTCGAGCGGAGCCTGGCAGGCGCTCGCCACGGCCGTCCATCCGGGCCGCGCGGAACTACTCAGCCGGAGCGGGCGATCCGCGCCGGCTGCGCGGGCGCCGCCTCCGGACCACGGAGCGTCCGGCCGGCTCGCGCGCCCCGGTCGGGGTTGTCGGCGATCGACGCGGATCGACGGAGGACGTGCTCCCACGGCCGGAGCGCACCCCGCGCGGGCGCCCCGGGAGGCGGCTCGGACCTCCCGCGGCACGGAGGAGGTCCCCGTTCCTCCTAAAATCGGAGTCATGTCGAAAGTGTTGAGCAGTCTGCCCGTGGGCGAGCGTGTCGGAATCGCATTCTCGGGAGGCCTCGACACATCCGTCGCCGTCGCCTGGATGCGCGAGAAGGGCGCGGTGCCCTGCACGTACACGGCCGACATCGGCCAGTACGACGAGCCCGACATCGAGAGCGTCCCGTCCCGCGCGGCCCAGTACGGCGCCGAGATCTCGCGCCTCGTCGACGCGAAGAGCGCGCTGGTCGAGGAGGGGCTCGTCGCCCTGCAGTGCGGCGCCTTCCACATCCGCTCCGGCGGCAAGACCTACTTCAACACCACCCCCCTCGGCCGCGCCGTGACCGGCACCCTCCTCGTCCGCGCCATGCGCGAGGACGGCGTCGACATCTGGGGCGACGGCTCGACCTACAAGGGCAACGACATCGAGCGGTTCTACCGCTACGGCCTGCTCGCCAACCCCCGCCTGCGCATCTACAAGCCCTGGCTCGACGTGCAGTTCGTCAACGAGCTCGGCGGCCGCACCGAGATGTCGGAGTGGCTCGTCGCCCGCGGCTTCCCCTACCGCGACGCCACCGAGAAGGCCTACTCGACCGACGCCAACATCTGGGGCGCCACCCACGAGGCCAAGCGCCTCGAGGAGCTCTCCAGCGGCCTCGAGCTCGTCGAGCCGATCATGGGGGTCGCGTCGTGGCGCGACGAGGTCGAGATCGCCTCCGAGGTCGTCTCGGTGCGCTTCGAGGCCGGCCGTCCCGTCGCGCTGAACGGCGTCGAGTTCTCGGACGCCGTCGCGCTCGTGCTCGAGGCGAACGCGATCGGCGGACGCCACGGGCTCGGCGTCTCGGACCAGATCGAGAACCGGATCATCGAGGCCAAGAGCCGCGGCATCTACGAGGCCCCCGGCATGGCGCTGCTGCACATCGCCTACGAGCGCCTGCTGAACGCGATCCACAACGAGGACACCGTCGCCCAGTACCACTCGGAGGGCCGCCGTCTCGGCCGCCTGATGTACGAGGGCCGCTGGCTCGACCCGCAGTCGCTGATGCTGCGCGAGTCCATCCAGCGCTGGGTCGGCTCGGCCGTCTCCGGGGAGGTCACCCTGCGCCTGCGTCGCGGCGACGACTACACGATCCTCGACACGACCGGCCCCGCGCTGAGCTACCACCCCGACAAGCTCTCGATGGAGCGGGTCGGCGACGCCGCCTTCGGCCCCGAGGACCGCATCGGGCAGCTCACGATGCGCAACCTCGACATCGCCGACTCCCGCTCGCGGCTCGAGCAGTACGCGGCCGCCGGCCTCGTCGGCGGTCCGACCGCCGAGCTCGTCGGCGAGCTCGAGATCGGCGAGGCCGACGCGATCACCGAGGGCGGCGGGTCCGCAGCGGCCGATGCGCTCGGACGCGCCACCGACCTGGCCTCGGAGGGTGCGGCGTTCGACGCCGGAACCGACTGACCCCGCCCGTCCGACGCCCCCGCGCGCATCCGTCCCACCGGGACGCGAGGCGCACGGGGGCGTCGTGCTGTGCGGGCCGACCCGGCGCGCCGGGTGCGAGGGCGGGCCCGGCGCGAGAGCGGTGCTCCGGCGTTCGTCGCGACGGCCGTCAGGGCGCGGAGGATCGGACGAGCGCGAGCGCGGCGTCCACGGTGGCGAGCGACTGCGCCGGATCGACGCGGGCCAGCACGAGCGCGGCCACCAGGAGCGACACGAGGACGTCCGCCTGAGCCGACGCCCACGCCTGCGCGTCGGGCCAGCGGGCCAGCGCTCCGGCGCGCAGTGCGCCCAGCAGCTCGGCCCGGTAGTCGGCGATCACCTCGCGCACGGCGTCGTCGCGCGCGATCGGCGCGCCCGCGGCGTTGAGCAGCAGACAGCCGCTCCTCGCGGAGAGCGTGCGGGAGTCGGCGAGCGCCGCCCGCAGCCCGGTGAAGTACTCCTCGAGCGCCGTCGGCGACGCCCCTCGCGGATCGACGAGCGGGGCGAGCCGGGGCCGCACCACCTCGTCGAGGTAGCTCTGCACGGCAGCGTCGAAGAGCCCGCGCTTGCTGCCGAAGGCGTGGTAGAGGCTGGAGCGGCGCAGTCCGGTCGCGGACTCCAGGTCCGGGAGCGACGCCTCCTCGAAGCCGCTCTCCCAGAAGACGGCGCGGGCGGCGCGGACGACCTGCTCGGTGTCGAAGCCCTGCGTGCGACCCACGGTGCTCCTCCTGAGGGGTGACAGCTGCGGCGCCGCACTGGCGCGGACCGCTCGCTCCAGTATATTGTGGACTGGTCGTTACACAATCGGTGCGGAGCCCTCCGCATCGCGACCATCGCCTGGAGGCCCGCCGTGATCGTTCTCGGACTGGTGCTCGCCGCTCTCGCCGCGGCGCTGCACGTCTACATCTTCGTGCTCGAGTCGGTCCTCTGGACGACCTCGCGCGCCCGATCGACGTTCGGCACGACCGCCGGCGAGGCGGAGGCGACGAAGGAGATGGCCTACAACCAGGGCTTCTACAACCTCTTCCTCGCCGTCGTCACCGTGGCGGGCATCGTCGCCGTCGCGATCGGCGCCACCGCCGTCGGCGCGGCCCTCATGTTCGCCGGCGCCGGATCGATGGTCGCCGCAGCACTCGTCCTGCTCCTCTCCGCTCCGACCAAGCGCCGCGCCGCGCTGACCCAGATGACTCCGGGTCTGCTCGCGGTGATCGCTCTCGCCGTCGGCCTCTCACTCTGATCCCCTCCGCTCCACCACCACGAAAGGTCCTATGAGCACCGTCACCAGCACCCAGATCCAGCTCGTCCGCCGCCCCGACGGCTGGCCCGTCGCCGAGGACTTCCGGACCGCGACCGTCGAGTACGGCGATCCGGCCGCGGGCGAGATCCGCGTCGAGAACGCCTTCCTCTCGGTCGACCCCTACATGCGCGGCCGCATGAACGACGTGAAGAGCTACACCCCGCCCTTCGCCCTCGGCGAGACCATGACCGGCGGTGCCGTCGGCCGGGTGACCGTCTCCGACGACCCCGCGTTCCCCGTCGGCAGCGCGGTCCTGCACCAGCTCGGCTGGCGCGACGTCGTGCAGGCCGAGTCGTCGCAGTTCCGCGTCGTCCCCGAGATCCCCGGAGTGCCGCTCTCGCTCCGCCTCGGCATCCTCGGGATGACCGGACTCACCGCGTACGTCGGGCTCACCGCCATCGCGGGCATGAAGGAGGGCGACACCGTCTTCGTCTCGGGCGCCGCGGGAGCCGTCGGCTCGGCCGCCGGCCAGATCGCGCGCCTCCTCGGAGCCGAGCGGGTCGTCGGATCCGCGGGTTCGGCCGAGAAGGTCGCCCTGCTGACCGAGAAGTACGGCTACGACGCCGCCTTCGACTACCACTCCGGCCCGGTCCGCGAGCAGCTGGCCGAGGCCGCGCCCGACGGGATCGACGTGTACTTCGACAACGTCGGCGGCGACCACCTCGAGGCGGCCCTCGACGCCTTCCGCGACGGCGGCCGCGCGGCGCTCTGCGGAGCGATCGCCGGCTACAACAGCACCGAGAAGACGCCCGGCCCCGACAACATGGCGAACATCATCACCCGCGGTCTCACGCTGCGCGGATTCACGCTGTCCGGCTACCTCGACCACGCGCCGGAGTTCAACCGGCTGATGGCCGGCTGGTTCGCCGACGGAGAGATCGCCTACGACGAGACCGTCGTCGACGGCATCGACCACGCCGTGGACGCGTTCCTCTCGATGATGCGCGGCGGCAACACCGGGAAGATGGTCGTCCGCGTCTAGCGCCGACCCCGGTGCGGCGGGCGCGGGGAGGGGCACCTCCGGACGCCCGCCGCACCCGTCCTCCGCCTCCCTGACCGGGACCTCCGAGAATGCTCGCGGATCCGCGGGGCCGATCGGTCCGGGCGGTGGCAGACTGCGGACATGAGCACGTTCTCGCACCGGACCGGCGCCTCCGCGCCGGCAGCAGCAGCACTCGTCCTCGTCCTCTCCGGCTGCGCGGGCAGCGGCGGAGCCCCGTCCGCGCGGACGCCGCTCCCGACGCCGACCGCGACCGCGACCCCGACGTCTTCGCCGACTCCCGCTCCGACGCCGACTCCCACCGTGACCGTGACGGTCACGGCGACCCCCGAGCCCTCGTCGACCGGTTCTCCCGCCGCGGATCCGGCGGCGGCGCGCTGCACGGGCTCCGACCTGACGATGGAGTACCGGCCCGACCCCGACGCGTCGGGTGCCGGGAACAGCGCCTTCGACCTCGTGCTCACCAGCACCTCCTCCTCGGACTGCGCTCTCGCGGGCATCCCCGGCGTCTACGCGACCGACGCCGACGGGAACCGGATCAGCGCGGTCGCCGACGCGTCCGGCCCGAACCCCGATGCTCCCGTGATCCTCGTCCCCGGCGCCCGGGCGGACGTCCGGGTCGCCTGGCACTCCCCCGGCGCCTACGGCTGCGCGGTCGGGACCTCCGCGTACCTCGTCGCCGAGGTCCTCGACGCCCCGGACGGCGCGGTCCGCGCCCCGGCCGAGCTCCAGGTGTGCACCGACGGCACCGTGATGATGGACGCGTCCGCCTACACGCTGCTCTGAGCCCTCGCCGAGCGCGCACGCCTCCCGCGCGGCCCGCTCACCGGGCGCGACCCCTTGACCGGGCGCGGCGCAGCCGGGACCCTCGCACTACACGTCCCCACCCCACCCCGGAGGTCACCATGAAGGTCGGCTCACTCGTTCTCCGTCTCGCCGTCGGCGGGCTCTTCGTCGGACACGGTCTGCAGAAGCTGCGGGGCTCGTTCGACGGCCCCGGCCTCGACGGCACCGAGCAGATGATGTCGAGCCTGGAGATGCACCCGGCCCGGCGCAACGCCGTCGCCGCAGCGGTGACCGAGACGGCCGGAGGCGCCGCTCTCGCCCTCGGCGCCGCGACTCCGCTCGCCGCCGCCGGACTCGTCGCCACGATGGTCACCGCCGTGCGCAAGGTGCACTGGAGCAACGGCCTGTGGAACGCGGGCGGCGGGTGGGAGTACAACGCCGTCCTCGTCGCGGCGACGGCCGCGATCGTCGCGGACGGCCCCGGCGCGCTCTCGTTCGACGCCCTGTTCGGCAAGCGCAAGTGGGGAGCCGGCTGGGCGCTGTTCGCCCTGATCGGCGGAGCGGCTGCGTCGACCGCCCTGATCGAGGCCGGGCGACGCGCCGCGCCGGTCGGAGCGGGCACCTCCGGCTCCGACGACGGCGGGTCGGACGACGACGGCGCCGACTCGACCGCCTCGTAGCCCCGCTCCCCGCACTGTGCGGGCGCGGTAGCGTCGGAGGCGTGATCGAGACACGCGCCTCCGACCCCGACCGCCCCGAGACCGACGCGCTCGCCCTCTGGCTCGCGGCGGTCGAGCGCCTCGACGCTCAGGACGACCCCGACGGCGTCGTCGAGCGGATGCGCGTCCTCGCAGCCCGCTACCCGGGACACGACGGAGTCGCCGCTTTCGAGCTGGGTGGCGCCCTCGACAGCGCGGGACACGAGGCGGAGGCGGCGGTCGAGTACGAGCGCGCCCTCGCCGCCGGCCTGGATGACGAGCGGCGGGCGCGGTTGACGATCCAGTACGCCTCGACACTCCGGAACCTCGGCCGCACCGATGAGGCGATCGACCTCCTCGCCGGCGCCGCCGCGCACCCCGCGGTGGGCTCCGCGCGGGAGGTGTTCCTCGCGCTCGCCCTGCACAGCGCCGGGCGCGTCGACGAGGCCCTGCGGATCGCGCTGGAGGCGCTGGCTCCGGGGCTCCCCCGGTACCAGCGCTCCGTCCGCGCCTACGCCGCCGCCCTCACCGACCCCGAGCAGTAGCGCGGACGGCTCCTCCGCCCGGAGGCTCGGCGCGGCGAGCGCTGAGCCTCCATGGGCGCCGACTCAGTCCTCGAGCAGGATCGCGTCGATCTGCCCCATCGCCTGGCGGAGTCCCTCCTCCATGCCCATCTGGACCATCTGCTCGAGCTGCTCGACCGACTCGAAACGGCTGCTGAGGACCATCCGCGTGCGCCCCGGCTCGATCTCGTCGAGGGTGACCGTGGCCCGGGTGATCCCCAGCGCGTCGACCGGGTCGCCGCGCTCGTCGGCGAAGCCGTCCTCGAACTCGAACCGCGTCGGCTCCTCCACCCGGGTCACGCGCCACCAGCCGCGCGCCTGCTCGCCGTCCGGTCCCGTCATGACGTAGGCGCTCCGTCCGCCCTCGACCGGCTCGTGCCGCTCGAAGGTCGCCGGCCAGGTCGGCGGCCCCCACCAGCGCTCGAGGCGGCGCGGATCCGTCCAGAGGAGCCAGACGCGCTCGATCCCCGCGTCGAACTCGGCGGTCACGGTCAGGGTCAGTTCCTCGATGTCCTTCACGGACTGCAGCACGCTCATCGCGCCTCTCCCTCCAGCAGGTCCCGCGCACCGGTCGGCTCGCGGGTGTCACTCCTCGTCGAGGAGGTCCGACATGCGGTCGACCCTCCCCGCCCACAGCTGCTCGTAGGCGTCGAGCAGGCGCGACGCCCGCCGCACTGCGGCGACCTCGCCCTGCACCAGCTGCTCCCGCCCGCTCCTCCGCTTGCGGACGAGTGCCGCCCGCTCGAGGACGGCCACGTGCTTCTGCACCGCCGCGAACGACATCTCGTAGCGCGCCGCGAGTGCGGAGACGGACTGCTCGCCGACCAGCACCCGGGCGACGATGTCGCGGCGGGTGCTGTCGGCCAGCGCCCGGAAGAGCAGGTCGATGTCGGCGTCCGTTCGTACAACCATGTGGTTGCACATTAGGGCCGTCCCCTCCCCCGCGCAAGAGCATCCGTCTCCGGGACGAGCGCACCGGCCGGCGCCCGACCTCAGGCGCTCGCGGCGTCGAGCGCCTCAGCAGCGGCCGCGAGCACCCAGTCCGGCAGGGGGCGGGCCGCGAACAGCGAGGCGTAGAGCCGGGCCATCGAGTCGTCGGGGTCGAGCCGCAGCGCCTCGTCGAGGTGGAGCCCGGCGAGGCTCGAGACACCCCTCGCCCACCAGCACCACGCGAGAACGGTGAGCACGGAGGAGCGCGCCTCCTCCGGCGCCAGCGCGGCGGCACGGGCGAGGAGCCCGGTCGCCCGCGCCAGACGGCCGCGCTCCGGAGCACGCCCGCTGCCGAGCAGCAGGGCCGACAGCTCGAGGTCGTGGTTGTCGTCCGTTCCGGCGCGGGCGTCGCCCACCGCGCCGGGCGGCACTCCCATTCCCGCCTGCGGGCTCCGCGCGATCTGCACGGTCACCCGGTCTCGGAGGGGCGGCGACTGCAGGGTCCGCACGATCAGTCCTTCGCGGCGGACGTCCCGCGGTCCGCTGAGCCAGCGCTCGACGAGCCGTTCCGTGTCGCCGACCAGGGGCGGCCGGCGGAGCACCTCCGCGACGAGCGCGCGATCCTCCTCGACGACCGGCGGCAGCACGGAGAGCGCGTCGATGTCCAGAGGCTCGTCGGCCACCGCTCGGGCGAGGACGCCGGTCTCGCTCCGCTCGATCTCGAGGAGCGGACGTGGCCTGCGGCACTCCTCGGCGTCCGTGTAGCGCCCCCATCCGTCGGCGGCGATGCAGGCCACGGCGATGATGTCCAGGCGCGTGCGCTCCAGGCGCCGGAGCACCGCGCGGCCGAGGTCGAGATGCGGGATCCCCCGCTCCTCGGCGTAGCCCGCACGGGTGCAGACCACCACCAGCACACCGGTGGCCCGCGGCATCGTCTCCATCATGGCTGCGCAGCCGCCCGCCAGCGCCTCCGCCTCCATCCCGCGCAACGTCTCCGGGAGCGGGATCCGGAAGCCGCCTCCGGCGCGCGTGCCGAGGAACGGCACCACCACGACGGACTCCTCCGGACGGATGCCGATGATGGAGGGGGCGGCCGCCAGGAGGTCCTGGATCGCGCTCGCCCGCAGGACTTCGGGATCGCGGCGGCGGGACGGAGGAGCAGGGGTTCGCTGTGTGGATGTCATGTCCGACACCCTGCTCGCGTCGCCGGCGGCGCGAGATCCCGCCGGCCCGGACCGGGGAGAACCGGAGCGGATCGGCGCCTGTGGAGGAGCGTCCGGGGCCGGCGGCTCAGCCGGCCGCGGGAGCCCGCAGCACCTTCGCCATCGGCCGTCCCTTCGCGATCTCGTCGATCAGCTTGTCGAGGTACCGGATGCGCTGCATCAGCGGATCCTCGATCGTCTCGACCCGCACGCCGCAGATCACCCCCGTGATCGCCGAGGCCTGCGGAGGCAGGCGCGCCGCCGCGAAGAACTCCTCGAAGGTCGTCCTGCTCTCGAGGTGCCGGGCCAGCTCCTCGTCCGAGAAGCCGGTGAGCCAGCGGACCGCCTCGTCGACCTCCTCCCTCGTCCGGCCCTTGCGCTCCGCCTTCGCCACGTAGAGGGGGTGCACGTCGGCGAACGCCACGGAGAAGATCCTGCTCATGGCCGGGAAGCGTACTCGCGCGACGCCCGGCGCGGCAGAGGCGCCCGCCCCGCTATCCTCCCCAGTGGCCCTCGCGCCTCCACCCCGCAGCCCACAGAGAGAACCACCGTGAGCCTCCTCCGCACCAAGTCCGTCGAGCAGTCGATCGCCGACACCGATGAGCCCGAGTACAAGCTCAAGAAGTCGCTGACCGCGCTCGATCTCACGGTCTTCGGCGTCGGAGTCGTCATCGGCGCCGGCATCTTCACCCTCACCGGCCGCGCCGCCCACGACATCGCCGGACCGGCGATCGTCCTGAGCTTCGTCGTCGCCGCCTTCGCCTGCGCCCTCGCGGCCATGTGCTACGCCGAGTTCGCCTCCACGGTCCCGGTGTCGGGCTCCGCCTACACCTTCTCCTACGCCTCCCTCGGCGAGCTCTTCGCCTGGATCATCGGCTGGGATCTGATCCTCGAGCTGTTCCTCGGAGCGAGCGTGGTCGCGCAGGGGTGGAGCGCGTACCTCGGGTCGCTGCTGCAGCAGCTGGGAGTGATCCTCCCGCCGGCGCTCACCTACGGCGGCGTGGTCGACGTGCCGGCGATCCTGCTCGTCCTCGTGCTCGGCGCGCTGATGACCTTCGGGATCAAGGAATCGCTGCGCGTCAACCTGGTGCTCGTCGCGATCAAGCTGTTCATCGTCCTGTTCGTCATCATCGCGGGCCTGCAGTTCGTGAACACCGCCAACTACACCCCGTTCGTCCCCGCCGCCGAGCCCTCGCCGTCCGCGTCCGGTCTGACCCAGCCGCTGCTCCAGTTCCTCTCGGGCATCGAGCCGGCCACGTTCGGGGTCGGCGGCATCATCGCCGGCGCCTCCCTGGTGTTCTTCGCCTACATCGGGTTCGACGTCGTCGCGACGACCGCGGAGGAGACCCGCCGCCCCCAGCGCGACCTGCCCATCGGCATCATCGCCTCGCTGATCATCTGCACGGTCCTGTACTGCGCCGTCGCCCTCGTCGTGACCGGCATGGTCCCCTACCGCGAGCTCGACCCGTCGGCCGCGCTCGCCAACGCGTTCGCCTACCACGGGCAGACCTGGATGGCGACGGTCATCTCGGCCGGCGCCGTCGCCGGTCTGACCACCGTCGTGCTGACGCTGCTGATCGGAGCGACGCGCATCATCTTCGCGATGGCGCGCGACGGACTCCTCCCCCGGCGCCTTGCCACCGTCCACCCGCGCCTGCGCACGCCGTGGTTCACCTCCGTGGTCGTGACCATCGTCGTCGCGCTGCTCGCCGGGCTCACTCCGATCGGCGTGCTCGAGGAGATGGTCAACATCGGCACGCTCTCGGCGTTCGTGCTGGTCTCGGTCGGCGTCGTGGTGCTGCGCCGCAAGCGGCCCGACCTGAAGCGCGGCTTCCGGGTCCCGCTGAACCCGTGGCTCCCGCTGCTCTCGGCCCTGATCTGCACCTACCTGATGCTCAACCTCTCGATCGAGACCTGGCTGCGCTTCCTGATCTGGCTGGCCGTGGGCTTCGCGATCTACTTCGCCTACTCGCGCAGCCACGCGAAGATCGGCGAGCAGCCCTAGGGGGCCAGGCCCACCTTCGGCCTGGCCCAGGAGCGTCCGCGCGTGTCCTTGAGGATGTCGTACTCCACCTCGACGTGCGGCTCGATCGCGCTGTACTTGTCGTTCGGGGCACCGATCACGAGCTGGAAGCCGAGACCGCGCCACGCACCGATCGCCCGCTTGGTGAAGTGGGCGTCGGCCTTGATCAGCGCCTCGTCCATGAAGACCGGGGCGTACCGGGGACGGTCGGCTCCCGCGTCGCCGAGCTGGTAGCGCAGCGCTGCCCCGACGATGAAGGCGATCAGCTCCTGCGACTCCCCGCCGGACTTCTCGCCGATGTGGTCGTACAGCGCCACGTGCGCTCGGGTGACGGCGTCCACGCGCTCGGCGCTGACCCGGACGTGGTTGCGGACGTCGACGAGGTCGCCGAAGTCGGGCGCGGTGCGCCGCAGCCGCTGGATGAGCCGGGACATCCGCCGGTAGACCTGCTCGCGCTCCTCCTCCGCGGACACGGCCTGGATCTGCGCGCGCACCTCGCGGAGCTCGCGGCGGAAGCGACGGCGCACCTCCGACTGGTTCTCGCGCGTCGTGATCTGCAGGCGGTGGCCGTCGTCGTAGAACGGCAGATCCTGCATGATCACGTTGATCGGCTCGATCCGCTCGCGGATCTCCCGCAGCGAGCGGCCGAGCGTGGAGTCGAAGCTCGTGAGGTCGTTGCCGGAGAGCGTGAGCAGGCTGTCGCGCCACTCGGTCTCGAGCCGGTGCAGGCCGCTGGTCTCGAGGGCGGCGAGCAGCCGCTCGAAGTCGCCCGCGGACGCCTCGGGGTCCGCGAGCAGGTTGGGATTCGGCCAGCGGTCGAGGAAGCCGGCCATGATCCGGCCGGCGCTCTCGCGCTGCTGCTCGTGCGACTCGGCCGCGGAGCGGCGGTCCTCCGCCAGTCGCTGCGCCGCCGTGGCGAGCGCTGCGTCGAAGCGGACCAGGACGTCCGAGGCGCTGCCGGACGCCGCGGCCTCGGTCAGCGTGAACCGGGCGTCCAGGAAGGCGCGCTGGTCGTCGTCGAGCTCGCGTCCTGCGCGCTCCGCCGCATCGAGAACGGCCTGGCTCGCGTCGACGTCGTCGACCACGACGGCCCACTCCGCCTCGATCCGCTCGCGCTCCACACCGGCGCGGGCGATCTCCTGGCGGAGGCGCTCGAGGCGGCCGCGCAGCCCGTCGATCTGCTCCTGCAGCCCGGCGAGCTCGGGGTTCGCCTCCGCCGCCTCGGCGCCGACCGCCTCCCAGCGCTCCTGCTCGGCGAGCAGCGACTCGACGTCGACCGTCTCCCAGCTCACCAGCGCGAGGCGGGCGTGGCGCGTCATCCGGTCGTCGAGCGCATCGAGGGCCTCCTCCGCCGCCGACGCCGCCGAGACGGCCGCCGCGCTGCGGGCCCGGGCCGCCTCGACCAGGGCGTTCAGCTCGCGGAGACGACGGGTGTTGGAGAAGCCGAGGACGTTCGCGGCGCCGTGGCCGCCGTGCGCACCGCGCTGCCCCTGCGAGAGCTGACCGGTGAGGGTCAGGGCGAGCCGGTGGCGCCCGAGCTCCGCAGCGCTGTCGACGCACACGTAGCCGAAGCGGTCCTCGAGCCGGTCCTGCAGCCAGCCGGTGAAGGCGGTGGCTCGGTAGTCGAGGCGCCCGGGCAGCGTCTGCGGGTCGAGGCCCCGCACCTCCTCGAGCCCGGTCTCCACGCCCTCGTAGCGGAGCCGGACCGGGAGCCGGAGGGAGTCGATGGCGCGGCGGAAGCGGTCGAGGTGGGCGGAGTCGATCATCAGCGTCATCGCGAAGCCGCCGAGGGCGAGCGTGAACGCCTCGCGCCAGGGCTCGAACTCGGCACGCACCTCGACCAGCTCGCCGACGAAGGGCAGGTCGTCGGCGGTGAGGCCGGCTGCCTCCGCGATCCGCTCGCGCGCCTCGTGCAGAGGCCGGGGGATGCTGTCCCGACGGTCCGAGGCCGAGCGCTGCTCCGCCTCGAGCTCGGCGAGATCGCGCGCCGCGGCCTTCCGCTCGGCGACTGCGTCCGACCAGGCCGCACGGGTGCTGCGCTTGGCGTCGGCCGCGCTCGCAGCCCGGGCGAGCACCGCCTCGAACCGCTCGCGGGTGGTCTCCGGCTCGCCGAGAGCGCGCAGGTCCTCCTCGAGCCGGGCGCGGTTCTCGCGCGCCGCGCCCAGCCGCCGCTCCACCTCGCGGAGCTCGCGCTGGGCCGTCTCGAGGCGGTCGCCGCCGGAGGCCCGCAGCACCTCGGCGAGCCCGTCCCGCTCCGACTCCGCCGCCTCGGCGAGGGCCCGCTTCTCGCGGAGCACGGCGTCGACGGCGCGGGTGCGCTCGCGCAGCTCGGCCTCGACGTCGCGCAGCAGGCCGAGGCGCTGCTCAGCGCGCCACAGGGCCGCCGGCGACACCGGGGCATCGAACTCCCCGAGTGCGTCGATGAGGCGCACGCGCTCCGCGGACGCGGCGATGCGCAGGCGCAGGCCCCGCAACGGCTCGAGTGCCGCGACCTGCTGGCGCGCGGTGAGCATCCGCTGCCGGGTGCTCTCGAGCTCGTCGAAGTGGGCGACGACCGCGTCGGCGGAGGCCAGGGTCTCGGGCTCCTCGAGCACGAGCCGCTTGTAGAGGTCGTCGACGGTCGTGATCTGCTGACCGGCCTGGATGCGGGCGAGCAGGCTCATCGCCTTCGATCCGGCTCCCGCCGCTCCGATGCCGAGCACCGCGTGCAGACGCGCCGAGAACTCGCGATCGGTGCCGAGCGGATCCAGGCCCGCCGCGCGCAGCGACGCGTCGGAGAAGCGGTGCGCCGCCGCCCGGTCGAGCGCGGCGAGGTCGACCGGGCCCTCGGCGCTCGCGCGGATCCGCACGGTCTCCTCGAGCACCCGGGAGCCGGCCGGGACGTACCAGGCGCGGACCGCGCTGAAGCGCGAGCCGTCGTGGTCGACCCAGGTCATCGCGACGGCGGTCCAGGTGTCGACTCCGTCGCCGCGCAGGACGCGCATGGTCGTGCCCTCGTCCGTGCGCGACTCGTCGAGCTTGCCGCGCGCGTAGGAGAGGATGTTGCGCTGGTCCTCGCCGCGCGGACGGCCCGTCACTCCGCCGTTCGAGGCGCCGTTGAACGGCGTGGTGTGCGGCATCATCAGGGCGATGTAGGCGTCCATCAGCGTGGACTTGCCGGAGCCGGAGCCGCCGCAGAGGAGCGTGGCGCCGGGCGAGAAGCGGACCCGGTGCGCGCCGTCGTAGCCGCCCCAGTTGACCAGCTGCAGGTCCTCGGCGAGCCACTGCTGACCGCGGGAGGCGGCGGGGATCAGGCCGAAGAGGGTGTCGAGCATCGTCATCGGGGGTCGTCCTCCGGGTCGGGGGTGTCGTCGTCGGTCGGCTCGTCGTCCAGCGGCTCGTCGTCCGCGACATCGGCTCCGGGCAGGACGCCGTCCGTGGGCGGGTCCGCCTCCTCGTCGAGGCCGTCGTCCTCGAGCGCGTCGTCGTCCACCTGCTCCGGATCGTCGGAGCCGGGCTCCTCGGCGGGCGCCGCTTCTGCGACCACCGAGGAAGCGTCTTCGCCCGCCCGCCCGCGCAGCCAGTCGCTCAGCTCCCGCAGCTTCGGCGCGCTCAGCACGATCTCCACGATCGGGCTGATCCGGTACCGCCCTGCGGACTCCTCGTCGACGATGCCGTCGCGCCCGAGCCGCTCCAGCGCCTTGCGGACCATGCGCTGCCGGCGGGCGGTGTCGCGCTCGGCGTCGGCGAAGTAGCTGAGCACCGTCTGCTCGACCTCCTCGACGTCCACGCGCGCCGACGCCTCGCCGGCCGCCGACTCCCGCTGATGGACCGTTCGCAGGTGCACCAGGACCAGCGTCTCGGCGCGGGTGTAGGGGAGGTCGCGCAGCAGCACCGGCATCTCCACCTCGTCGGAGCGCACCTGCTGCTTGTAGGCGACCCCGCGCTCGTGGTCGACGACGAGCCGCACGAACAGGTCGTTCAGCCGCGACTCGATCAGCTGCCGGTGCTCCTGGAGCACGGCCCACTGCTCGCGGTGGCGGTCGGCGAGGAGGAAGCGGCGCTGCAGCACGTGCACGAGCACCCGGCGCACCTCGGTGTCGAGGACGCCGCGGTCGCCGGGGAAGAGCTCGTCGGGGTCCTCCTCCATCGACACGGGCGCGATGAACGGATCGGCGGCGGTCCCGTCGGTCGCCAGGGTGTCACTCATCGTCGGTCTCCTCCTCGGTGCGGGCGGTCACGGATCCGAAGGCGAAGCGGCGCACGGTCCCGTCGGGTCGGCGCGTACTCACGACGGAGTAGCCGTCGCGGTCGACGAGGCCCGTCCGGTGCGCGATCTCGAGCAGCCCGAGCAGGTCGACGGGCCGTCGCGTGTCCTCCGGAGCCGCGCTGAACGCGTCCGCCAGATCGAACTCGTCGCCGAGCTCCGCCACGTAGGCCTCCAGCTCCGCGTAGCGGGGACCGCCCCAGGCCCGGCTGTCGTCGCCGACGAACTCGGCGTCGCCGTCGTCTCCGGCCAGGGGCGCCGGCCCGCCGGCCGGACGCACGTCTCCCAGGGTCTGGCGCAGGTGGCCGATCCCGGCGACGGGCAGGTGCCGCAGCGGCGCGACCGGCGCGTCCGGCGAGATCCCGCCCGTCCACTCCTGGAGCCCCGCCATCACGTCGCGCAGCAGCTCGTCCACCTGGCGGTCGCGAGCCGGGTCGTGGGTGCGGACCTGGCCCGTGATGACGTGGGACGCGCGGCGCTGCGCGGTCAGGACCTCCTGCACGCCCAGCTCCACCCGGCGGCCGATCGCGGCCAGCTCCCCGCGCTGGGCCGGGTCCATCAGGCGGGAGAACGGCTGCACGAGCACGGTGTGCAGCTGATCGGCGAGCGCATCGATCCGCTCGGGGTCGCCCAGGAGGCGGAGGGCTCCGGCGAACGCACGGCCCTCGCTGGTGGCCTGCATCACGTGCTGACCTCGCTCGAGGTACTCCCGCAGCACCTCGCCGGTCGGGCGGACGTCGCGGCGCAGGTCCGCGACCACGTCGCGCTGCATCGCCTTGATCGACTCCGCCACCCGCGCGAAGTCGGCCGGCAGCTCGCGGGCGAGGTGCACCACGTTCTCGGCCTCCTCCAGGAGCTGCTCGTCGTCGGCCGGCTCGAGACCGGCGCCCTCCTCGAGGGCGGCGATCTCGGCGTCCAGGCGCGCCCGCTCCTCGCGGAGCCGCGAGAGGCGGGCCTCCGGGTCGGGATCGACGTCCGCGGCCAGCCGCTCGACCGCCTCCAGCAGGGTGCGCACCCGCGAGTTCGAGACGCGCGTGCGTCCACCTCCGGTGCGCCCGGTGATCTCGAGGGCGCTCACGGCGTGGGCGCTCAGCCGGTAGACCTCGGCCTCGCCCTCGATCTGCGGCACGAGCCAGCCGACGCGGACCCAGTAGCGGCACACCTCGCGCGCCGTGCCGCTCGGCAGAGCGCGCTCGCCCTCGTCGTACCCGGCCGAGCGCAGCTCCTCGAGCAGCTCCCCCACCTCGGCGTGCGCGTCGGCGACCGCCACGGCCTGCCGGTCGACGGTGAACACGAGCGACAGGGCGGCGACGACGAACGGCGCGTAGCGGCCGTGGAGGAGATCGAGGGTCGGCGTCCGGAAGGCGCCGAGGGAGCGCAGGTAGGCGGCCTCGGCGCGGGAGTTCGACATCGCCCTCAAGGATAGGCGGCGGGTCGGGCGCCCGAGGACGGCCGCGCCTGGGCCGCAATCCGACCAGCGCCTTCAGGCGCCGTCGGGGCGGAAGCCTTTGTAGAGCGTGAGCGCGAGGGCGGTGCGGTCGCGGAGGCCGAGCTTGCGCAGCAGCGCCGAGACGTGGTTCTTCACGGTGCCCTCGGCGAGCACGAGGGCGGCCGCGATCTCCCTGTTGTTCCGCCCTTCGGCCACCAGCTCGGCGACCACCCGCTCGCTCCGCGTGAGCAGCGTCAGCGGGCTCTCGCCGGTGCGACCCGGCTGGACGGCCGGCCGGGCGACGCGCGGATCGATCACCATCCCGCCGGCGATCACCGCGTCGAGGGCCACGACGAGACCCTCCACCGAGGTGTCCTTCAGGAGGAATCCGGAAGCGCCGGCCGAGAGGGCCGCCTGCACGAGCGCGTCGTCGTCGAAGGTCGTCAGAAGGAGGACGGGCAGACGCGGATGGAGCTGCGCACACTCGGCGGCGAGCTCCACGCCGCCCATGACCGGCATCCGCGCGTCGGTGACGACGACGTCCACCTCCGTCGTGCGCAGAATGTGCAGAGCAGCCTGTCCGTTCTCGGCCTGGGCCGAGACCACGACACCCTCGACCGTCGAGAGGAGCATGACCAGCCCACGGCGGATCATCTGCTGGTCCTCCACCAGCAGCACTCGCCTCGGTGTCGTCTCCGTCACGAGGCGCGGCTCTCCCGTTCCCCGTCGGCGCCTCCGAGAGGGATCGAGAGGCGCAGGAGGAACCGGTCGCCGATGCGCCGCGCCGTCAACCGACCTCCGCGAGCCGTCGCGCGATCGTCGAGGCCGCGCAGCCCGAACCCCAGCACAGGCTCGCCGTCGCTGATCCCGTTGCTCCTTCCCGCGCCGATGTCGCTGAGCAGCGAGAGCTCGAGCCGGACGTCGTCCGTCTCGATATCGATGCGGACTCTGCGGGCAGCGCCGTGCCGCAGAGCGTTCGTCAGCCCTTCCTGCACGCCTCGGTAGACGACGAGCGCGGTCTCATCGTCGCTGGTGAGCACACGGTCCGACGCCTCGTCGCCGACCACATCCACGGTCACGCCCGTGCCGCGGAAGGACTCCGCGATCAACTCCAGCGCAGCCAGGCCGCGGGCGCCCGCGTCCCGGAAGGGACTGAGCGCTCGTACCCACATCCGCATGTCCGCGAGAGCCTCGCTCGACGTGGATCGGGCGGTGCGGACCTCGGCCCACGCCTGCTCGGCATCGGCGGAGCGCAGGCGATCAGCGAGCTCGAGACTCATCGAGACGAGGGTCAGCTTGTACCCGAGGCCGTCGTGGAGCTCGCGTGCGCTCCGGGCGCGCTCGTCCGACAGCAGCAGCTCCTTCTCCGTCTCGGAGGCGCGATGCAACCGCCTGATCACACGCTGGTCGGCGGATCGCTCGCTCTCGAAGCCGCGAAGAGAGAGTCCCAGGGCGATCCCGAAGCACATCAGCACGGCCACGGGCACCACGTTGAGCAGACCGTCGAGCACTCCGGAGAGCAGCGCCCTCCCCGAGCCGACGGCGCCCCCGACATGGAGGGCCAGTCCGACGGAGGCGATCCAGATCATCGCGTGCGCCCCTGCGCGGAGCGAGACGTCGACCACCGCGAACGCCACGACGAGGAGGAGGACCGGGATCGTGAAATCGAGCCGGCCGAAGACGACGACCGGCGTCGCCGCGACGATGGACACCGTCGTCACGGCGACCCCGTGTCCCGCTCGGATCAGTCGGGGCCGGACGGCCCAGAGCCCGGCGATCACAGGCACCAGCGCGAGCCATGTGACCGCGACCGCTGCACCCGTGCCTCTCTGCGCGGAGTCCACGACGCCCAGGATCCCTGCCAGGACGAGGCAGCACAGGGCGATCGCCTGAAGTGCGATGACGGTCATGTCCACGGTGCTCGACGGGGACGGCGCGACCGCGACCCGCTCGTGTCCTGCCGCTGACGGCGCGGAGATCTCCGCCGCCGTCTCCGGAGTTGAGCCCATGTCGACAACTGTAGCTCCGACTCCGGGATGCCGACCCGTGACCGCAGTCACGCCCTCACCGTGACTCCGGTCATCCTCATCCGTGACTTCGGCGGGAGGTGGTCGACTGCGGACCTTCCTAGCCTCGAAGTCAGCGCCGGGAGCCGCATCCCGCACCGCGAGACAAGTCGGACAGGAAAGGGAAGCGATGCCGCTCGACCTCGAATATCTCCGGTACTGCCGCCCGGGCAACCCGTTCTACGCGGTCGCCGAGGAGGGGGACGACATCGATGGCGACGCCTTCGACGTCGCGTCCTTCGCTCCGGAGGACTGGCAGGTGAGGGAGTCGCGGCCGTGGCGGAACTGGATGCCGGACGGTCGCCTCCTCCCTCGTCAGGGATGGAAGCTCCACCTCTCGTCGACACTCGATGACGCGGAGAAGGTCCTCGCCGCTGCTGCACGCTACTGCTTAGCCTCCCGACTGCCTTTCAAGCATCTCTCGACCACCTCTCACCTTCTGATGCAGAACGGCAAGTACGCCGATCGAGCGGGAGCTGGGAAGTTCATCACCGTGTATCCCGGTTCGGACGACGAGTTCGCCCGAACGCTGGAGGACCTCGACGTCCGTCTTCGCGGGTTCAGAGGCCCGTACGTACTGTCCGACCGGCGGTGGAAGTCCGGGCCTGTGCACTTCCGTTACGGCGCCTTCGTCCCGTCCGAGACGGAGAGCGGCTTCGTCTCGACGGTGCTCGACCCGGACGGGAACGAGGTGGAGGACGTCCGGCGGCCGACGTTCACACCTCCCCCGTGGGCTTCACTACCGGAGTCCGTCACTGTCGGGGCGGAGAACGAGGAAGAGGTCGCCTTCGGCTTCACGATGCTCTCAGCGCTGCACTTCTCGAACGGTGGTGGTGTCTATCTCGCTGAAGCGACGACCGACGAATTCGTGCCGATCGGGACGATCGTGGTCCTCGAGGAGGCGCGCCCGCACGCCGGGTTGGACGCCGACGGAGTCGACGCCGTGACTCGCCTGGCTCATGAGGAGGAGGTGCTCGTCGATCTGCAGTCCCTGGACTGCGTACCCGTCTTCTACGGATCCTTCACGGCCTGGGAGCACCGATACCTGGTCATGGAGCACATCGAGGGGAACGATCTGAAGCGCGAATGGATGACGAGGACTCCGCTGCTCCGACCAGCACCGTGGCGCGTCGGTGACCCTGCATACACCTCCTGGCTGACCACGACCGTCGCTCGCCTCGACGCCGCTCTCGCCTCCGTGCACCGCGCAGGATGGCTGCTCGGCGACATCCACCCGAAGAACGTCATCATGCGGAACGGCACGCACCCGTGCTTCCTCGACTTCGAGTTCGCGCATCGAATGGATCCGGAGTGGCGTTGTCGCCAGGGAGCGCCCGGCTACGAGCCCCTGGAAGGCCTGAAGGGGACGGAAGCGGACGAGTGGTCGCTCGGCATCCTCGAACTCGATCTCCTCTTCCCCCAAGCGACGATCGCCGACCAGGGCAACGTCGCGAAGATCGAGCAGCTCCTCCGAGCAGCCGCAGACGATCTCGCAGTTCCGCCCGCCGTGCTGCGGTCGATCAGGACCTCCACCCTCGACGTACTCCCCGCCTCCGGTCAGAGGTCGATCGACGAAGACGTCGGTCGACTCGCCGCCCTCTCGGACGACCAGCTGCGCGGCCAGATCGCCCGCGGTGTCGCATCGGTGCTTCAGTGGACGGACGACTCGCCGGTCGTTCCCGGAGACATCCCTGTCCTCGCCCGCGACAGCGCGGACGACCGTGCCGGATTCCCCTACGGCGCGGCTGGAGTCGCCGCTGTCTTAGGACGATCCGGAGATGTCGACCTCGAGGCCGCCGATCACTGGCTCGCCGCTCGCGTGGCCCAGGTGCGGTCGCGTGGTCTCTGCGGACGCGAGGGAATTCGCTACGCGGCTCGCCAGGCAGGACTCGCGCGCACACTCGAGGTCCTCGACCGCAGGCTCTCGGCCGCCCCTTCAGGTCCGACGCTGTGGTCGGGGTGGGCCGGTGCAGGGCTCGCCGAGCTCGCAGACGGAGGGGACCCGTCGGAGGCGGCCCACCATCTCACCACGCTGCTCGATGAGGACGTCCGAGGAGCCTCCGTCGGCCTCCTGCACGGATGGTCTGCGGCCGCGATCCTGTTCGCCCGACTCCACGAAGCCACTGGCGACGACTTGTACATCACGCTCGCGATACGAGCCGTCGACGCCGATCTTGCGCGCTGTGCGATCACCCGGAACAACACTCTCGAGTTCGATGAGGGATGGAGGACTCTTCCTTACCTGGGGATCGGCTCGACCGGGCCCGGCCTGGCGATCCTGGAGCTGCGGCGGGTCACGGGCGAGGAGCTCTTCGCCGATCCCCTCGCGTCCATCGACGCCGCCGCGTCCTACCAGCAGTGCGCGCAGGCCTCACTCGCCCACGGTCTGTCCGGATTCCTCGTCTACCTCCGCCGCCGCGTACTGCACCGCCCGAGCGCGGAACTCGAGGAGATCCTCCGCTCGCACGTCCGGTCGCTGCGCCTGCACGCCGTGCTCGACGACACCGGCGTCTTCTTCCGCGGCAACCAGAACCTCCGACTCTCGTCGGACTACCTGACCGGCTCGCTCGGAGTGCTCGCAGCGCTCGACGAGCTCGAGACCGGACGCTCCGCCCTGCCGTTCGGACTCTGACCGAGTCGGCCCGAGACGAGGAGAGGAGGTGATCACATGAACCGGATCCTCGATTTCCAGACCCTCGAAGGTGAGGCCGACGCGCACGACGCCGCGCGCGTCAGCACCTTCAGCGTCATCTCGCCGTGCCCGGGCTGGCCCAGCTCGATCACGTGGGGCAACTGCTGACAGTCGCTACCGGGCGCCCGCGATCCAGCATGACGTGGATCGCGGGCGTCTCACGAGTAAGACGTCCCCACCTTCGTCGAGGAGAAACGCTCATGATCCCCACCCTCCAGGCTCGAGCCGTCGAGCAGGTCATCACCGTAGGCCGGCAGCGGACGACCGTCCTGCGGGGCTGCGACATCGATCTGGAAGGGGGCGGGCTCACCGCTGTCGTCGGCCGCTCCGGCTCCGGCAAGTCCTCTCTCCTGATGTGCCTCAGCGGACTGGACCGGCCGACGTCCGGCGTCGTCGAGGTCAACGGCCGGGACGTGAACAGGCTGTCAGCGGCCGATCGCGCTCGCATGCTCCGCGCCCAGATCGGGTTCGTGTTCCAGCAGTACAACCTCGTGCCCTTCCTCGATGTCGAGGAGAACATCGCGCTCCCCTTCAGGCTCGACCGATCACCCGTGCCGCACGACCTGATCGGTGGACTCGTGGAATCGTTCGGCCTGCGCGACCGGCGCCGTGCGCCGGCGCGAACGCTCTCGGGAGGTGAGCAGCAGAGGACCGCTCTCTGCCGCGCCCTTGCACGGCGGCCCGGCATCGTCTTCGCCGACGAGCCGACCGGCGCCCTCGACTCGCAGAGCTCGCGGGTCGTCCTGTCGACTCTGAGGACGATGGCGGACGAGGGCCAGATGATCGTGATGGTCACGCACGATCTCGACGCCGCAGCCCTCGCGGACACGGTCGTGGTGATGCACGATGGTCGGACCGTGCGGACGACCGGACGCTGCACCAGCCATGAGCTGCTGAGCATCCTCGAAGAGGCCGGGGCCTGACTCGTGTCCCGTTACGTCGTACGCCTGTTCGCCGACGAGTGGCGCCGATGGTCTCCCGCGATCGCTGTGGTCGCCCTGATGGCGACGCTGATCGGGTTGTGCGTTCAGCAGTTCGCCTTTACCGGCGACCCCGCATTCACCGCCGCTGTCACGGAGGCCGGCGTCGCGCTCGGGGAGTTCCGGATCCTCTCGATCACGATCTACACTGTCGTGGCGCTCGTCGGCTGGGTCGCCCTGACGATCGTCGGCCGAGCGAGCGTTCTGGCCACAGGACGCACGCACGCGCTCTGGCTCCTGCTGGGCGCCTCCCGAGCCCAGGTGTTCGTCGTCACTCTCCTCGTGCTCGGCATCGTGAGTCTCCTCGGCGCCGGCATCGGAGCGCTCCTCTCGACACTGCTGGCGTTCTGGGCGGTTCCCGCATTCAACGGTGCCGTCTCGTCCGAGGTCGATCTTCCGAGCTTCTCGCTCGCGCCCTGGGCTCCGGTGGTCACGCTGGCGCTCGGCACGCTCACCGCTCTGGCGGGCGGAGTCCTGCCCGCGCGCCGCGCCGCCCGCACGCCGCCGAGCGCCGCGCTGCGTGAAGTCGGGAGCGGTCGACCGGGTACGGCGATGCGCGCGGTGCGGATCGGCTGCGGCATCGCCCTCCTCCTCATCGCCTCCGGCCTTGTCACGGCATCCGCCTCTGCTCGAGAACTCGGAGCGACCGGACCGGCGCCGATGTTCAACCTGGCCGTCGACGTAGGAGGCAGCGTCCTCGTGGCCGTCTACCTCCTCTGCCCGGAGGTGATCGCGCTCGTCTTCCGGGCTCTGCACGCGCTCTCCGCCCGATCGGGTCTCGTCGTCGCGGCTCTCGGAATCCGCGCGGCAGCAGCCCGGGTGCAGGTCAGCACCGCCACGATCGCGCCGCTCACGGCAGGGCTGGGGGCGATCGCCGTGCTCCTGTGCGCGGTGGAGTCCGTCGTCGCCATGACGACGGCGGTCCGGCCCGGGACCCGCGCCGATCTCACCGATGTTCTGACGATCGTCGCAGTCGTAGCCGTGTCGATGCTCGCCACCAGCGCCACTGTCGTCGCTCTCTCTGCGCAGAACCGCGAGCGCGAGATCGCCCTGCTCCAGGCAGCGGGCCTGCAGCGCCGACAGATCATCGGGCTCGTCGTCTCCGAGAGCCTCGCGATGTCCCTCGCCGCTTCCACAGCAGCTGCCGCACCCGTCGCCGCCACCGGCGCGGTCTGCTGGCTCGTCAGTCGCGCAGCACTGGGCGAAGGGGTAGTGATCTGGCCGGTCCCGAGCGTCGTTCTCGGCCTCATCGGCTCGTGGATCGTGCTCTCGCTGATCCTCCTGATTCCCGCGCAGGCTCGGCTTCGCCGTCCCCCTGGACCGAGGTTGCGTGAGCAGGGTGTCTGACGTGATCACGGGTCGCGACGCACTGCCGCCTCGGGTTTCTGCGATCGCCGGACGGCTGCGACATCTCGCAGCTCTGCAGCCGTCGAGCGCAGCCGCGGAGCCGACAGGCCCCCGGCAGGTGCTCCTCCGGGATCCCGACGGGCGCCCCGTGCAGCACACCCTCGTCATCGCACCGCAGGAGTCTCTGGTGCTCTCGCCGGGCGCCGCCGCTTTCGCACTTGTGAGCGATCAGGACGGTGATGAGCATCACCGCATCCGCGTCGCCGTCGCGACCAGGAGCGGAGCCGTCGAGATCGTTCAGGACGAGCGCCCCGTCTCCCCGCGCATCCGATCGTTCTCGGACGGATTCCTCTGGATAAGGCGGAACGACGCGGGTCGGCCCTGGCAGGCGGTCTGGTGGCATCGCAGCCTGACGACTCCCCACGTGCCGCTCGAAGAGCCCGATCAGGCTCGGAGGCTCGATCTGCGCAGCGTCGCCGGGGCGATCGCCGTACTCGCATCGAGAGGGGCGCGCGACTCCCGGTACTGGGTGCTGACCGGAGAGGAGAGCAGTGCCCCGACGTGCCGTCGCCTCGACCTCGGCACGGAGAACGCGGATGTCTCCGCCTGCAGGGGCGGCCTCGCGGTCCTGTATCGACGGCACGGAGTCGTCCGGATGACCGGCTCGACGCGTCCTCTCGAGGTTCCCGTTCCGAAGGCCCTTCAGGCGGAGCACCTGCAGGAGGCCCAGGGTGAGCTCTTCGTACTCGGTCGGTCGTCCGGCAGGAGAGCGGTGTGGCTGCCCGGCGGCGGGGCAGACGCGCTCTGGCTCGCGCCGGCGGCCGGGACCCTTGTTCCCGCCGTCGATCCGATCACCCGCCACCCGATCATGCTCGTCTCCTCCCCTGCTCACCGCGTCCACTGCGTCACCCCTGTACCGGGTAAGGCACTCGCCACCGAGGTCACAGAACGGATGAAGGTCACGTCACTCACTGCGCCGAGCCGGGACGGCACCCTCGTCCCGCTCACCCTGATGACTCCTGACGGCGCCGACAGCTGTCCCGTCGTCGTCCACGTCTACGGCGCCTACGGCATCAGCCTCGAGGGGCCGTTCGATCCCTTCACGGACGACCTCCTCGCGCGCGGAGCCGCGATCGCCTACTGCCATGTCCGCGGGGGCGGAGAGAACGGCCCGGAGTGGCATCGGCAGGCGACCGGCCTCGGCCGCGAGCGCCCGATCGAGGACCTCCTCGCCTGCCTGGCGTTGCTTCGTGAGCTTCCAGGGATCGACTCGCACCGGCTCCTTCTCACCGCGGCGAGCGCGGGCGCGCTGGTCGCTGCGACGGTCTGCCTCCGTCGCCCCGCAGAACTCCGTGGCCTCCACCTCGTGCATCCCTTCCTCGATCCCGTCGGCGCGCTCGATGATCGCTCCGCAGCCGCGGCGGCGTCCGACCGTGAGGAGTTCGGTGACCCTGACTGGATCCTCGCGAGCGGGCTCTCTCCACTCGCGACGATCGCCACAATGGTGGGGCGGAGCCGACCGCTTCCGCGCGCGTGGATTCGAGCCGGTCTCCGCGATGCCCGAGTCGACGCGTCGGCGATCGCGGAATTCGCAAGCGCCTACCGGGCAGTGGCTGAGCGCGACGATCCCGCGCACGTCGTCCTCCGTGCGACCTCGGGCGGTCACCTCAGCGGACTGACGCCCGAGGAGTCCCACCAGGAGAACGTCCTCGCTCACGCCTGGACGCTCGACCTCCTCGGCCTGGCCTGACCCGTCGAGCGCAAGGACGAGGGCGATCGTTCCGGCGGGAGCCGATCTCGTCCAGGCGAGAACTGCCCTACGGCGTCACTGGCCGGCACCCGACACCCCGCCCGCCGAGCCGTGCGGCATCGCCACGCACCGCCACAACGAGAACCCGGTGACCGCGGAGGCGCGCTCTCCCGACTCCGTCGCCGCCGGCCCCCACTCCTGCAGCTGTGTGCATCCGTCCGCCACCACGGCCTTCCGCACCGACTCGGTCGGTGGCGCCGAGTTCTTCAGAACCAGCAGAGGCGTGCGTCCTGCCGCGATCATCCCGGCGACGTCCTGCTCGGTGAAGACCCGCGCCTGGCCGGAGTAGCCGCCGTCGGTGAGCACGCTCGCGCCGGTCGCCGTGATGATCGGCGCCGAGATCGCCCAGGAGTCGGTGAGGAACAGGGGCGCTCCGTCCACCCCGCCGCCGGCGGCACGAGCAGCGGCGACCAGTGCGGTCTCGTCGGCGGTCATCGAGTCGTGCCCGCCGACCGCGTCCGGCGACGAGACCGCGAACGGAGCCGAGGTCTCGGCCCTCTGCGGGAAGCGCAGGCCGACGAGCGCGTCCCCGCCCGACCCGTCGAGGGACGCGTCGAGCACCTGGAGGCTGAACGCGATCGGCCCTGCCAGGATCACGACGGCCGCTGCGAGCGCGATCGAACGATGCCGGGCCGCGCCTCTGCTCGCCGCCGCACCGCCCCTACTCCACCGGGCCGCCACCGCGACCACGACGAGCCCTGCTCCGGCGAGCGCCGCGAGCGGCAGGCCCAGCACCGACGGCAGCTGCCCGCCCACGGCGAGCGCCGCGCTCCACGCCGTCTGCCCGACCAGGAGGAGCGGCAGCACCAGCCGCGCGCCGACCCGGGGCGACGCGAGCAGCCGCACCCCCTCCGCCCAGCCCAGCGCGGCGAGGAGCGCCAGCTGCACGCCGATCGCCGCGACGTACGCCATGTGCGGCACCGTCGCCACCGAGAGCACGCCCGCCGCTGTCACCAGCCACACCGCGAGGCAGACCAGGAGGGCGAAGGCACCGCGGGCACCTCCCCGCCTCCCCCGCCGCGGCCACCAGCGCACGGCGCCGAGCACCAGCCCGGCGAGCGCCGTGGGATACAGCCAGCCGACCTGCGTCGCGTACTGCGCCAGCAGCAGCTTGGCCGGCGAAGACCCCGCTGCTCCGCCCATCGTCGCCACGTGGGCGGAAGCGACGACGGCGCCGGGCACCGCTCCCGGGATCAGCCGGTCGAGCCCGTTGAACCCGAACACCATCGCGAAGACGTCGTTCCCCGTCGACCCGTCGATGTAGGGCCGGTCCCCTGCCGGCACCGCCTGCATCGCGACCATCCACGCCACCGAGGCGCCCACCGCGACGGCCAGGAGCCCGCCCGCCCAGGCGAGCGCTCGGCGCCACCCGCGCACCCCGACGAGAGTCGCCACTACGAGGGCGGGCAGGACGAACCAGGCCTGCATCATCTTCGCCTGGAAGCCGATCCCGATGAACGCTCCGGCCAACAGGAGAGGCCACCACCGCTCCGTCAGCACCGCGCGCTGCCACCACACCAGCGCGACGGCGAGCGCTGCCGTCAGCAGGCCGTCCTCCATCGGGTGCCCGAACATCGACACGAAGATCGGCGTGCTCGCCGCCGCGGCCGCCGCGACCAGCCCGAGCCCCCGGCCGCCCCATCGGAGCCCGACGACCGAGCACGCCGCGACGGTGATCAGCCCCTCGAGCAGCTGCGGCAGCGCGATCGACGACGTCGACATCCCGAACAGCCGGATGCTCAGCGCCTGCGGCACCGCGAACCCCGCCAGCTTGTCCAGCGTCACCGTGGCGGCGGGATCGAAGGCTCCGAACGCCAGCGCGTGCCACGACTCCGACATCGACCGTGCCGCCGCCTCGTAGAAGACGGCGTCTCCGCCTCGGGCGAGATTCCAGCCGGTGAGGACCGTCGAACCGCACAGGATCGCGAGGAGGGTGAGCCGCGCCCACCGGGGTTCGCGCCACCAGCGGGCGAGCGGAGCGGAGTGGGTCACGTCCACCGACGCTAGGGAGCCGGCCTGCCGCCGCCCTTGCGGGCGGTCGGGGAGACGCCGTGCATGCCGCTCCGGCCTCTCAGTCCGGACGCCGCCGGCACGGCCGACGACCAGGAAGGGTGCCGCGCCGCCCGGGTCACCCTCTAGGGTGCGGACATGCCCCGCTCCATGGCCGACCTCTCCTTCCGCCGCGCCCAGTGGGAGCAGCGCTACTCACCGCACGTGGCTCCCGTGAACCGCTGGGTCGACGAGCTGCGGAACCCCTACGGACGCGGCTGGCTGCCCTACGTCGCGCCCCTGCACGGCGGAGTGGAGGCGCGCGTCCTCAGCGTCCTCCGCGATCCCGGCCCCGCCACTCAGGACGGCATCGGAAGCGGCTTCCTCTGCACCGAGAACGACGACCCGACGGCGGAGCTCATGGCCGGGCTGATGGACGAGGTGGGCCTCGCCCCCGTCGACCTGCTGCCGTGGAACGCCTACCCCTGGTACATCGCAGCGGCGCCGAACGCCGAGCAGCTCGACGCCGGCGTCGAGACCGTCCTGCATCTGCTCGCGCTCGCCCCCGACGTCGAGGTGGTCCTCCTTCAGGGCGGCGACGCCGATCACGGCTGGCGGCGCCTCCTCAGGCGGCACCCGGCGATCGAGCGCGAGCGCGGCCTCACGGTGATCCGCACCTTCCATCCGTCGCGACAGGCGCTCTGGGCACGGGATCCCGCCGAGCGGGAGGCGCGCTCCGCTCGACGTCGCGAGGCCTTCGCCGAGGTCGCCGCAGCGCTCCGGTGAGCGGTCCGCAGCGTCACGACGAGGCCCGGAAACGACGGAAGCCCTGACGACGACCAGTGGTCTCATCAGGGCTTTCCGTCGGGCTGACAGGATTTGAACCTGCGACCCCTTGACCCCCAGTCAAGTGCGCTACCAAGCTGCGCCACAGCCCGTGGCAGACCGGGCCGAGGCCCGGGCAACTCGACTACCTTAGCGGATGCCGACGCCGGAAGTGAAAACGAGCGGGCCCCGTAGACTCGCTGCGCGGAACGCGTCGGCACGGGTCGACGCGCCGTCGGCAGCTCGGGAGGCGTCAGCAGTGGATGCGCGGCAGAAGCGATCACAGGTGGCCCTGCACCGGGCCATCATCGAACTCGCGACCGGCCGCGACGTCGCCACCCTCACCGTCTCCGAGATCACGGATCTCGCCGGCGTGAACCGCTCCACTTTCTACGCCCACGCCTCCTCCGCCGCAGAACTGCTCTGCGCCGCCCTGCGGGAAGAGCTCGACGCGATCCGCGAGGGCTACCTCCAGCAGCTCCGGAGCGGCGCCGCGACCGACGCGAGCATCCGCGAGGGCACCTCGCGCGTCCTCGGCCACCTGGACGGTCACCGCGACCTCTACCTCCGCGCCTTCGACGCCCCCGGCGGCGACTCGGGCCTCCGCGCGATGCTCGCGGGGCACTTCCGCACCGCCGTCTCCGCGACGCTCGACACCGGGATCCTCGACGTCCCGGCCGCGGACGCACCGCTCGGGTTCCTCGAGGACGCGACGGCCTCGTTCCTCGCGGCGGGCTCCGTCGGCCTGATGGAGCAGTGGCTCCGCCTGCCCGCGCCCCGCGATCCCGGCAGCTACCTCGCCGCCTACCGACGGCTCCTGCCGCCGTGGTGGCCCTTCGCCACCGGCGACTGACCGGCCTCCCGGCCCTGCCGACGCCCGCTCGGAGAGACGACCGCCCGGTTCCAGAGGAGGCCGCTGAGCCTTCGGCAGCACCGCGCCGCCCGTCACTCCCGCTCGCGACGAGGTCGACCTGCTCGATCGAGACGCATCGGAGCGGCATCCGCCCCCTCGACTCGACGACCGCTCCTCCCGGAGACGCGGACGGCCCGCGGGAGGAGCTCCCACGGGCCGGACACGGTACGGCTGCGCTCAGCGCGCGCGCTTCTCGCGAACGCGCATGTTGACGTTCACCGGCGACCCCTGGAAGCCGTAGATCTCGCGCAGGCGGCGCGCGATGTAGCGGCGGTAGCCCGGGTCGAGGAACCCGGTCGTGAAGAGGACGAATGTCGGCGGGCGCGACGAGGCCTGCGTGCCGAAGAGCACGCGGGGCTGCTTGCCTCCGCGGAGGGGGTGCGGGTGCGCCGCGGTGAGCTCGGCGAGGAAGGCGTTGAACTTGCCCGTCGGGATGCGCGTGTCCCACGACTCGAGGGCGAGCTCGAGCGCCGGCACGAGCTTCTCGAGGTGGCGGCCGGTGCGGGCCGAGATGTTGACGCGGGGCGCCCACGCCACGTGAGCGAGGTCGGTCTCGATCTCGCGCTCGAGGTAGCGGCGGCGCTCGTCGTCGAGGAGGTCCCACTTGTTGAAGGCGAGCACGAGCGCCCGGCCCGACTCCAGCACCAGGTCGATGATGCGGACGTCCTGCTCCGAGATCGGCTGCGAGACGTCGAGGACGACGACGGCGACCTCGGCCTTCTCGAGCGCGGTCGAGGTGCGCAGCGACGCGTAGAAGTCGGCGCCCTGCTGGAGGTGCACGCGGCGGCGGATGCCCGCGGTGTCGACGAAGCGCCAGACCTTGCCGGCGATCTCGACCTGCTCGTCGACCGGGTCGCGCGTGGTGCCGGCGAGCTCGTTGACGACGACCCGCTCCTCCCCCGCCGCCTTGTTGAGCAGGCTGGACTTGCCGACGTTCGGGCGGCCGAGGATCGCGACGCGGCGCGGTCCGCCGACCTCGCGCTTGGCGACGGCCGACTCCAGAGGGAGCTTCTCGAGCACCGCGTCGAGCAGGTCGGCGACGCCGCGGCCGTGGACCGCCGAGACGGGGCGGGGCTCGCCCAGGCCGAGCGACCACAGCGAGGCGGCGTTCGGCTCCTGGCGGGCGTCGTCCACCTTGTTGGCGGCGAGGAAGACCGGCTTCCTCGTCTTGCGCAGCAGCTTCACGACGTGCTCGTCGGTCGCGGTCGCGCCCACGTTCGCGTCGACGACGAAGATGACGGCGTCGGCGAGGTCGATGGCGATCTCGGCCTGCATGGCGACGGAGGCGTCGATGCCGCGGGCGTCGGGCTCCCAGCCGCCGGTGTCGACGATGGTGAACGCCCTGTCGATCCACTCCGCCTTGTAGGACACGCGGTCGCGCGTGACGCCCGGGGTGTCCTCGACGACGGCCTCGCGGCGGCCGAGGATGCGGTTCACCAGCGCGGACTTGCCGACGTTGGGGCGGCCCACGATCGCCACGACCGGGAGGGCGGGGAGGTAGCGGACCTCGTCCGAGTCCTCCCCGGCGAACTCGAGGAGGTCGAGGTCCTCCTCGTCGAGGTCGTAGTCCTCGAGTCCGCTGCGGAGCGCCTGCGCGCGCGAGGAGGCGAGCTGCTCGTCGAGGTCGCCGAGGCGCTCGACGAGGTCGTCGTCTCCGAAGTTCAGCTCGTCGTCACCGACGTGCGTGTCCTGTGCCATGACCGGCCCTTGCTCTCGAAGTTCGGACCTCGGCGACGACCGCGTCGACGGTCTGCTCGAAGTCGAGATGAGTGGAGTCGAGAAGAGTGACTCCTTCTGCGGCGTTCATGAAGTCGACCACCTGCGAGTCGGCGCGGTCCCTCGACCGCAGCGCCTGACCCGTCGCCTCGGCGGATTCCGTGGTGACCTCGCGCGAACGCCTGGCCATTCTAGCCTCTTCGCTCGCCGTCAGCAGGATCCGGACCGGAGCGGTCGGTGCGACGACCGTCGTGATGTCGCGGCCCTCGACGATGATGCCCTCCCGGCGCGTCTCGCCGATGATCCTCCGGAACAGCAGGGTGATCCTCCGACGGACCTCGGGGACCTTCGCCACGGCCGAGACCCGCGCGGTCACCCGGGGCTCGCGGATGGCGGCGGTCACCTCGGTCGGACCGACCCACACCGAGTACGACTCGGGGTCGGTGCCGATGGAGTAGTCGAAGCCGTCGAGCGCGTCGACGATCGCGTCCTGGTCCTCGAAGTCGAGGCCGCGGTCGAGCCCGTGCCAGGCGAGCGCGCGGTAGGCCGCTCCCGTGTCGAGGAACTCGAAGTCGAGGCGGCGGGCGGCAGCCCTCGACACGCTGGACTTGCCGCTGCCGGCCGGGCCGTCGATGGCGACCACGACGGCCTCGCCGAAGTCGCCCTGCTCGGCGGCCTCGGAGCGCGCCTCGCGCTCGGGAGCCGCGCCCCCGTCCTCCGGGATGCTCTGCTGTGCCCGGCGGGCGGGCGTCATCCTGTTCAGGCCGCCCTCCTGCCTGTTCTGCTCGGTGCTCATCCGGCGATCCTCCAGCCGCGTAGGGTCAGTTCTTCGGTCAGCGGCGCGACCGCTTCGGGCACGACCGAGATCTCGGCGAGACCCACTCGGCGCCCCTGCGCGTGCTCGAGGCGCACGTCCTCGAGGTTGACGCCAGCCTCGCCGATCTCCACCAGGAGCCGCGCGAGGGTTCCGGGAGAGTCGTCGACGAGGACGATCAGGGTCGAGAAGCGCTGGTCCTGGCCGTGCTTGCCGGGCAGGCGCGCCACTCCGGCGTTGCCCGCGGCGAGGTGCTCGGCGAGCACGCGGCGCGAGCCGGGCGCCTCGAGGTCGCGAAGCGCGTCGGCCACCGCGGCGACGTCGTCGCGGAAGGCGTCGAGCACCGCGACGACGTGCTCGCGGTTCGCGGCCAGGATCTGCATCCAGAGCTCGGGGGCCGAGGCCGCCAGGCGCGAGACGTCGCGGACGCCCTGCCCGGCGAGGCGGAGCGCCGCGTTCGGGGCGTCGAGGAGGCGCTGGCCGAGCAGTGACGAGATCACCTGCGGGGCGTGCGAGACGAGGCCGACCGAGAGGTCGTGCTCCTCCGGGTCCATCTCGACGATGGTGCCGCCGAGGTCGAGAGCGAGGCCCTCCACCCGCGCGAGCGCGTCGGGCGCGGTCTCGCCGTCGCGGCAGATCACCCAGGGCCGGCCGACGAAGAGGTCCCCCCGCGCGGCGACCGGTCCGCCGCGCTCGCGGCCGGCCATCGGGTGCGAGCCGATGTAGCGGGCGAGGTCGACGCCGCGGGAGCGCAGCTCGCGCAGCGGCTGGGTCTTGACGCTCGCCACGTCGGTGACGACGGCTCCGGGGTGCGCCGCGAGCTCGCGCTCGACGACGCTCGCGGTGACGTCAGGGGGGACGCAGACGACGACGACGGAGGGCCGGTCGTCGGCGGAGGCGGCGCGGCCGGCCCCGTAGTCGATGGCGAGGGAGAGGCTCGCGGGCGAGGCGTCGTCGAGGACGACGTCGATGCCGCGGGAGGCGAGGCCGAGGCCGATGGAGGCGCCGAGCAGTCCGGAGCCGACCACCCGCACCGTCCCGGTCGTCCGCATCGCGGGCGGCGCGGGGTGCAGGAGCTCGTTCACCCCGACAGCCTAGCGATCGGCGCGGCGCTGCTTGTCGGCGCCGGACCGGCGCGGAGGACCGTCGCTCCGCCCGCCGCCGGCGGAGGAGCCGCCGCGATCGGACGACCGTCCCGCCGAGCCGCCGCGGTCGGAGGATCGCCCGGCCGAGCCGCGCTCCGCCGGGGCGCCGCGCTCGCCGCTGTCCGGCCGGGGCCGCCGCGCCCCCGCGCTCGCCTTCTTCGAGGGGACCGCGGGAGCGGCCGCCACTGCCTCGCCGCCCTGCCGCGCGATCGTCAGCAGCGCGCCCAGCTCCTCCCGGGTCAGGTCGCGCAGATCGCCCGAGCGCAGGGTGCCCAGGTGCAGCGGCCCGAACTGGCGGCGGACGAGCTCGATGACGGGGTGGCCGACCGCCGCCATCATCCGGCGGACGACCCGGTTGCGCCCGGAGTGCAGGGTGATCTCGACGAGCGAGGCGTTCGAGCGGCCCTCCGGCCGGCCGAGGAGACGCGCCTTGTCGGCGGCCACCGGTCCGTCGTCGAGCTCGATCCCGGAGGTCAGCGTCGCGATCGTCTGCGGGAGGACCTGCCCGTGCACCTTCGCGATGTAGGTCTTCGTCACTCCGAACGACGGGTGCGCGAGGACGTGGGCGAGCTCGCCGTCGTTGGTCAGAACCAGCAGGCCCGAGGTCTCGGCGTCGAGGCGCCCGACGTTGAACAGCCGCTCCTCGAAGTTCTTCGTGTAGAGGCTGAGGTCGGTGCGTCCGTTCTCGTCCGCCAGCGAGCTGACGACGCCGATCGGCTTGTTGAGCATCACGTAGCGGCGCGAGGTGTCCAGCTGCACCGCGACCCCGTCGACCTCGATCCGGTCGGTCGCCGGATCGATGCGGCGGCCGAGCTCGTCCGCCACCTCGCCGTTGACGCGGATCCGCCGCGCCACGATCATCTCCTCGACCACTCGTCGGGAGGCGACCCCCGCTGCCGCGAGGACCTTCTGCAGTCGTTCGCCGTCGGGGCCGCTGTCAGGCGCGCTCATCGAATCCGTCTCTTCCGTCGCTCAGTAGGGGGGAGATCTTCGGCAGCTCGTCGAGCGAGGTGAGGCCGAGGTGCACGAGCAGCTGCTCGGTGGTGCCGTAGAGGACCGCGCCCGTCTCGGGGTCGTGGCCGACCTCCGCGATGAGGCCGCGGCCGAGGAGGGTGCGCGCGACGGAGTCGACGTTGACCGCGCGGATCTGCGCGACCTGACCGCGCGAGACCGGCTGCTTGTAGGCGATCACGGCGAGCGTCTCGAGCGCCGCCTGCGAGAGCCGCGTCGGGTTCTGCGTCAGGACGAAGTCCTTGACCACCGGGTCGTACTCGCGGCGGACGTAGATCCGCCAGCCGGCACCGACCTCGCGCAGCTCGAAGCCCCGTCGGGTCGCCCCGTCGGCGCCGTCGTAGTCGGCGACCAGGCGCTCGATCGACTGGCGGACCACGGCGATCGGCCTCGACAGCGCGGTCGCGAGGGAGGCGAGCGGCTGCGGCTCGTCCGCGACCATCAGGATCGCCTCGATCGCCCGGTCGATCTCGAACGCGACCGTGCCGGGTCCGGCGTCAGGAGTCATAGTCCGCTCCGAGCGCGGCGAGGCTCGCATCGCTCCACTGCTCGGCGACCCAGCGCAGCGTGAGCTCGCCGAGCGGCTCCGGCTGGTCGAACGAGATCGCAGCGTGCCGGTAGAGCTCGAGCACGGCCAGGAAGCGCGCGACGATCACGCCCTTCTCGTCGGCGTCCGCGATCAGCTCGCCGAAGGTGGCCCTCCCGCGGGCGCGCAGCATCGCCACGACGTGGGCGGCCTGCTCCCGGATGCTGATCTGCGGGGCGTGCAGGTGGTCCAGGCCCACCGTCGGCAGCTCGCGCGGAGCGAGGGCGACGGTCGCGAGGGCGGCGAAGTCGGCGGGCGACAGGGTCCAGACGAGCTCCGGCTTCGCGGACCGGTACTCCTCCTCCAGAGGCACGTCGCGCACATGACGGGCGGTCTCGATCGCGATCCGCTCGGCGAACCACGACGACACCTGCTTGAAGGCCCGGTACTGCAGGAGCCGGGCGAAGAGCAGGTCTCGCGCCTCCAGCAGCGCCGCGTCCTCCGCGTCCACGAGCTCGCCCTGGGGCAGGAGTCCGGCGATCTTCAGGTCGAGGAGCGTCGCGGCGACGACGAGGAACTCCGACGCGCGGTCCAGCCCCTCGAGCGAGTCGATCCCGTGCAGGTACGAGAGGAACTCGTCCGTCACGGCGCTCAGGGCGATCTCGGTGATGTCGACCTGCTGCTTCGCGATGAGGCTCAGCAGGAGGTCGAACGGACCCTCGAAGTTGGTCAGCGCGAGGTGGAACCCGGTGGGAGCGGTGCGCTCCTCGAGGAGGACCTCAGGCGACCGCGCCACGCGAGATCAGCTCCCTGGCGAGCTTGCGGTACGCCTTCGCGGCGTTGTGCTCGGGCGCGAACTGGGTGATCGGGACGCCGGACACGCTGGCGTCCGGGAACTTCACCGTGCGGCCGATCACCGTCTCGAGCACGCTGTCGCCGAAGGCGTCGACCACCCGGTCGAGCACCTCCCGCGAGTGCAGGGTGCGGGAGTCGTACATCGTGGGCAGGATGCCGTCGAGCTCGATCACCGGGTTGAGCCGGTCGCGGACCTTGTCGATCGTCTCGATCAGCAGGGCGACGCCGCGCAGCGCGAAGAACTCGCACTCGAGCGGGATGAGCACGCCGTGGCTCGCGGTGAGCGCGTTGACCGTGAGCAGGCCCAGCGAGGGCTGGCAGTCGATCAGGATGACGTCGTAGTCCGCGCTCACCTTGCGGAGCACGCGGGCGAGGATCTGCTCGCGCGCGACCTCGTTGACGAGGTGGACCTCGGCGGCGGAGAGGTCGATGTTGGCCGGGATGACGTCCAGGCCCGGCACGCGGGTCTTCCGGATCGCCTCGGCCGGGTCCTTCACGGTGCCGAGGAGCAGGTCGTAGATCGTGATGGCGTCGTAGGTCGTGACCCCGAGGCCGGCCGAGAGGGCGCCCTGCGGGTCGAAGTCGATGGCCAGCACGCGGCGGCCGTACTCGGCGAGGGTCGCGCCCAGGTTGATGGTCGTCGTCGTCTTGCCGACGCCGCCCTTCTGGTTGCAGAGGGAGATGATCCGAGCGGGGCCGTGACCGGTGAGCTCCACCGGCAGCGGGAAGTCGCGCAGGGGGCGGCCGGTCGGGCCGAGCGTCGGGGCTTCGAGACCGGTGAGCTCGGCCTTGTCGTCCGTCTTGCGTGTCACCTGCGTCGTCCTCGCTTCCGTGGCGGCGTGCGCTCCCGCGCGGCCTCCGACGAGTGTACCGGCGCCCCGCTCCCCGGCCGCCGCGCCCCGCCGCGCGGGTCCGCGGCTCTAGCGCCGCGCTCGCGGGTGCGCGGACGTGTAGACGTCCCGGAGCGTGTCCGCGGTCACCAGCGTGTAGATCTGCGTCGTCGCCACCGAGGCGTGCCCGAGGAGCTCCTGCACCACGCGGACGTCGGCGCCGCCCGCGAGCAGGTGGGTCGCGAAGGAGTGCCGGAAGGTGTGCGGCGAGATCTCCCGGTCCAGCCCGGCCTTCTCGGCGACGGCGCGGATGACCAGCCAGGCGCTCTGCCGCGACAGGCGGCTCCCGCGGACCCCCAGGAAGAGCGCCGGCGTCGCGCGCCCCCTCCGCGAGAGCTCGGGCCGCGCACGCACGAGGTACTCGTCGACCGCCTCGCGGGCGAAGCGGCCGAGCGGCACCATCCGCTGCTTGGACCCCTTGCCCGTCAGCCGCACCACCTCCGCGGCGACCACGTCGTCGACGTTCAGGTCCACCGCCTCCGAGATGCGCGCGCCCGTCGCGTAGAGCAGCTCCAGCAGGGCCCGGTCCCGCAGGTCCGCGAGCTCCTCGCCGCGCGCCGCGTCGAGCAGTGCCGCCATCTGCTCGACCGTGACCGCCTTCGGCAGGGTCATCGGGATCTTCGGCGGCACCACGTCCCGGGCCACGTCGTCCGCGACGACCCCCTCCTCGAGGGCGAAGCGGTGCAGCCCTCGGACGCTCGAGAGGATCCGTGCGCGCGAGCTCGCCGCGAGCGGCCGCTCCGGGCACGCGGCCAGCCAAGAGGAGAACTCCCCCACGTCGACGCGTCCGAGCTGCGCCAGTTCGACGGTCCCGCGCTCCTCGAGCCAGCCGAGGTAGAGCTCCAGGTCGCGCCGGTAGGCCGCGAGCGTGTGCGCCGAGAGCCCGCGCTCCACGCTCGCCTGCCGGAGGTACGCCTCGGCGCAGGCGCGGGGGCTCACCCCCGGGGGTGGCGGACCAGCGGGTGGCGCGTCCACGGCGAGGACGCGTCGCCCAGCCCGTCCCAGTCGCGCGAGCGGAACGCGTGCGCCGCGAGCACCGCGATCGTCAGCGAGGGGTTCTGCACCCGGCGGGCGAGGACCGCCTCGACCGCCTCGTCCAGCGGCACCCACCGCAGCTCCATGTCGGCCTCCTCCGCCTCGCGGTCGAAGGCGGAGCCGGTGGACGAGAGCCCGCGGGCCAGGTAGATCCGGATGACCTCGTCGCTGCCGCCCGGCGAGGTGGCGAACTCCGAGAGCAGGTCCCAGCGCTCGGCCTGCAGGTCCGTCTCCTCGCCCAGCTCCCGCTGAGCGGCGACCAGCGGATCCTCGCCCTCCACGTCGAGCAGGCCGGCCGGGATCTCCCACTCGCGGGTGCGGACCGGGTGCCGGTACTGCTTGATCAGGGCGACGCGGTCCTCGTCGTCGAGGGCCAGCACCGCGACGGCTCCCGTGTGATCGAGGAACTCCCGGCGCAGCTCGCCGCCGCCGTAGCGGAACGTCTCCGCGCGGACGCCCCAGACCATCCCGTCGAAGACGCGCTCACTGGTCAGGACCTCCGGCTCGACGAGCTCGTCCGACAGCGGCTCACTCATCGGCGCCCGCCTCCGATGCCGGGAAGAGGCGCGAGGCCTCCTGGCGCTCGAGGGCGGCGGTCACGAGGCCGCGGAAGAGCGGGTGCGCGGCGTTCGGGCGCGAGCGGAGCTCCGGGTGCGCCTGCGTGCCCACGTAATAGGGGTGCTTCTCGCGGGGCAGCTCGACGTACTCCACGAGGTGGCCGTCGGGCGAGAGGCCCGAGAACCAGAGCCCCGCCTCGGCGATCCGGTCGCGGTAGCGGTTGTTGACCTCGTAGCGGTGGCGGTGGCGCTCGGCCGCCTCAGGTGCGCCGTACACCTCGGCGACGATCGAGCCCTCGGCGAGCTCGGCCGTGTAGAGGCCGAGGCGCATCGTGCCGCCCATGTCCCCGGACGCGAGGATCTCGACCTGCTCGGCCATCGTCGCGATGACGGGGAACTCCGTCTCCGGGTCGAACTCCGACGACGAGGCCCCCTCGAGGCCGGCCTCGTTGCGGGCGTACTCGATGACCATGCACTGCAGGCCGAGGCAGAGCCCGAGGGTCGGTATCCCGTTCTCCCGCGCGAAGCGCAGCGCGCCGAGCTTGCCCTCGATGCCGCGGATGCCGAAGCCGCCGGGCACGCAGATGCCGTCGAGCTCGGAGAGCGCCTTGGCCGCAGCCTCGGGGTCCTCGAGCCCGTCGGAGGCGATCCAGCGGATGGCGACCTTCGTCTGCTGCGCGAAGCCGCCGGCTCGCAGAGCCTCCGTCACGGAGAGGTAGGCGTCGGGCAGGTCGATGTACTTCCCGACCAGGCCGATGGTGACCTCGTGCTTGGGCTCGTGCACGGCCTCGAGCAGTCGCGACCAGCCGTCCCAGACGACCTCGCCGGCCGGGAGGCCCAGCTGGTCGATGATGTAGGCGTCGAGGCCCTGCTCGTTGAGCATCTGCGGGATCTCGTAGATCGACGCGACGTCCTTGGCGTTGACCACGGCCTGCTCGTCGACGTCGCACATCAGCGCGATCTTGCGCTTGTTCGACTCCGAGACGGGCCGGTCGCTCCGCAGCACCAGGGCGTCCGGCTGGATGCCGATCGAGCGCAGCGCCGCGACGGAGTGCTGGGTGGGCTTGGTCTTCTGCTCGCCGGAGGCGCCCATGAAGGGCACCAGCGAGACGTGCACGAAGAAGACGTTGCGGCGGCCGAGCTCGTGGCGGACCTGGCGGGCCGACTCGATGAACGGCTGGCTCTCGATGTCGCCGACGGTGCCGCCGATCTCGGTGATGATGACGTCCGGCTGCGGGTCGTCCTCCGACTGGAGGCGCATGCGCCGCTTGATCTCGTCCGTGATGTGCGGGATGACCTGGACCGTGTCGCCGAGGTACTCGCCGGCGCGCTCGCGCGCGATGACCCTCGAGTAGATCTGGCCGGTCGTGACGTTCGCGGCCTGGTTCAGGTTGATGTCGAGGAAGCGCTCGTAGTGGCCGATGTCGAGGTCGGTCTCTGCGCCGTCGTCGGTCACGAAGACCTCGCCGTGCTGGAACGGGTTCATCGTCCCCGGGTCCACGTTGAGGTACGGGTCGAGCTTCTGCATGACGACGCGCAGCCCGCGCGCGGTCAGCAGGTTGCCCAGGCTCGCGGCCGTGAGTCCCTTGCCGAGCGAGGAGACGACACCGCCGGTGACGAAGATGTGCTTCGTGATCTTCGAGGGGGCGTCCTGCCCGGCCGTCGAAGCGCTCCGGGTCGAGGACCCGGAGGAGCCCTCGGGATCCGAGGGAGAAGAAGAGGAAAGGCCCGCGTTCGTAAAGTCCACCACGGGGTTCCACCGTAACAGCAGAACGGCGGCGGCGGACCGCCCGGGACGGATCGATGTCGTCCCGGGCCGCTCGCTATCAGCCCCGCCGGCTCGATTCGAGGAGCTCCCGCGCATGAGCGAGAGCATTGGCCGAGTCGGTGAGCCCCGAGAGCAGGCGCGCCATCTCGGACACCCGCTCCTCGGAGTCGAGCTGCGTCACGGCGCTCGAGGTCACCGCGCCGTCCGAGCCCTTCTCGACGCGGAGGTGGTTCGTGGCGAATGCGGCGACCTGCGCCAGGTGGGTCACCACGATGACCTGCGACGTCTCGGCGAGCCGCGCGAGCCGTCGGCCGATCTCGATCGCCGCTGCTCCGCCGACCCCTGCGTCGACCTCGTCGAAGACGAACGTCGGCACGGGGTCGTTGGCGGCGACCACGACCTCGATCGCGAGCATCACCCGCGAGAGCTCGCCGCCCGAGGCTCCGCGGGCGAGGGGCCGGGGTGCGGCCCCGGTGTGCGGCTGGAGCAGCATCTCGACGGAGTCGCGCCCGTGGACGCTCGGCTCCCCCGCGGCCGTCACCTTCACGTGCAGGCGCGCATCCGCCATGGCCAGCGCGGTGAGCTCGTCGCTGACCCGCTCCCCCAGCTCGGCGGCCGCCGCGGTCCGCAGCTCGGTCAGCCGGGTCGCGAGGCGGTCGACGAGGTCCGCGTCGGCCGCGGTGTCGGCCTCGAGAGCCGCGATCCTCTCGTCGTCGCCGTCGAGCTCGAGCAGGCGGAGTCCGGAGGAGTCCACCAGGTCGAGCACGTCGTCCAGCGTCGGTCCGTAGGTGCGGGCGAGCAGAGACAGCTCCGCCCGCCGGTTCTCGATCAGCTCCAGGTCGTGCGCGCCGTCGAGGTCGAGCTCCGCCAGGTACGAGGAGAGCCCGCCGGCGGCGTCGACGAGGAGCACCGCCGCCTCGCCGAGCGTCTGGACCGTCGGCTGCAGCGCGGCGTCGTGCTCGGCCGCCCGCTCCAGCACGCGCCGCGCCGTCTCGAGGAGCCCGAGCGCGTCCCGCCCGTCCAGCTCCTCGGACGAGATCGCCTCGCGGGCCTCGCCGGCGGCGAGCCGCAGCTGCTCGATGCTCCCGAGCCGGGCGGACTGCGCCGCGAGCTCGACGTCCTCCCCGCGCTGGGGGGCGACCACCTCGATCTCGGCGAGGGCGGAGCGGAGCCGTTCGGCTTCGCGGGCGCGCGTCTCCCGGGCCTCGGTGAGCGAGTCGAGCTCCTCCCGGTTGGCCCGCCAGCGCTCGAAGGCGCTCGCGTAGTCGCGGAGGGCGTCGGCGAGACCGGGTCCGCCGAACCGGTCGAGCGCCTCACGCTGCGCCGCGGCGGAGCGGAGGCGGATCTGGTCCGACTGCCCGTGCACGACGACCAGCTGATCGGCGAGCTCGCTCAGCACGCTGACCGGTGCGCTCCGGCCGCCGACGACGGCTCGCCCGCGTCCCTCCGCCGAGACCGAGCGCGCGAGGAGCAGCTCCGGGCCGTCGAGATCGCCGCCGGCGTCGTGGACCCGCTCGGCGACCGGGCCCTGCTCTGGGACCAGCCAGCGCCCCGACACCCAGGCCTGCTTCGCTCCCGAGCGCACCGCGGACGCGTCAGAGCGCGCGCCCAGCACGAGGCCGAGCGCCGTGACCACCATCGTCTTGCCGGCGCCGGTCTCGCCGGTGACCGCGGTGAAGCCCGGTCCGAGCGGGAGCGTCGCCTCGGCGATCACTCCGAGGTCGCGGATCTGCAGCTCTTCGAGCATCGGGCCTTACTCCGTCTCCGCCGACCCCCGCCATCCGCGGATGGGGAGACCGAACTTGTGCACGAGTCGATCGGTGAAGGGGGCGTCGTGCAGGCGCGCGAAGCGCACGGGCACGGGCGAGCGACGGTAGACGACGCGCGCTCCCGGCGGCAGCTCGTAGGCGCGCCGGCCGTCGGCCCAGAGGACGCCGACGCCGTCGGTCCTCTCCTTGACCTCGACGGCGAGGCTCGACGACGGACCCACGACGAGGGGCCGTGCGAAGAGCGCATGGGCACTGAGCGGAACGAGGAGCATCGCCTCGACGGTCGGCCACACGACGGGGCCGCCCCCGGAGAAGGCGTAAGCGGTGGAACCGGTCGGAGTGGACACGACGATGCCGTCGCAGCCGAAGCTCGACAGCGGACGTCCGTCGACGCCCACCATGACCTCGAGCATCCGCTCGCGACTGCCCTTCTCGACGGTGGCCTCGTTGAGCGCCCAGGTCTCGTAGACGACGGCCTCGTCGATCTTGACGCGCACCTGCAAGGTCATCCGCTCCTCGACCGCGTAGTCGCCGTCGAGCGCACGGGCGACCGCGTCGTCGAGATCGTCCCGCTCGCTCTCGGCGAGGAACCCGACGTGGCCGAGGTTCACGCCGAGCAGAGGGGCCGTCCCGGACCGGACGATCTCCGCCGCGCGGAGGATGGTCCCGTCCCCGCCGAGCACGAACACGAGCTCGATGGACTCGAGCGGCACGTCGGACCCGAGCACGGCGACGTCGCTCAGATCCGGAGCGACCGCGACGATGTCGCCCTTGTCGTCGGCGCAGAGGACCGGGTGGGCGCCGGAGTTCCGGAGACGCTCGACGACGAGGACCGCCGCATCGAGGGAGTCCGTCCGTCCGGTGTGGGCGACGACGAGGATGTTGCGCTCGTCACGAGGGGACTGCATCGAGGGTGTGTCCTTCTGGTCGGTCGACAGCGGCGGACACGATCGCGTCACCCGGTGGTGAGCGCGGTGACCGCGTCCCTCCATTCTGTCGGAATCGTTCCGCGGTCGCGGTGGAGGTGCGCCAGATACTCGCGATTCCCAGCGCCCCCCGGGAGTGGCGACTCGGCCAGCCCGACGACGCCGAGCCCCAGGTCCCACGCCGACCACAGGACGTCCGAGAGGGCCTCGCGACGCAGCTCGGGATCCCGGACGATCCCCTCCCGCACTCCCAAGCGGCCGACCTCGAACTGCGGCTTCACCAGCACCACGAAGTCGGCGAGCGGATCCACAGAGGCGGCGACCGGAGGCAGAACCATCCGCAGGGAGATGAAGGACACGTCGGACACGACCAGGTCCGGCACGATCTCGGTCCTGGCGGCTTCGGCGAGCCGGGCGGCGGTGAGATCCCGCGCATTGAACCCCTCCACCACGTGGACGCGATCGTCGGACCGGATCCGGGGAGCGAGCTGCGCGTGCCCGACGTCGAGGGCGATCACCGAGGCGGCGCCGCGCTCGAGCAGGACCTGCGAGAACCCGCCCGTCGACGCCCCGACGTCGAGAGCGTTCCGGCCGCCGACTCGCACCGTCACGAAGGTGTCGAGGGCGGCGAGCAGCTTGTGGGCGGCCCGGCTGACGTAGTGGTCGAGGCCGGCGACCGCGACGTCCTGATCGTCGCGGACGCGGATCGAGGGCTTCAGTGCAGGGACACCGTCCACCGTCACCAGACCGTCGGCGATCATCCGAGCGGCATGGGTGCGGGACCGGGCGATGCCCCGCTCGGCGAGAGCCGAGTCGAGTCGCGAGTCGTCGGTCATCGGTCGCGGTCCGCGTTCTCGAGTCGGATGCGCAGCTGCTCCTGCAGCTGAACGTATCCGGCTGCCCTCTCATTGAGCGCAGCCTGCTCGATCCGGAGGAGCTCGTCTGACAGGACGTGTTCCTCCACGACGTCGAAGCCGTTCTGGAGCGGCCTCGATTCCGGAGAGGGCGTCGGGTCGTGCTGAGTCATCGCTGCTCCTCGTTCCGGAGTCGGGCGACGACGGTCATCGTCGCTCCAGCCGGCCCTGTTCCTCCTCGAACAGAGACCGACCGGTTAAACAGCGATGGCCACCCATTTCTGGGTGGCCATCGTGAATGGTGTCCGGCGGTGTCCTACTCTCCCACAGGGTCCCCCCTGCAGTACCATCGGCGCTGAGAGTCTTAGCTTCCGGGTTCGGAATGTGACCGGGCGTTTCCCTCTCGCTATGGCCGCCGTAACCCTGGCGACACACGCACCCGAGGGCACATGGTCAAATCTGGGTTACACGCCGTGCGTGTATTCAATTGTTCCGGTCCTCCCGAAGGAGGATGCGGGGTGCCCGTCTTCTGGGAACCACAAAGTGGACGCAAGCAATCTCTGGCCACTCCTACCAGCCTTTACAACGGTATGAGTGTAGTGATTATCAAGTTATCGGCTTATTAGTACCGGTCAGCTCCGACAGTCTTTAGTCCTGTCTTCCACATCCGGCCTATCAACCCAGTCG
>NZ_PSWN01000008.1:0-161860 GCF_002932815.1 Rathayibacter sp. AY1B4 | reverse complement strand
GGCGGGCTCCGCGGAAGCGTCAGGAGGCGGCGGGGGCCGGGCCGGTGCTCTCGCGGACGATGAGGCGGGTCGGCACGAGCGAGACGCCGGTGCGCTCGCCCGACTCGAGCTCGCGCAGGAGGATGTCGACCGAGCGGCGGCCCGTGTCCCCGAAGAACTGGCGCACCGTCGTGAGAGGCGGCCAGAAGCTCGCCGACTCCTGCATGTCGTCGAAGCCCGCGACGCTCACCTCGCCGGGCACGGCGCGTCCGGCCTCGTGCAGGGCGCGCAGCACGCCGAGCGCCATCTGGTCGTTGGCGGCGAAGATCGCGGTGACCTCCGGATCGGCGGCGAGCCGCTTGCCGAGGCGGTAGCCGGAGTCGGTGGACCAGTCGCCGACCAGCACCTCCGGCACCGGGGCGCCGCGCTCGATCAGGGTCGACTCCCACGCCTCGTGGCGGCGCTCGGCGGAGTAGGAGCGGTCGGGACCGGCGATGTGGTGCACGGTGCGGTGGCCGAGTCCGAGCAGGTGCTCGACGGCCTGGCGGGCGCCCGACATCTGGTCGGTGTCGACCACCGGGTACTTCTCGCCGCCGGCGGAGTCGACGACCACCACGGGCAGGTCCGGCGGGAGGACGATGTCGGCCTCGTCGAGCAGGTGCGCCTCGACGATGATGATGACGCCGTCGACCGCCTCCTCGCTCAGCCGGTGGAACGCGACCGACACCTCGCCCTGGGTGGGGTGGGAGACGGGGATGAGGGTGATCGAGTAGCCCGCGTCGGCGGCCGCGATCGCGATGGCGTCGAGGGTGCGCATGTTGCCGAACGAGGACAGCGTGAACATGATCACGCCGATGCTGTGGAAGCGGCCCGTCCGCAGGGCCCGCGCCGCGCTGTTGGGTCGGTAGCCGAGGGCCCGCATCGCCTCGAGGACCCGCTCGCGCGTCTCGCCGTCGACGTTCTGCTTGCCGTTCGACACCCGCGAGACCGTCTGGCCCGAGACGTTCGCGCGCCGGGCCACGTCGGCCATCGAGACGCCGCGTCGCGGCCGGGTGGACGGGGACGGGCGGTCGGTCTCGAGTGACATGGGCTTCCCTTTATAGCGCGCCGCCCGTCAGCCGTGGTGCATCGTGCGCCGAACCGTGACGCAGGAACAGTCGCGGGTGGCGACGTGGACATGCTACGGTGACGCTCTGCCATGTTGACGTGAACATGGCGGGCCCGCACTACTCCCCGAACGGAATCCCATGACGACGACGTCTCCCCCCGTCCCGCTGAGCGAGGTCGCCCCTCCGGCGTCCCCCCTCGCGGCCCCGAAGTCGCGGGCGAAGAGCGAGTGGAAGGGCCTGGCGTTCGTCGCCCCCTTCCTCGTCGTCTTCCTCCTGGTCTTCATCGCCCCGGTCGTCTACTCGATCTACCTCAGCCTCTTCCGCGAGCAGCTGGTGGGCGGCAACTCCTTCGTCGGCTTCGCGAACTACGCCGCGATCTTCACCGACCCGAACTTCTGGGAGGGCTTCGGCCGCGTCCTGCTGTTCCTGGTCGTGCAGGTCCCCGTGATGCTCGTGCTGGCCCTCGTCGCGGCCCTCGCGATCGACAGCGGGCGCCTCCACGGCACCGGCTTCTTCCGCATCGTGGTCTTCCTCCCCTACGCCGTCCCCGCGGTCGTCGCGGTGCTGATGTGGGGCTTCATCTACGGCGACAACTTCGGCCTGGCCGCGAACGTCAACGACCTGCTCGGCTCCGACGTCGTCCAGCCCTTCTCGCGCGACTGGATCCTCGCCTCGATCGGCAACATCGTCACGTGGGAGTTCGTGGGCTACAACATGCTCATCTTCTACTCCGCGCTGAAGACGATCCCCGCCGAGCTCTACGAGGCGGCCGAGATCGACGGCGCCGGCCCGATGCGCGTCATCCGCTCGATCAAGCTTCCCGCCCTGCGCGGCGCGATCGTCATCGCCACGATCTTCTCGATCATCGGCAGCTTCCAGCTGTTCAACGAGCCGAACATCCTCCGGACGCTGGCGCCGAACATCATCACCACCTACTTCACCCCGAACATGTACGCCTACAACCTGTCCTTCGCCGGTCAGCAGTACAACGCGTCGGCCACGGTCGCCATCGTCATGGGCGTGATCACCGCGGTGATCGCCTACGTCGTGCAGCTCCGCGGCGCGCGGAAGGAGAACTGATGGCCCTCGCGACCGCTCCCCGGACGCCCGCCCGCGCCCCGAAGCGCCCGGCCGCCCGCCGCGGCTCCTCGGTGCAGCCCAAGAAGTCGATCGCCTTCACCCTGCTGATGTCGGTCTTCATCCTCTACAGCCTCGTGCCGCTGGCCTGGCTGGTCATCAACGCGACGAAGACGCAGGCCGGCCTGCTCTCGAGCTTCGGCCTCTGGTTCGACGGCGACTTCGTCTTCTTCCAGAACATCGCCGACACCCTCAGCTACCGCGACGGGATCTTCCTCCGCTGGCTCGGCAACACCCTGCTCTACGTCGTCGTCGGCGCCGGAGGAGCGACGCTCCTGGCCACGCTCGCCGGCTACGGCCTCGCGAAGTTCCGCTTCACGGGCCGCAAGGCGGTCTTCGCCGTGGTGCTCGGAGCGATCGCGGTGCCCGGCACGGCCCTCGCCGTCCCGACGTTCCTCATGTTCAGCCAGCTCGGCCTGACCAACACCCCGTGGGCGATCATCATCCCGTCGCTGATCAGCCCGTTCGGCCTGTACCTGGTGTGGGTCTACGCGGTGGAGTCGGTGCCCACCGAGCTGCTCGAAGCGGCGCGGATGGACGGGGCGGGCGAGTTCCGCACCTTCTTCACCATCTCCATCCGCCTCCTCGCCCCCGGCATCGTGACCGTGCTGCTGTTCTCGGTCGTCGCGACCTGGAACAACTACTTCCTCCCGCTGATCATGCTGAGCGACCCCACCTGGTACCCGCTCACCGTCGGCCTCAACCAGTGGAACGCGCAGGCCACCGGCGTCAGCGCGCAGCCGATCTACAACCTCGTGATCACGGGCTCGCTCCTCACGATCATCCCCATCGTCGTCGCCTTCCTCGGGCTCCAGCGCTTCTGGCAGTCCGGTCTGAGCGCCGGCAGCGTCAAGGGCTGAGCCCTCCCCCTACCCATCCCCCGGCCGGAGCGTCCTGCCCCGTCCACAGCACCCGCAGCACGAAGAAGTGAAGGGAAACACCACCATGAAGATCGCCCGTTCCGCCCTCAGGCGGACCCTGACCGTCGCGGCCGTCGCGGCCCTGGCCGCCGGCTCCCTCGCGGCCTGCTCGTCCACCTCCGGTGGCGGCACGACCACGAGCGCCGGCTCCGCCGCCGACCTCGACTCCGCTCTCGAGGCCGGTGGCAAGATCACGTACTGGAGCTGGACCCCCAGCGCCGAGGCGCAGGTCGCCGCGTTCGAGAAGGCCTACCCCAAGGTCGACGTCGAGCTCGTCAACGCCGGCACCAACAAGGACGAGTACACCAAGCTCGAGAACGCGATCAAGGCCGGCTCGGGCGCCCCCGACGTCGTCCAGATCGAGTACTACGCCATGCCGCAGTTCGCGCTGTCGGACTCGCTCCTCGACCTGTCGCAGTACGGCATGGGCGACCTCGAGGACAAGTACTCCGCCTCCACCTGGGGCAGCGTCAACATCGACGGCAAGCTCGTCGGCCTCCCGCAGGACTCGGGCCCCATGGCGCTGTTCTACAACAAGACCGTCTTCGACCAGTACGGCATCGCCGTCCCCGCCACCTGGGACGAGTACGTGGCCGCGGCCGAGAAGCTGCACACCGCCGACCCGTCGAAGTACATCACCGCCGACACCGGCGACGCCGGCTTCGCGACCAGCATGATCTGGCAGGCGGGCGGCGAGCCGTTCACCACCGACGGCACGGACGTGAAGATCGACCTCGCCGACGAGGGCACCGCCAAGTGGACCGGCGTCTGGAACCAGCTCGTCGAGAAGAAGCTGCTCTCGGACACCCCCGCCTGGGGCGACGAGTGGTACAAGGGTCTCGCCGACGGCTCCATCGCCTCGCTGGTGACCGGCGCCTGGATGCCCGGCGTGCTGGAGTCCAGCGTCCCCGACGCCTCCGGCGACTGGGCCGTCGCGCCGATCCCGACCTACGACGGCACCGCCGTCAGCGCCGAGAACGGCGGTGGCGGCCAGTCCGTCACCAAGCAGAGCGAGAACCCGGCGCTGGCCGCCGCGTTCCTGCGCTGGCTGAACAGCGACCAGGCCTCGGTCGACGTCTTCCTGCAGAGCGGCGGATTCCCGTCGACCACGGCCGACCTCGACAGCTCGGACTTCACCGGTCAGGAGTCGGAGTACTTCGGCGGCCAGAAGATCAACGAGGTGCTGACCCAGGCCTCGAAGGCCGTCCGCTCCGGCTGGTCGTACCTGCCCTACCAGGTCTACGCGAACAGCGTCTTCGGCGACACCGTCGGCCAGGCGTACGCCAACGGCACCAGCCTCGACCAGGGCCTCGCCGACTGGCAGAGCAAGCTCGTCCAGTACGGCAACGCGCAGGGCTTCACCGTCTCGGAGTAGCACCACTGCTCGACGCGGGGCCGGCCGGATCGCTCCGGTCGGCCCCGCGTCGTTCTCACGCTCGGACACACCGGGCACCGATCCTGAGGGGGATCCAGATGACCACCGCTCCCGAGAGCCGCTTCGCCATCGGCACCGTCGACTTCGAGCTCGACGGCCGCCCGCACCGCATCCTGTCGGGGGCGCTGCACTACTTCCGCATCCACCCGGACCTCTGGGCCGACCGGATCCGCAAGGCCCGCCTGATGGGCCTGAACACCATCGAGACCTACGTCGCCTGGAACGCGCACGAGCCGCGCCGCGGCGAGTGGCGCGAGGACGCCGGGCTCGACCTGGGCCGCTTCCTCGACCTGATCGCCGCCGAGGGCATGCACGCGATCGTGCGCCCCGGCCCCTACATCTGCGCGGAGTGGGACAACGGCGCCCTCCCGGCCTGGCTCTTCCGCGACCCCGAGGTGGGCGTGCGCCGCTCGGAGCCGAACTACCTCGCCGCGGTCAGCGACTACCTGCGCCGCGTGTACTCGATCGTGGCTCCGCGCCAGATCGATGCCGGCGGGCCCGTGGTCCTCGTGCAGATCGAGAACGAGTACGGCGCGTACGGCTCCGACAAGGAGTACCTGGCCGAGCTCGTGCGGGTGACCCGCGACTCCGGCATCACGGTCCCGCTGACCACCATCGACCAGCCCACTCCGCAGATGCTCGCCGACGGCAGCCTGCCGGGCCTGCACCTCACCGGCTCGTTCGGCTCGCGGACCACGGAGCGCCTCGCGACGCTGCGCGAGTTCCAGCCCACCGGCCCGCTGATGTGCATGGAGTTCTGGTGCGGCTGGTTCGACGACTGGGGCACCCAGCACCACACGACGGACGCCGACGCCTCCGCCCAGGAGCTCGACACGCTGCTCGCGGCCGGCGGCTCGGTCAACATCTACATGTTCCACGGCGGCACCAACTTCGGCCTGACCAGCGGCGCGAACGACAAGGGCCGCTACGCCGCGATCACGACGAGCTACGACTACGACGCCCCGCTCGACGAGGGCGGCGACCCGACCGCGAAGTTCTGGGCGTTCCGCGACGTCATCGCGCGCTACGCGCCGGTGCCGGAGGAGGTGCCCGCGGTGCGCCCGCCGGCCCCCGCCCTGACCGCTCCGCTCGTCCCCGGCCCGGCGCTGCTCGGCCTCGGCCAGGCGTTCGGACCGGCCGCGCACCTCGACGCGATGGCCAGCTTCGACGACCTCGGCCACGACGACGGCTTCGTGCTCTTCACGACGACGCTCGACGGCTCCTCCGCTCCGGCCCGCCTCGTGGTGGGCGAGGAGGTGCGCGACCGCGCCTGGGTGCTGCTGGACGGCGTGCCGGTGGGCGTGCTGGCGCGCGACCACCACGAGCGGGCGCTGACTCTGCCGAGCGGACGCGGCGAGCTCGCGATCCTGGTCGAGAACCAGGGCCGGGTAAATTACGGCACACGCATCGGCGAGCACAAGGGCCTGATCGGAGGCGTGACGCTCGACGGCGCCCCGCTGACCGGCTGGGCGGCGCGTGCCCTCGCGCTGGAGTGCCTCCCCGACCTGGCCGTCGCGGCGCCGGCGTTCTCGGCCGGACCGCAGCTCGCCTCCGGCTCGTTCGATCTCGACGAGCAGGCCGACCTCTACGTGGACACGCTGCACTGGGGCAAGGGACTGGTCTGGGTGAACGGCTTCCTCCTCGGGCGCTACTGGCGCCGCGGACCGCAGCGGACGCTGATCGTCCCCTCGCCGGTCACCCGCGCCGGCCGCAACCGCGTCGTTGTGCTGGAGCTGGAAGGCATCGCCGAGCCGGAGATCCGCCTGCTCGCGGGAGCCGAGCTCGGGCACACGGAGATCTGAGCGGCGGAGCGGAGGCGGCGGGAACGGCCGTCGGAGGCGGAGGTTCGCGGTTTCGCGCTCCGTTGCGCGGGTGGGGCCGGGCCGACTCCGATCCGCACGCGCTGCCGGACCGCCTCCGGTCTGCGGGTGCCACCGGGCCGCCTCAGTCCTGCGGGCGGCGCCGGGCCGCCTCCGGGACGCGAGGCTCTGCTAGCCTCAGGCGCCCCGGTGCGGCGCCGGCGGGCGAAGGGGGAGACATGATGTCCAAGACACTGCTGCGCACGACTCTGATGGGAGGCGTGCTGCTGCTCGCCCTCTCGGGCTGCGCGGGGACCGCGACGAGCGGATCGACCCTCCGCCCGTTCACCCCGACGCTCCCCTCGTCGTCGGCCGCCCCGTCCGCCACCGCGACGGCCGCCGCCCCTGCCGCCGACACCGCTCAGAAGACCGGCGAGCAGGTGGCCGCCGTGCTGACCGGCGTGCAGTTCGTGCCCGGCGAGTACGCGAGCATCCAGGAGATGCTCGACTCGATCTACCCCGGCCTCACCGCGACCGACGCCAGCTGCCTCTCGCCGTTCGGCCTGGGCTGGGACACCGCGCAGCCCGCCGCCGGACTCTCGTACGGCACCAGCGCCGACCGCTCCATGACCGCCGTCGTGTCGAGCACCGGCACCGCCGACGCGGCCGCCTCGCTCCTCGCGAGCGCCACCGACGCGACCACGCGCTGCGCCTCCGGCTCGACGCTCTTCGCCATGCAGGGTGTGCCGGTCGAGACGACCGTCGAGCGCACCGAGCAGACGCTGACCGGCGCCGACGAGACGCTCGGCTGGAAGGTGTCCGGAGCCGTGGGCGGCAAGCCGTTCTCGCTCGTGGGCATCACCGCGCGCGTCGGCGGCGACGCGGTCGCGCTCGTGGGCTGGGACCCGACGACGAACACCTCGTACGTCCCGCGCGCGACGCAGCTCGTGGTCGACGGGCTGTAGGGCGCTGGGGCGCTGGACGCTGGGCGCTGGGCGCTGGACGCTGGACGCTCTGAGCTCTGGCTCTGAGCTCTGAGTCCTGCGCTCGACCGTCCTCCCCTCCGCGAGAGTCCAGGAGTTGTCGCACTCGACGCCGAGTGCGACAACTCTTGAACAGTGGGCGCGGGTCGAGCGCCGGGACTCCGAGCTCTCGGCGCTGCATTTCGACCCCCTCTCCTTCGCGACTGTCCGGGAGTTGTCGCACTCGACGCTGAGTGCGACAACTCTTGAACAGTGGGCGGACGATCGGGCCGAGCGCCTGAGCTCAGAGCTCTGCGCGTTGAGCTTCGGGCTTCGGTGCTCGCTCCTCCGCGAGAGTCCAGGAGTCGTCGCAGTCGACGCCGAGTGCGACGACTTCTGAACAGCGGGCGGAGGAGCGGGGCGGAGCGGGCACCGGTCACCGGGCGCCGGGCACCTCCCGAGCTTCGGGCAGCCCGCACACAGCGCTGGAGCGCGGCTCAGGCCAGCCAGGAGAGGGTGCCGCCGTGGGCGGCCGCGCTCGCGAGCGGGACGCCGTCGGCGGCGAGCAGGAACGGCGTCGGCTCGGGAGCCGTGCGGTCCCCGCGCGCGGCGACGAGGTGCGGGAGCAGCGCCTCCGCCTCGAGCGTCACCAGGCTCGCGCCGCGATCGGCGACCGTCACCAGGACGCTCTCGCGCGCGGCCCACGGAAGGTAGACCAGGGTCCCGAGCGAGACGACCACCGTCCGCAGACCCGGCGGCACTGCGTCGAGCAGGGCGGGCAGCTCGGCGGCCGCATCGCCCGCGACGATCGTGGGCGGGTCGTCCTGCAGAGTCTCCACGGCCGAGCGGAGCCGCGCGGTCCGCTCCGGACGGTCGGGCGGGAGCAGCGCCTCCAGCCAGGCGACGTCCTCGGGCGAGCGGACGTCGAGCGGCGCCAGGTCGAGACCCCGGCGCCACGCGACGACCGGCAGCCGTGCCGGCGCCGCGCCTCCGCTCACCGCGCACCGCAGCAGAGGCGCGCCCGACCCGAGCCTCGCCTCGCCGTCGCTCGCCGTGAAGGCGTAGGAGTACCGCTCCGGCGCCAGGCAGAGCCCCGCGGAGGCGCCGATCTCGACGAGCGCCACCGGCTCGCCCGGCTTCGTGATCCGCTCCAGCGCCGCGACCAGGGGCGCGCACCGCAGCGCCTCGTTGGTCTGCGTCCTCCGCTCCGCCGCCACCGGCGCCACCCGCGCCCACTCGCTCCGGAGCCACGCGGCGAATCCGGCGCCGTCGACGTCGGGCACGCCGAGCAGCCGCGCGACCGAGAAGAGGAGGGACGGCCGCCGGTGCTGCGCGGGCAGCTCGTCGATCAGGGCGAGGAGGCGCGCGTCGTCCGCGACGGCGAGCGCCCACTCGACCTGCCGCTCGGAGGTCTGCGCGAGCTCGACGGCGGCGCGGCGGAAGCGGTCGGCGGAGGAGGGCATGCCTCCATCCTGAGGGAGCGGCGCCACGGTTCCTGCAGGAGGCCGCAGGATCCCAGCGGCGGGCGACGACCCCGTCCCCGCGGATGTCGGTGGTCGCCGGTAGAACGGACTCATGTCCGACACCGCTCTGAGCCCCGCGTCCGCGCCGGTCCGCGAGCGGCGCCTGCTCGACATCCGGCGGATCTACGCCGAGCCGGCCGCGCTCGAGCTGCCCCGCGGGCAGGAGGTCGTGGCGCGGTGGCCGGGCGCCGAGATCGTGCCCGTCGAGTCGCACTGGCTGATCCCGGAGGTGCACGGCGACGAGGCGAACGTCGCGCGCTGGGTGCGCATCAAGACGGAGGCTCTCGTGCTCGGGGTGAAGAAGTCGCTCGTCACGCGTCCGAACGGCCGCTCGGCCGACTTCATCGCCCCCTCCACCGCCAACGGCTGCGCCATGGCGTGCGTCTACTGCTACGTGCCGCGGAGGAAGGGCTACAGCAACCCGATCACGCTCTTCACGAACATCGAGCAGATCCAGCGCCACCTGGCCCGGCACATCGCCAAGCAGGGCCCCAAGGCCGAGGCGAACCAGTGCGACCCGGAGGCCTGGGTCTACGACATCGGCGAGAACAGCGACTGCTCCGTCGACGCACTGCTGAGCGAGAACGTCCGCGACCTCTGCGAGCTGTTCCGGATGTCGCCCACCGCCAAGGCGTCCTTCGCGACCAAGTACGTCAACCGCGAGCTCCTCGAGTGGGACCCGCTCGGGCGCACGCGCATCCGCTTCTCGCTGATGCCCGCCGAGACGGCGAAGGTCACCGACATCCGCACCTCGCCGATGGCCGAGCGGATCGCGGCGATCAACGACTTCGTCGACGCCGGCTACGAGGTGCACGTCAACTTCTCGCCCGTGATCCTCACCGAGACCTGGCAGCAGGACTGGACCGAGCTCTTCGACCAGCTGGACGCCGCCCTCCACCCGCGGGCGAAGGCGCAGCTCGCGGCCGAGGTGATCCTCCTCACCCACAACGAGGGCCTGCACGAGGTGAACCTCGGCTGGCACCCCAGGGCGGAGTCGCTGCTCTGGCAGCCGGGGCGCCAGGAGCAGAAGGTCTCCGAGAACGGCGCCGTCAACATCCGCTACCGACGCGACCTCAAGCGCGCCGCCCTCGACCGCTTCCGCGCCCTCCTCGCCGAGCGCCTCCCCTACTGCCGCGTCCGCTACGCCTTCTGAGCGTCGGCACCCCCGCCGGAGCGGCGGCGCGACGACTCGCGGAGGAGCGCACCCTCCTCCTCCCGCCGACTTGCCGAGACACCGCCAACCCGGCGAGACACCACCGCGGAAGGCGGCGCCTCTCACACGAGAGCAGCGTCTCGCCGCAGGAGCTCGCGCAGCGCGTACGCAGGGGGCCTTACTCCCGTCCGAGCACCCACCGACACCTGCCCCGCCCTGCCGAGACACTGCCGGCCCGCCCGGCACCTCACTGCCGAGGCGGTGTCTCGCGCACGAGCACGGTGTCTCGACGCAGCCGCCCCGCCCACCGGAGGCACCCCGCAACTGAGCCTCGGAGTCGCCCGGCTGGGAGTCCGCCCGGCGGCCGGGGCCACTGCTTCGCATTCCGGATAGCGGCACGTGCCCTCCGAACGAGGGGCGTACTTTCGGAGAACAGCCGGAGGGACGGCCCGACCGCCCGACTCCACGGGCCTGCAGAGCAGGCGTCAACGGGGATCGACGGCTCGGCGCGACGGCATCCGGGCTCGACATCCCGGAGCCCGGCACCCCCGGATCGACACTCCGGACACTCGACTCGGCGGCACAGCACACCCCGGGTCCTGCTCCCCACGAACACCCCCACCATCTCGCACTCCCCCTCCCGGCGGCACTCGCCGGGGCACCCCACCGTCGCGGCCGGCACCCGCGACACAGCACAGAACGGCGGCACGCACCATGGGCGCTCTCCTCTACGGCACTCCCCCCACCTCGCACGAGATCGACGACCGCGCGCTCGCGCACCTCCAGATCGTCATGATCAACAAGTTCCGCCGCGACGAGGCGTTCGCCTTCCAGCTCGACGCCTCGAGCGCGCACGGCACCGGACGCCAGACACTGTGGCTGCACCCGACCATCCCCCTCCAGTTCTCGTTCCACGGAAGCCGCATGCCGGCGATCAACGCCACCTGGGTGCGCGCACTGATGGAGGAGGCCAACAGCGGACGGGGCCTGCGGATCGTCACCGAGCCGGCGCAGCAGCCCGAGTCCTCCGGGCTCACGCACGCTGCCTGAGCGCGCCGTGTCCAGGCGCGACGACGACGAGCCGATGGAGGTCACCGACTTCGTCGAGCTCGCCGGTGCAGTGCACGACGACGCGGGCTTCGAGTGCTCCTCCACTGTCGACGGCGTGACGGGCGCGCTCTGCGTGCTGCCCGACTCCCTGGTGCTGCGGAGCGCCGGCACCGGAGACTCGACCCGCGTCGGCACCCGCGACATCCGCTCCTGGCGGGCCACTCCGGCCGGCGCCACCTTCTCGCTCGCCGTGGAAGCCGGAGCGCGGCACACCGTGGTGCTGCTCACGCAGTTCCAGGCGGCGACCGTCCAGGCCATGACCCGCGCCGCCGGACCCGCGACTGGTTTATCCGCTTAACGAATTCCCCGTTCGGGGCACGCGGTGAGGAGCGCTCCTCGTGCGACCCTGATCGGGATGAACGAGAAGGACGAGGTCATGCGCTCCGACATCGGCGGGCGTGACATCGAGCAGGCGCGGGCCCTCTTCGAGCAGTCGTACAACGGGCACCGCTTCGTCGTCGAGCCCGGCGAGGACTTCTCGTACCGCTACACCTCCGTCGGCGACGGCGATGTGACGCTCCGCGGCAGCCAGTTCGCCGGCTCCGTGCAGGGCTCGATCCAGACCGAGGGCGAGTACGTCGTCTCGTGGCTGACCGCCGGCGCGGGCGTCACCGATCTCGACGGCGACGCGGTGACCCTCGGATTCGGGCAGCCGGCGATCTTCGTCAACGACCGCCCCAGCCGGTTCGAGTTCCACGACTACCGCCAGAACCTCATCCACTTCGACGGCGCGTACCTCGAGGGCATCGCGGAGGAGGTCGAGGGCACCCGCGGCCCCCTCCTCTTCGACACCACCGCACGACCCGAGGGCGCGGCGCTGCGGCGCTGGTCGGCGACCGTCGCGACGGTCGCCCGGGTGATCTACGACGCCGACAGCTCGCCGCTGCTGCGCCGCGAGGCCGACCGCGCGGTCGCCGTCGCCCTGCTCGAGACCTTCCCGCACTCGACGCTGGACACTCCCGGCGACCTCGGAGTACCCCGCTCGGGGCGCCTCCGCCAGGCGATCGAGTACATGTACGAGCACGCCCACGAGCCGCTCCGGACCGAGCAGATCGCCGACGCGGCGGGCATCGGCCTGCGGACGCTGCAGACCGAGTTCCGGCGCGAGTTCGGCTTCACCGCGGTCGACTACCTGCGGCGGATCCGGCTGGACGGCGTGCAGAAGGAGCTGCGGGCGGGCGAGTCCGGAGTCGTCAGCGTCAGCGAGGTCGCACGGCGCTGGGGCTTCGCGCACCTCGGTCGGTTCTCGGCCTCGTACGCCCACCGCTTCGGCGAGCGCCCCAGCACCACGCTCGACACCTGAGGCGTCAGAGGTAGTCGGTCCCGCCGTCGTCCTCGCTGTCGTCGCCCTCGCCGCGCGGCTGCACGGTCGGCCGCGCGGGCTGAAGCCGTCGGGTCTTCTCGCGCATCGACTCCACCGCCTCCGGGTCATCGAGGTCGACGCCGCGGTCGAGCGCCGGGCTGGTGAAGAGCTGGCTGGCCGGTCCGACCAGGAGACGGGTCTCGCCTCGCAGCCCCTCGTCCGAGAGCGACGGCACCACGACCAGGTCCGACTTCCCCACGTTCGCCAGCGCCTGCGCGTACTCGACGACCGCCGAGCACACCTCGTCGCCCAGCAGCACGAATCCGCTCGCGTAGTACAGCTTCTGCATCTCGCCCTCCCCTGGATCCCGGACCGCCCCTCCGGTCGGCCCGTCCCCCGACGCTAGGACGGCGCCGACCGGGTGCCCCACCCCTTGACGGGGGTGGGGCGGAGCGATCAGAGTCCGCACGGAGGGGTCAGAGTCCGCGCGGAACGGGCAGTCGCAGCGCGGTCGCGAGCGCCTCGACGACGCGGGTCGCGCGCACGTCGCCGACCCCCTCCATCCGGTTGGTGAGGAACGCGAAGCCGACTCCCGCGTCCGGGTCGGCGAAGGCGACCTGTCCGCCCGCGCCGTCGTGCCCGAAGCCGCTCGGCGTGAGGTACCGGCGCGCGTCCGTGCCGAGCTGGAAGCCGCAGCCCCAGGCCGGCCACGGGCCCGGCACCGGCCACACCGGCGGGCCACTGCTGAGCGGAGCGGTGGCCCGCTCGATCGTCGCGTCCTCGAGCAGCCGCACGCCGTCCGTCTCGGTGAACGCCGCCGACCAGATCGCGGCGAGCGCCCGGGCCGAGCCGATGCCGCCCGCCCCGGGGATCTCGGCGGCCTGCAGCACGGGATCGTTGAAGCCCGTGCCCGGTCCGACGAGCTCGACGGGCAGCGCACCGCCGAGAGTCATCGCCCGCTCGCCCCAGTCGACGACTCCGGGGGTGCGCGCCGCGGCCTGCGCCGCCGTGAGCTCGGCGAGGGTGGGGCCGACGAGCATCGTCGCGACGCGGCCCTGCTCGGAGGCGGGCAGCCCGATCCACGCCTCCGCGCCGACCGGTCCGGCGATCCGCTCCTGGAACGCGGCGCCGACGCTCCGCCCGGTCACCCGGCGGATCACCTCGCCGATCAGCCAGCCGTGCGTGATCGGGTGGTAGGCGTAGCCCGTTCCCGGCTCCCACAGGGGCTCCTGCTCGGCGAGGCGCCCGGCGACGAGGTCCCAGTCGGCGAGGTCGGCGGTCGTGAGCGGGAGGCGGGGGGCCGAGAGCCCGGCCCGGTGGGCGAGCAGGTCCTGCACGCGCACGTCGGCCTTGCCCGCCGCGGCGAACTCGGGCCAGTAGTCGGCCACCCGGGCGTCGTAGTCGAGCAGCCCCTCCTGCACGAGACGTGCGGCGAGGAGGGAGACGAGGCCCTTCGTGCACGAGAAGACGACGCTGAGGGTGTCCTCCCGCCACGGCTCCTCCGCCCCCGCCTCTCCCGCCCAGAGGTCGACGACCGGCCGGCCGTGCAGCCGCACCGCGACCGCCGCTCCCGAGCCGGGCCGGACGGCCTCGGCGAAGGCGTCGCGGACCCCCTCGAACCCGGGCTCCACGACTCCGTGCACCGCGGTCACCCCTTCACCGCGCCCTGCAGCAGAGCGGTGATGAACTGCCGCTGGAAGATCACGAAGACCAGGATCGTCGGCACGATGATCAGCAGCGCGCCCGCGTTGAGCAGCGGGATGCTGTTGCTGTACTGCCCCTGGAAGAAGGTGAGCGCTCCGGCGACGGTGCGGTCCAGCGGATCGGAGACGAGCACCACCGGCAGGAGGAACTGGTTCCAGGTCCAGAGGAACAGCAGGATCGCGAGCGCCGACAGGGCCGGGCGCGCGAGCGGCAGCTGGATCCGGCGGAACTCCTGCCAGGTCGTCGCGCCGTCCACGCGCGCCGCCTCCGAGAGCTCGGACGGGATCCGGACGAAGTGCGCGCGCATCCACACGACGCTGAAGGGCATGTAGAGCCCGATCAGCGGCAGGATGATCGCCCACTGGGTGTTCAGCAGGCCCAGCGACTGGATCTCGTAGTACAGCGGGATGATCAGCGACTCGAACGGGATCGTGAGCCCGAGGATGAGGAACACGAAGACGAACCCGCCGCCGCGGATGCGCAGGTTGCCGAGCGCGTAGCCGGCGAGGGTCGCGAAGAGCAGGCTGATCGGGACGACGCCGAGCACGATCAGGGCGCTCGACCCCATCAGCTGCAGGACGTGCCCGGTCTCGAAGGCCTGGGCGAAGTTGCCCCACTGCGGGTCCGTCGGCCAGGTGAGGCCGGTCGGATTCACGTCCGCCGGCTGCAGCGCCGCCGAGAGCATGTTGACCAGCGGGATGACGGTCAGCACGAGCACGACGATCAGGACGACGCGGCCGATGACGACCTCGGACTTGGTGACGATCATCGGTCGCTCACTCTCGAGAGGCGCTGGAGGGGGAGGACGCAGGCGAGCACGAGCACCATCAGCACGATCCCGAAGGCGGAGGCGAGCCCCACGTCGCTCTGGGTGAAGCCGATCCGGTAGATCGAGATGCCGGGCACCAGGGTCGAGCGGCCGGGGCCGCCGAGCGTGGTCGTGTAGATGATGTCGAAGCTGCTCAGCGCTGCGATCACGGTGATCGTGGTGAGCACCGAGATCTCCTGGCGCAGGCCCGGGACCGTGATGGTGAAGAACTCCCGCAGCCACGTGCCGCCGTCGAGACGGATGGCCTCGTAGAGCGAGACGTCGATCTTGCCGATGCCGGTGAGGAAGAGGACCGTGCAGAGCCCGGTGAGCACCCACGAGCCGATCAATCCGACGGCGGGGAGGGCGGTCTGGAAGTCGCCCAGCCACGGCCGCGCGAGCGAGCCGAGCCCGACGGCCTGCAGGATCTGGTTGACCGCTCCGGTCTGCGAGTACATCCACGACCAGGCGATGCCGGCCGCGGCGAGCGGGATGATCTGCGGCAGGAACAGGATCGTCTGCGACACGCTCGAGAAGACGCCGGGGCGCATCGAGCGCAGCAGGCTCGCGAGGACCAGGCCCGCCGAGACCGGGATCACCGTGAAGTAGAGGATCAGCACGAAGGCGTTGCCGATCGAGCCGAGCAGGTCGGGATCGGTGAACACGCGGAGGTAGTTCGAGAAGCCCACCCACTCGGAGGGGCCGACGCCGTTCCACTTGTAGAACGAGTACTGCACCCCGGTGATCAGCGGGTAGATGACGAACGCGATGTAGACGAGCAGGGCCGGCACGACGAAGAGCCAGCCGACGAGGGTCGCCCGCCGCGCCGCAGTGCTCCTGCGGCGCGGCGTCCCGCTCCGGCCCCCGCGGTCGACGGCGCTCGAGACGAGAGGGCCGGCCGCGGTCATCCGGCGAGTTCCTTCGCGTAGAACTCCTGCACGGCCGTGACGAAGTCCTGGCCGGAGATCTGGCTGGTCACCAGCAGCTGCGACTCCGGGATGATCGCGCCCGCGTAGATGCCCGCGGTCGCGTTCGACATGAAGTCGACCTGGCCGTCCTCCGCGCCGATCTGCGCCGACATGGCGAGCGCCTGCTCGAGCAGCGAGCCCGACTCGACCTCGGGGAGCGCCTGGGCCGGGTCGCCGCCGGGAGCGGCACCGGTCACGTCGACGACGATCTGGCGCGCGGCCTCGTTCGTGTGGATCCAGTTGAGGAAGAAGACGATCTCGTTGAGGTGCGACGACTTCGCGGCGACCGAGAACGAGTTGGCGGCGCCCATGGCCACGTGGCTCCCGCCCTCCTCGGCCGGGGGCACCAGGAAGAAGTCGACGCCGTCGCCCATCTTGGTCTGCGTGTCGGCGGCCGCCCAGTTGCCGTTGAAGGCGAACAGGCCCTCGCCGCCCTGGAAGCGGCTGACGAAGGAGGAGTAGTCGATCGCGTTGATGTCCGAGGGGAAGTAGCCCGCGTCGGCCCAGGTGCGGACGAGCTCCGCGCCCTTCACGTTGCCGTCGGTCTCGTAGGTGGCGCCGGGGACCGTGAAGATCCAGTCGGCCATCTCCTGCTTGTCGGCGTACTGGTTCATCGCCGCCTGCACGACGAAGTTGACCACTCCGTCCTTGTCGCCGGCCATGATCGGCAGGACGCCGCCGGCCTTCGCCTTCGCGAGGTCCTCCTCGAACTCGGCGAGCGTGGTCGGCGGGGCGTCGATCCCGAGCTGCTTCGCGAGCTCCAGGTTCATGTAGATGCCGGTGACGCTGTAGCCCAGGCCCAGCTGGTAGAGCGAGCCCTTCCCGCGGACGCCGTCGGAGTCGACGCGGAGCGGGGCGAGCTGCGAGGCCGACCAGGCGTCCCAGCCGTAGGCGTCGAACCACGGGTCGAGGTCGGCGAGCAGGCCGTCCTTGACGGTGTCGCCGATGGTGGGCAGGCGGATGAGGTCCGGCGGAGTGTCGCTCGCGAGCAGCTTCGGCGAGTTGGCGGTGAGGTTCGCGAAGGTGTCGCGGTTGATGGTGAAGGTGACGTTCGGGAACTGCTTCGTGAACTCCTCCGTCAGCTTGTCGGTGACGGGGAAGCCGGTCTCGTCGGCGATGACGAGCTCGACGGTGTCGCTGGTGAGCTCGGTGCTCACGTCGACAGAGGAGCTCGCTGCCGGAGCGCTCGAGCCTCCGGGCGCGCAGGCGGCGAGGGTGAACAGGGCCGCGACCGAGCCGGCGCCGACCAGGACGGTCCTGCGGCCGATCGGCGTGCCGGGGGTGGGGAAAGACATGCGGTGACTCCTTCGTCGTGGGTGCAGGTGCTGCTGGTGCCCGGCCGCCCGGAGGGGCTCGAGCCGCGGCTCCGGACGGCCGCCTGAAACCTTTGAGCGGGGGACTAAAAGGTTTCAGGTGTGGATATAGTCTGTGCACACGGAAGACTTGTCAAGGGCGACGGCGGGAGGCGGCGGGCATGGCGAAGAAGCGCGTGACGCTCGCCGACGTGGCCCGCGAGGCCGGGCTGTCGATCTCGGCCGCGTCGATGATCCTCAACGGGAAGCCCGAGACCGGACTGTCGAAGGACGCCCACGAGCGGGTGTTCGCCGCCGCCGAGGCGCTGCACTACCGGCCCAACGTCGCCGCCCGTGGGCTCCGCACCGACAAGACCCGCACGATCGGCTTCATCTCGGACCAGATCGCGACCACGCGCTTCGCCGGCGGCCTGATCAAGGGCGCGCTCACGGCGGCCGAGGCGGCCCGGCACGTCGTCCTGCTCCTCGAGACCGGCGGCGATCCGGCGCGCGAGGCCGAGGCCGTCGACGCGGTGCTCGACCGCCAGGTCGACGGCATCATCTTCGCCTCGATGCGCTCCCGCGAGTTCTACGTGCCGGAGCTGCCCGCCTCCACCTCCGTGGTGATGCTCAACGCGACGAACTCGCAGCACCCGGCGTCGATCCTGCCCGACGAGTACGCGGGCGGACGTGCCGCGGTGGAGCTGCTGCACGCGCACGGCTACCGCGACGGGATCGCGCTGATCGGGCAGAACGACGAGGTCGAGCGCGACCGCTTCCGCTCGGCGACGGTGGCCGAGCGCGTCGCCGGCATCCGCGACGCCATGGCCGAGAAGGGGCTCGCGTTCGTCGCCGAGGAGTCGATCCCCGACTGGGAGCCCGAGCACGGCCACCGCGCGGTCGCCGACCTGCTGGCGCGGCGCGACGACATCCGCCTCCTGCTCTGCCTCAACGACCGGATGGCGTTCGGCGCCTACCAGGCGGTCGCGGAGGCGGGACTCTCGATCCCCGGCGACGTCGCCGTGGTGTCGTTCGACGACGACGAGCTGGCCGCCTACCTCCGCCCCGGGCTGACGACCGTGGCGCTGCCGCACGAGGAGATGGGCCGCCGGGCGGTCGAGCTGCTGCTGAGCGGCGCTCCGGGAGAGCGGGTGCTGGTGCCGATGCCGCTGGTGGAGCGGGCGTCGGCGCGGCGGGTCTGACGGGGCGGGGCCCGAGGAGCTGATCGGGGACGGCGAGCGGGCCCGGTGGAGTCGGGCCAGCCGCCTCAGCCGGCCGAGCGGATCCCTCCGGTCGGACCCCAGGCGACTCCGGTGCCGCCCGCGTCGCCCTGGTAGTCGTCGGGCGAGAGGGTCATGCCGCTCGCGACGAAGTCGGCGGTCGCCGCGCAGTCCGTGACGACGACGTCGCCGTCGGAGCGCGCGAGCCCGTAGAGGCAGACGGACTCGTCGGCGAGCTCCGCGGCCGAGAAGGAGTCGAGGCTGAGGGTGGCGAAGTAGTCGACTCCGGCGATGCTGCCCAGGTAGCGCGTCGGCCCCCAGTGGAAGACGCGGAGGCTCGCGAGGGTCGACAGCGGGCGCGTGGCGACGTCGTCGGGGACGGCCCAGGGCTCGGTGAAGACCTCCAGAGACGGGCGAGGGGCCAGCGCGACGGAGGCGGCCGTGCCGAGGGCGGCGAGCCCGAGCACGGCGACGAGGGCGGCGATCACCCCGAGGCGGCGGCGCGGGCGGGGCGTGGCGGAGGTGCGGGAGTCGGCGTCGTCGCCTCCGGTGGTCTCACTGCGCTCGCCCCAGCCGGGCGCCGCGTCCCGGCCGGTCTCGTCACGGCCGACCTCGTCCCGGCCGGTCTCGTCCCAGCCGGTCCGGTCACGGCGCGTCCCGCCCCGGCCGCTCGCCGTCCCGCGACCGATCCGGCCCTGGGCCACTGCGGGTCCGACGGACGCGGCCAGTCCCGCGACCGCGGCGTCGAGCGCCTCCTCCCGCTCGCGGCGCTGCGCCCGCATCAGTGCCAGCTCCTCGAGCGCCGCGGGGTCCGCCTCCGCGCTGAACGCCCGGCGCTCGAGCGCGGCCCGCTGCCTCCGCTCCTCCGGCGACGCCCCGTCGCGGCGCCGCTGCAGGGCGGCCCGGCCCCGACCGCGACCGCCCAGGGCCGCGTCGAGCGCCTCCTCCGTCGCGGGATCGAGGTCGTCGAGCAGCCTCGCCGCGCGCGCAGGCGTGACCGCGGTGCCGACGGACGCCGGCACGTCAGGCCCGGTCGCGGACGGCGCGCGCCAGCGACTCGAGGCGCTCCCGGTACTCCGGCCACCACTCCTCCGGCACCGGCGGGAGGTTGTCGCCGGGCGTCCGGAGCCCGACCCGCCCGTCGATCAGCTCGCGGACGATGTCGGCGTGGCCCGCGTGCCGGTGCGTCTCCGCGGTGATGTGGACGAGGATCCGGTGCAGCGTCACGTCGCGGTTCGTCCACCAGAGGACCTGCCCGGGAGCGTCGAGCGGAAGGGCCGCGACCGTCGCGTCGGAGTGGGCCCACACGCGGCGGTACAGCGCGACGACGTCGGCCGGGGACTCGTCGGCCGTCGCCCACATGTCCGAGTTCGGCTCCGACTCGTCCTCCATCCACGGCATCGGCTCCGGGAACGGCCGCCCGAACACGGCGCCGAGGTAGCCCGCCTCGGTGCCCGCCACGTGCTTCACCAGGCCGAGCAGGTTCGTGCCCGTCGCGACCAGCGGCCGCCGCACGTCGTACTCGTCGAGCCCGTCGAGCTTCTGCAGCAGGGCGTCGCGCCCCTCCTGCAGGTAGCGGAGGAGGGTCTGCTTCGCGTCGTCGCTCATCCCCCCAGCCTGCCGCGCCCGCCCGAGCCGCGCCAGAGCGGTGCCGGAGCCGCGTCGTGCTCACACCGCAGGAAGGATCGCCCCGCGGGCACCGGGATCCGCGGATCCACGGCCCGCCGGAGCAATCCTTCCAGCGTTGTGCACGGGGTCAGGCCGGGACGCCCGCTCCCGCCCGCTGGACCCGGGTGCCGACGAGGCGCTGCGACGAGGCGTCGATCGCGGCGGCCGGGCCGACCAGCTCGAGCGTCGCCTCCGTCTCGCGCGTCGCGCAGTCCGGGCCCACCCACAGCTCGACGCGGCCGGGCTCGACGATCCGCACGCCCTCGCGTCCGGTGAAGGCCAGGCGCGCGGCCGGGACCTCGAAGCGGACCTCCGCCTCCTCGCCGGGCTCGAGCGCGACCCGCGCGTAGCCGAGCAGCTGCGCCACCGGCCGGGTCACGCTCGCGAACACGTCGCGGGCGTACAGCTGCACCAGGTCGGTGCCCGCCCGCTCGCCCGTGTTGCGGACGCGCACGGTCGCCGTGAAGGATCCGTCCGTCGGGGCGGACTCCTCGACCGCCAGCTCCGTCCGGGCGAAGGTCGTGTACGAGAGGCCGTGGCCGAACGGGCGCACCGGCGTGCTGTCGGCGGAGGTCACGTCCGACGGCCCGCCGAGGATCGGGTGCAGGTACGAGAACGGCTGCGCTCCGGCGGAGCGCGGCAGCGAGACCGGCAGGTGGCCGGAGGGGTCGACCCGTCCCGAGACGACGCCAGCGATCGCGCCGGCGCCCTCCTCCCCCGGGAAGAACGCCTGCAGCACGGCGGCGGGAGCCGACGGCCCGTCGAGCGCCCAGCCCACGGCGTAGGGGCGGCCGGTCAGCAGCACGAGCACGACCGGGGTCCCCGTCGCCACGACGGCCTCGACCAGCTCGCGCTGGCGGCCCGGGAGCTCGAGGCTCTCGACGTCGTTGCCCTCGCCGACCGTGCCGCGGCCGAACAGGCCCGCCCGGTCGCCGACGACCATGATCGCCACATCGGAGTCGGCGGCCGCCCGGACCGCCTCGGCGATCCCGGAGACGTCGTCCCCCTCGACCGAGCAGCCCTCGGCGAGCAGCAGCTCCGCCGAGCCGAACTCGTCGGCCAGCGCGTCCGCGACCGTCGGGATCTCGAAGCCCAGCGGCACGCCCGGGTGGTGCGCCAGCACGTGGTTGGCGAAGGAGTAGCAGCCCATGAGCGCGGGCGCGCTGTCGGCGTTGGGGCCGATCAGCGCGAGGCGGCGCGGCGCAGCGAGCGGCAGGACGCCGTCGTTGGCGAGCAGCACCACCGACTCCTCGGCCAGGCGGCGGGCGATGTCGCGGTGGGCCGGCGAGTCGAGGTCGATCGACTCGGGGGCGTCGTCGAAGCGCGCGTCGAGCAGGCCGAGCCGCTCCTTCTGCGCGAGCACCCGCAGCACGGCCCGGTCGACGAGCGCCTCGTCGGCCTCCCCGGCCCGGATGCGCGCGGCCAGCGGCGCGAGGAACGCGTCGCCCGTGGGAAGCTCCACGTCGATCCCCGCGGCGAGCGCCAGCTCGGCCGCCTCGCCCAGATCGGCGGCGACCGCGTGCATGAGGTGGAGGAACGCGACCGAGAAGTAGTCGGCGACGACCACGCCGTCGAAGCCCCAGCGCTCGCGCAGCACGCCCGTGAGGTACGCGGGCGTCGCTCCGACCGGGTCCCCGTCGATCTCGGCGTAGGAGTTCATCACCGAGCGGGCGCCCCCGTCGCGGATCGCCATCTCGAACGGCGGCAGCAGCACGTCCGCGATCTCGCGCGGTCCGGCGTGCACCGGCGCGTGGTTGCGGCCGCCGCGGGAGGCGGAGTAGCCGATGAAGTGCTTCAGCGTCGCGTCGACGCCGGTGGACTGCAGCCCCTGCACGTACGCGGTGCCGATCGTGCCGACGACGTACGGGTCCTCGGCGATGCACTCGTCGACCCGGCCCCAGCGGGGGTCGCGGATCACGTCGAGCACGGGCGCCAGGCCCTGGTGGATCCCGAGCTCGCGCATCGAGCCGCCGATCACGGCGCCGAGCTCGGCCACGAGCTCCGGGTCGAAGGAGGCGCCCCAGGCGAGCGGAGTCGGGAACGTCGCGGCCTGCCAGGCGGCGAGCCCGGTCAGGCACTCCTCGTGGACGATCGCCGGGATGCCCAGCCGCGTCTCCTCGACGATGCGGCGCTGCTCCGCCCACAGCCACCGGGCGCGCTCGAGCGGATCGACGGGGCGCGTGCCGTAGACGCGGGTCAGCTGGCCGATCCCCTCGCGGGTCGCCTCGGCGTACCCGGTCGAGGTGGCCATCTCGCCGGCGAGCGGGGCGACGACCTCGCCGCCCTGGTCGACCCAGTAGCCGACCAGCTGGGAGAGCTTCTCCTCCAGCGTCATCCGGCCCAGCAGCTCGGTGGTGCGGGCGGACGGGGCCTGGGGGTCCTCTGGTGCGTGCGGTGCGGTCACGGTGCGACCCTCTCTGCGGGTGGGGCGACGGGTGCGGACGGGACGGGGGACGCGGCGGACGGGCGGAGCGATCCGCTCATCCCTTCACCGCCCCCGTCAGCCCGCCGACGATGCGGCGCTCGAAGACGCTGAAGAAGATCAGCGCCGGGATCATCGACAGCGACACGAAGGCCAGCACCTTCGCCGTGTCGACCGAGTACTGCGACGAGAACGCCTGGACTCCGAGCGGGAGCGTGAAGGTGGACTCGTTGTTGAGGATGAACAGGGGCAGCAGGTAGCTGTTCCAGCTCGCGATGAACGCGAGGATCCCCGTGGTGATCACGCCGGGCATCGCCAGGCGCACGACCATCCGGAAGAAGAAGCCGATCCGGCTGCAGCCGTCGATGAAGGCCGCCTCCTGGATCTCGTCCGGGATCGCGCGGAGGAACGGCACCAGGATGATGATCGTGGTCGGCAGGCCGAACGCGATCTGCGGCAGCACCACTCCGGCGAGCGAGTTCATCAGGCCGAGGCTCTTGATCACCAGGTAGAGAGGAGTGATCGCCACGGTCATCGGGAACATCAGGCCGGCGGCGAAGAGCGCGTAGAACACGCCGCGTCCGGTGAAGTCGTAGCGGGCCAGGACGTAGCTCGCCATCAGGCCGAGCACGACCACGCCGAGCGTCGTCGCGAGGCCGGCGATGGTGGAGTTGCCGACCTCCTGCCAGAAGACGCCGCCGGTGATCACGTCGAGGTAGTTCTGCACGTTCCACGGCGAGGGCAGGCCCGCCGGGTCGGTGGTGATCTGCGCGTTCGTGCGGAAGCCGCCGAGGATGATGTACGCCACCGGGGCGAGCATCAGCGCGATCACGACGATCGCCACGACATAGGCGATCGTGGTGCCGCGGCCCAGGGGCTGCCGGCGCCGCTTCACCGCGAGAGGCCGAGGGGTCTCCGGAGTGATCGGCGGGGCCGTCATCGTCGTGCCGGTCATCGCTTGTCTCCCGTCAGTGCGCCCGCCGTGTCGCGCCGGAGCACGAAGCGCTGGTAGAGCAGCGCCACCACGAGCGAGATCAGGAACAGGACCACCGCGACGGCGTTCCCGTACCCGTAGTTGCCGGCGTTGCGGCCGTTGGTGACCAGGTAGATCGCCATGGTCGAGGTGCCCGCGGTCGAGGACACGTACTGGCCCCAGATGATGTAGACGAGGTCGAACAGCTGCAGTGCGCCGATGATCGACAGGAACGCCCAGATCCGCAGGGTCGGCGCGAGCAGGGGCAGGGTGATCCGCCGCTGCACCTGCCAGTAGGAGGCGCCGTCGATGGCCGCGGCCTCGGACAGCTCCTCGGGGATGCCCTGCAGACCCGCGAGGAAGAGGATCACGGCGAAGCCGATGTACTTCCACGTGATGATCAGCATCAGCGTCCAGATCGCGATCGCCGGATCCGAGAGCCAGTCCTGCTTCAGCGCGCCGAGGCCGACCTTCTCGAGCAGGCCGTTGACCGCGCCGCTGGTCTGGAGCATCAGGCTCCAGCCGGTGCCGACGACGACCTCCGAGATCACGTACGGCACGAAGATCAGGACGCGGATGATCGACTGCCCGCGCAGCTTGCGGTTCAGCAGCAGCGCCAGGAGGATCGCGACCGGCCCCTGGAGCACGAGCGAGAGCACCACGATGATGCCGTTGTGCGCGAGGGCGTCGTGGAAGGTGGGGTCCTGCAGGATCGTCAGGTAGTTGCGGAAGCCGACGAAGTCCGTCGGCACTCCGTAGCCCTGCCAGCTGAAGAAGCCGTAGTAGGCCGCCATCACGACCGGGAAGATCACGAAGGCGAGGAAGACGATCAGCGCCGGGCCGACCAGGAGCGCGATCTCGAAGCGCCCCGCCCAGCCCACGCTGCGGCGGCGCCGGCGCACCGGAGGCGTCGAGGTGACGCCTCCGGTGCGCGCGGTCCCGCGGGGCTCATCCACTCCGAGGAGCGGGCTCTCGCGGAGTGCCATGGTGGCTAGGCCTTCGCCGCGGCGGCGTTGACGGCCTCGACCAGCTGCTCGGGGTCGCTCTTGCCGGCCAGCAGGTCGACGACTCCGACGTTCAGCGCGTTGCCGACGTTGAGGCCGTAGACGGTGTCGAGCCACTGCGAGACGTACGGGGCCGAGTTGTAGGCCTCGAGGATCTGCTGCAGGTACGGCTCGGTGACCGCCTCCTGCGCCACGGTGTTCACCGGGGGCGCGTTGAAGGCCGCGTAGTACTCCTTCTGCACGTCGGAGGTGGCCAGGTAGTTGAGGAAGTCGACGCACTCGTCGGGAGCGCCCGCGGAGCAGGAGTAGCCGTCGACACCGCCCATGATCGCGCCGGCCTCGCCGTCGCCGCCGTCGATCTCGGGGAACGGGAACCAGCCCAGGTCGGGCAGCGGCTTCTCGTCGGGGGTGAGGGAGGCGATCACGCCGGGGTTCCACGCGCCCATGAGCTCCATCGACGCCTGGTGGTTGGCGAGGAGTCCGGCCGAGCTGCCCGCGCCCTGCTGGGCGGCGGTGGTGAGGAAGCCCTCGTTGAACGGCTCGGTGGCCGAGAAGTCCTGCAGGTCCTCGCCCGCGCGGACCCAGCAGTCGTCCGAGAAGTCCTTGGTGTCGGCCGCCTCGGCCATGGTGTCGGCGCTGCACTCGCGGAGCGCGAAGAAGTAGTACCAGTGCGCGGCGGGCCAGGCGTCCTTCGCGCCGAGCGCGACGGCCTGGGCTCCGCTGCCCTTGATCTTCGTGATCGCCGAGTCGAGCTCGTCGATGGTCTTCGGCGTCTCGGTGACGCCCGCCGCCGTGAAGAGGTCCTGGCTGTAGAACAGGCCGCCCGGGAGGACGGCGACCGGCATCGCCCAGACCTTGTCGTCGAGCGTGTTCGCCGAGAACGAGCCCTCGGGGATCTCGCTGCGCGCCTGGTCCGAGATGCCGTCGGTGAGGTCCTTCAGCTGTCCGCCCGCGACCATGGCGGCGAGCTTGCCGCCTCCGCGCTGGAGGAAGACGTCGGGGGCGTCGCCCGAGTTGAGCGCCGTCTGGAGCTTGCCGTCGAGGTCCTCGTTCTGGATGGCCTGCGACTCGATGGTCACTCCGGGGTTCGCGGCCTCGAAGTCCGCGATCGTCTTGTCCCAGAACTCCTGGCCGGGGCCCGTGGTCGAGTTCTGCCAGAGGGTCATCGCGACGGTGCCGTCGCTCGATCCCGAGTCCTGGGCCGAGCAGCCGGTGAGGGCCGCGACCGTGCCGAGCAGGGCTGCTGTCGCCACTGCGATCTTCCTGAACTTCATCGTCCAACCGTTCTCTTCATCGAGGGCGCCGCCTGGTGCACCGGCGCCGTGGGGGGTTCCCGCCTTCGCGGGTGGAGTCAGTGTCCGCAGTGCTTGCGAAAGTGGTCAAACGTTTTCGAAATGGTTTTCGAAGCAGGGGTTACAGTCGGCCACATGACCACCCGACCGACCATCCACGACGTCGCCGCTGCCGCCGGAGTCTCGGTGGCGACGGTGTCCAAGGCCGTGAACGGCCGCTACGGCATCGCCCCCTCCACCGCCACCCGCGTGCTCGAGGTCGTGCGCGAGCTCGGCTACGAGTCGAGCCTCGTCGCGAGCAGCATGCGCTCCCGGCGCACGGGCGTGATCGGAGTGCTCGTCGCGGGGTTCGAGCCGTTCAGCGCCGAGATCCTGAAGGGCGTGGGGTCGGTGCTGGCGGAGTCGCGGTTCGACCTGCTCGCCTACTCCGGCTCCCACGAGGGCGAGCAGGAGGGCTGGGAGCGGCGCTCGCTCAGCCGGCTCAGCGGCACCCTCATCGACGGGGCGATCATGGTCACGCCGAGCGTGGTGAGCGCGCCCTCCGACATCCCGCTCGTCGCCGTGGACCCGCACACCGGCCGCGCCGACCTGCCGACCGTCGAGTCCGACAACTTCGGCGGCGCCCTGCTCGCCACCCGCCACCTCGTCGCCCTCGGGCACCGCCGCATCGGCTTCGTCGCAGGCCGCGGCGACCTGCGCTCGGCGAGGCTGCGCGAGGCCGGCTACCGGGCGGCGCTGGCGGAGGCCGGCATCGCCTTCGACGAGCGCCTGCTGCGGGTGGGCAACTACCACCGCGACACCGCCCGGCGGCCCGCCTCCTCGCTCCTGTCGCTGCCCGACCGGCCGACCGCGGTCTTCGCCGCCAACGACGTCTCGGCGCTGGCGATCATCGAGACCGCCGCGCACCTGGGCCTCGCCGTGCCCCACGACCTGTCGGTGATCGGCTTCGACGACGTGCCCGAGGCCGCTCGCTTCGATCCGCCGCTGACCACCGTCCGCCAGCCGATGCAGACGCTCGGAGCGACCGCCGCCGAGATGCTGATCGCCCTGATGGCCGGGCGCGAGCCGCGCTCGCTGCACGTGCAGCTGCCGACGCAGCTCGTCCGTCGCGCGACGACGGGACCGCCGGCATGAGCGATGACGGGGCAGGCGGCATGAGCGACGAGCTGGAGGACGACGGCCCGACCGCCGTGCACGCCGCCCTCTTCGACGCACTGGAGCTGGTGGACCTGCCCGCGCTCGAGGCGCTGCTCGACGAGCGCTTCGTGATCGAGCACCCGACCGGCCTGGTGCAGTCGCGGGAGGAGTGGCTCGCCGACATCGACGAGGCGCGCAAGGAGTACCACGAGATCGACCACGTCGAGAGCGCCCTCTCGGGCGGCGCCGCGCACCCGGTGCTCACCTCCCGCACCATCACCGAGGCGACCATCGGCCGCCTGCACGCGACCTGGCGGCTCCAGCTGACGAGCCGCCTCGTCCGCCGCGACGAGGGGTGGGTGATCACGCGGACCGTGGTGACGAGCTGGTGAGGCGGACGGACCGGCGCGTCCGCGGCCGGCCGCGGGCGCGGCGGGCAGGATCGACACCGTGCTCCTCCAGGTCGTGACCCGCTCCGCCCGCCCGGCCGCCGAGATGTTCGACCGGGCGCGCGACATCGACCTGCACACCGCCTCGCAGGCCGGCGCTCGCGAGCGCGCGGTGTCCGGGACGACCACCGGGCTGATCGGGCTCGGCGAGCACGTGACCTGGAGCGCCCGGCACTTCGGTGTCCCGCTCCGGCTGACCAGCACCGTCACCGCGTTCGACGCCCCGCACTCCTTCGTCGACGAGCAGACCCGCGGGCCCTTCGCGACCTTCCGGCACGAGCACCGCTTCGAGCCCGACGGCTCCGGCTCCGGCTCCGGCTCCGGCTCGGTGATGATCGACCGGCTCGAGTACTCCGCCCCTCTCGGCGTCCTCGGGCGGATCGCGGAGCGGCTGGTGCTCGACCGGCACCTGCGGCGGCTGCTGGAGGAGCGCGGCGCGTTCCTCGCCGGAGGCGACCGGTGAGCGTCGCGGTCCGGACCCTGCTGACGCTCGTCGCCGTCGCCGGGGTCCTCTCGCTCGCGACGACCTCGGTCCTGTTCGCGCTGTCCTCCCTCGACACCGGCCGGGACCCCGGCGAGCTGCTCCTCCCGCTGGCCCGAGCGCTTCTGGCGACCGCCGAGACGGCGGCCGTCGGCGGGCTCCCCTACTCCGCGGGACGGGGTCGCGCGCCCTGGCCGGTCCTCTGGACCGCTTCTGCGGTCTGCATCCTCGCGATCGCCTGGCTCGTGGTCTCGATCGCGGCGTGGACCGATGCGGGCGACGGGACGGACGCCGTCGTCGCGCTGCTGACCGTGGTGCCCGCCGCCTGCTGCTCGATCGCCGCGGTGCCGGTGACCGAGCTCGTCCTCCGGGTGGGAACGCGCAGGATCGGCGCCCGTTAGCGGATCCGTTCCCGCCGCTTGACGTTGACGCTGCGTCAACCCGTACCGTCGCTTCCATCGCCGCCGGAGTCCCCGGCGACGCGGAGACGGAGGGCACTGTGGAGCAGGAGTGGACCGTGCACGAGGTGGCGCGGCTGGCCGGCACGACCAGCCGGACGCTGCGGCACTACGGGGCCGAGGGACTGCTCCCGGCGAGCCGGGTGGGCGCGAACGGCTACCGCTACTACGACGCCGCCGCGCTCGTGACGCTGCAGCGGATCCTGCTGCTGCGCGACCTCGGTCTCGGACTGCCCGAGATCGGGCAGATCCTGCGACGCGACGCGGAGCCGGTGGCCGCTCTCGAGCGGCACCTCGACGTGCTCCAGGAGGAGCGCCGACGGCTCGACCGCCGCATCCGGGCGGTCGCCGGGACGATCACCACGATGAGAGAAGGGAACGGGCCGATGGCCGAGGAGATGTTCGACGGGTTCGACCACGCGGAGCACCGCGAGGAGGTGGAGCGCCGCTGGGGTGCCCCGGCGTACGCCGACGGCGACCGCTGGTGGAGCTCGATGAGCGCGGACGACCGCGAGCAGTGGCAGCGGAGGCAGGCGGACCTCGCCGACGCCTGGACCGCCGCGGCGGCGAGCGGGGCGGATCCGACCGGGGAGGAGGCGCTCGCGCTGGCCGAGCGGCACCGCGCCTGGCTCGCCGAGGTGCCGGGCACGCCCCGCGACGCGACCGGCGGCCCGAGCGACGAGTACCTGCTCGGGCTCGGCGAGATGTACGTCGACGACGAGCGGTTCTCGGCGCACTACGGCGGAGTCACCGGCGCCCGGTTGGTGCGCGACGCGCTGCGGGCGCTGGTCGAGCGGCGGGAGTGACGGGACGCCGGGGCGGGGCTGCGGACCTCGCGGCGCCGTCGGCGCTGGAGAACCGCGCGCGCACAGGGCGCCCGGGTGCCAGGATCGGTCCATGGGGATGAGCGGAGCACGGATCACGGTCGCGGTCACGGCGCTGGCGGGCGCGCTGCTGCTCTCCGGCTGCACCGGCGGTGAGCCGACCACCGGTCCGTCGGCACCCGCGGACGCCGCGCCGGCCACGTCGTCGGCGGCGCCCTCCTCCGAGGAGTCGTCGCTCAGCGCTTTCGAGCAGCAGCTCCCCCTCTCGGGAGACTTCGTCAGCCAGCAGACCGGGACGACCGGCTCGGTGCGGATCGAGCGCCGGACGGACGGATCGACGTGGGCGGTCCTCACCGGCTTCTCGACCGGCGACGCCTCCGACCTCCGGCTGTCCCTGAAGGAGGGTGCGCTCGAGCAGGACGAATCCGGCGACTGGGTCGACACCGCCGGCTACTCCTTCGAGATCGCCGCGCTGGATCCGGACCGTCCCGACCAGGAGATCCCGATCCCGGGCGCTGCGACGATGCCGGAGATCCGCACGCTCACCGTGATGGACTGCCAGGGGCCCGACTACCCGTCGCTCGGCTCCGTCGCCCTCGCGCCGTAGGCCGCAGCGGAACGGCAGGATCGCCTCATGGGACGCATCCGATTCAGCAGTCCGGGCTGGGACGAGGACACCGACCGGGGACCTGCGCCAAACCCCGACCGCGGCCGGTACTCCCGGGACGACGGGGCGAGGTTCACCGCGATCACGCTCACCTGCCTGTCGGTCCTCCCCGCGATCGTCCTCACGGCCGCGTTCCTCCTCGTGCGGCTCCCTCCCCTGGACCGCGACGACCAGCCCGACTGGACGGCGCCGAGTGCGGGAGTCCTGGCTCCGTGGCTGCTGCTGTTCCTGCTCCCGCCGCTGGTCACGGGGCTGCTCTGCCGCCTGGTCGGCGGGCGGGACTCCTTCCACGGGTTCCTGCCCTCCGCCGCGGTCTGCCTCGTGGTGATGGCGCCGTTCCTCGGCCTCTCGGCCCTGTCGCTCCTCGGCTAGGCGCCGCCTCTCACGCCTGCAGGACCACCGCGCCGTAGTGCGTGCCCGCGCCCGTGCCCACCAGCAGCACCGACTCCCCCGGCTGCACGCGCGAGCGGTGCAGGGCCAGCGGGATCGCGCTGCCGATCGTGTTGCCGACCTCGCCGAGCGTGATCGTCATCCGGTCGCGACCCCAGAGGCGGGCCATGCCCTCGAGCCCGGCCGCGCTGGTCTGGTGCGGGACCACCCGGTCGATGCCGGGGAGCCCGGTCGAGAGGCCGGGCCGCACCTCCTCGAGGAACGCCGGGAAGTGCCGCAGCGCGTCGACGAGCAGCGCCTTGCCCTGCATGTCGAAGCGGAAGTCGGCGAGCCGGTCTGGCGCCTCCTCGATCCGGATCCGCGAGCCGAAGCCGCGCAGCTCCGCGTGGCGCACACCGCTCGGGCGGGTGCGGAAGTGCGTGGTGACCAGGCCCTGGCCCGGAGTCTCGGCGCGGCCGATCATGACGGCGGCGGCCGCGTCGCCGAAGAGCAGGGCGCTCTCGGGCTGGCTCGGGTCGATGCCGCGGCTGCCGCAGTCGGTCGAGACGATGAGCACGGTGTCGGCGCGACCCGTGGCGAGGAGGAACCCCGCCTCCTGCAGAGCGAAGAGGAACGACAGGCAGGTGGCGCCGACGCTGTACGCCGAGACGTCGTCGAGGCCGAGTCCCGCCGCGAGCAGCGCGCCTCCGTCCGGGATCGCCTGCAGCTGCGTGCCCGAGGCGTTGAGCACCACGTCGACCGTGTCGAGCCCGGCCGCCGCGAGCGCCCGGCGGGCGGCGAGCAGACCGAGCTCCAGCGGGTCCTCGTCGTCGGCCACCCAGTGGCGGGTGCGCACGCCGGAGCGGCGCTCGGCCTCGTCGGCGGGCAGGCCGCAGAGCGCGGCGACCTCGGCGGTCGTGACGATCCGCTCGGGCAGCGCTTCGCCCGTGCCGAGGATGCGGAGCGGGAGGAGATCGGGCACGCGGGCCCCTTCCTGCCCCGGGACGTGCGGAGCGAATCCCTGTATAGCGCGCCTCTGTACCTCCGCGCGCACTGTTCGGCGCGGTTTGACGGCACGGGCGCCCGCCGACACCATGGTCCCGGAGCGGGGGACGGATGGACGCGCGCGGTTTCTGGGTGGTCGTGCCCTTCCTCGACGAGGAGAAGCTGCTCGGCGGCGCCCTCGACGCGCTCGCCCGCCAGACCGATCCGGACTTCACCCTCCTGCTCGTCGACAACGGCAGCACCGACGGCTCGCGCGCCGTGATCGAGGAGTTCCGCCGCCGACGCCCGGAGCGGCAGGTCGCCGTGATCGACGAGGCGCAGAAGGGCACCGGAGCCGCCTCCGACACCGGCTTCCGCCACGCGATCGCCGAGGGCGCGACGGCCGTCGCCCGCACCGACGCCGACTGCCTGCCGAGCGCCGACTGGGTGGCGCGCCTGAAGGCCGACCTCCGCGGCGGCGCCCGCTTCGTCGGCGGCCGCCTGTCCCCGCGGCGGGACGAAGCCGTCTACCGCTGGTACGACGGCGTGCTCGGCACCGCGCTGATCCGCCTGATGGAGCACGCGCCGGGCGTCTTCTACCGCCGCCCCGGCCAGCGGTACCGGATGTTCATGGCCGCCGGCTGCAACCTCGTGATCGACGCCGCGCTGTACCTCCAGGTGGACGGCTTCCCGCGCTCGAGCATCGACGACACCGACGAGGACCTGGAGCTGCACCTCAAGGTCTGCCAGGTGATCGGGCGGAGCGAGGCGCTGCTCGACAAGGACGCGGTCGTGCTGATGTCGATCCGGAAGGGCAAGGCGCTCGGGTACCTGGGGATCCTGCTCTGGTACTGGGGCCGCAAGCGCGGGCTGGAGGTCGTCGATGTCCGCTGAGCGCCGGCGCCGCGTGCTGATCACCGGGGCGACGGGCTTCCTCGGCGGCTACGCGGTGCGCGAGTTCCTGGCCGCGGGCGACGACGTGCTCGCCACCGGTCGCGCCCCCGAGGCGCTGGCGCGGCTGGAGGAGGAGGGCGCCACGGTCCTCCGCGCCGACCTCGCCGAGCTGGGCGCGACGACCGTCGAGGCCGACGTGCTCGTGCACGCCGCCGCTCTGTCGAGCCCGTGGGGAACGTGGAGCGAGTTCGAGCACGCGAACGTCACGGGGACCGAGGCGATGATCGCGCTGGCCGAGCGCTGCGGGATCCGCCGCTTCGTCTTCGTCTCCTCGCCGAGCATCTACTCCGCCCGCCGCCATCAGTACCTGGTGCGGGAGGAGGAGGTCGACACCGCCAGCCGGATGAGCCTCTACATCCGCAGCAAGATCGAGGCGGAGCGGCTGCTGCAGGAGGCGCACCGCGCCGGCCGGATCCCCGAGCTCGTGATCCTGCGCCCCCGCGGCCTGATCGGCGTCGGCGACCCCAGCCTCCTCCCCCGCTTCGTCGCCGCCAGTCGCCGCCGCGGCATCCCCCTCTTCGACGGCGGCCGGAACCCCGTCGACATCACCTGCGTCGAGAACGCCGCGCACGCGCTGGTCCTCGCGGCCGACGCTCCCGTGGCCGACGGCGGCGTCTACAACATCACCAACGGCGAGCCCGCTCCGCTCGGCGACCTCCTCGAGCACTTCTTCGCCGCGATGGGCGAGGAGCCGCGCTTCATCCGGGTGGACCTGCGCGTGCTGACCGCGCTCGCCGAGATCCTGGAGCGGGTCTACCGGCTGCTGCCCGGCCGCGAGCCGCCGTTCACCCGCTACACCGTGGCGACCCTCGCCTACGCGCAGACCCTCGACATCTCGCGGGCGCGGACCGAGCTCGGCTACGAGCCGACCGTGCCGCTGGCCGAGGGCATCCGCCGGGTCGGCGAGCACCTGAGGAGGACGCGTGGCTGAGTCGTCGCTGCAGGTGATGGCGTGCGGGAGCACCGTCTTCCCGCTGTCCCGGGTGTTCCGCGGGAAGGGGCTCCCCCGCCGCGTCTTCCCCTCGAACGTCTTCCTCTACACGCACGCGAGCGGCCGGCGGGTGCTCGTGGACACGGGCTACCCGCCGACGTTCCGCGGGACGGGCCTCGTCGGACGGCTGTACGAGCGGATCCTGCCCGCGACGGTGCCGGACGACCAGACCGTCGACCAGCGGCTGCTCGCCCTCGGCCTGACCCCGGCCGACGTGGAGTTCGTGGTGCTCACGCACCTGCACCCGGACCACGTGGGCGGCGTGCGCTGGTTCCCGGACGCGACGTTCGTGCTGTCGTCCGGCCAGGTCGCCTCCGTGCGGCGGAACCGCGTGCGCGAGGGGATCTTCCGCGCGCTGCTGCCGCCGTGGTTCGCGGCCGGGATCGTGACGGACGAGCAGCCCGTGACGACGATCAAGGGGCTGAGCGGATTCGACCTCTTCGGCGACGGATCGCTGCTCGTGGTGCCGCTCCCGGGGCATGCGCGCGGGCACCTGGGGGCGCTCGTCGAGGGTCGCGTGCTCGTGGCCGGAGACGCAGCATGGGGGCGGGAGTTCCTCGGCTGGTCCGGGCGCCTGCGCCGGCTGCCGCGGTTCATCAGCGACGACGCGCGGGCGCACGAGCGGACGTCCGAGGTGCTCGAGCGTGTGGAGGCGGCGGGGGTGCGGCTGCGCTTCTCGCACGACGCGTATCCGGAGGGGGACGTGCGGCTGGGTGGGGCGGCACCCGTCGGCAGGAAGTCGCCGACCTGACGGCGGGACGGCTCGCGTCGTACCCTCTCGTCCATGACGGACTACGCTCGACCGGCTGTCGCGGACCGCGTCTTCATCGGCGAGGACGGCCGACCCATCCCCTACGGCACTCGCTGGCAGGGTGAGTCGCCTCCGGACGAGAGCTACTCCGTCACGAGAGATCTCGAGCGTTTCCAGCCGCTGCACACCGTCGCGGACGCCCTGCTCGAGCACCTCGAGCGCACCTACGACGTCACGGTCGAGGACGACCCGGCCCCGGCCTCACGAGACGAAGCGGAGATCTCCTGGGCCGCCCGCGCCGTCCGCGTGACGCCGCGGTCGGTCGACGCCGCACCTCTGACGATCGTCTGGACCGTCTTCCCCGGCGTCCTCCTCCACGCCGGAGCACTGCACCGCTTCAACTACCCCGTCTGCGGCTGCGACGCCTGCGACGACGAGTGGACCGCCCTCGCGGACGACCTCGAGCGCACCGTCTTCGACGTCGTCGCGGGCCGCTACGAGGAGAGCATCGCCGCCGGCAAGGACGGCATCATCGTCGGCTACCGCATCGGGAGCGGCAGTGAGCTCGGCTGGTCGAGCGGCTACAGCAACGACGTCGGGGTGCGTCACAGAATCGGCCACGACGGGCAGCAGCTGACCGCGCCCTTCAGTCGAGTGTGGGAGGCCTGGCCGAAACGCTGACGCCGCGGCCGGCCGACCCTCGAGCGGTCATCGACCCTGTCCGAGGAGTGACGCGCCTGCCGCCTCGGGCCGCGAGATCTCGAGTTCCGATGCTCGACCAGCCGGCGGTCGTCAGCGGGGCAGGTGCTCGTAGGGGACGCGGCGGCTCAGCCAGGCGAGCAGCCCGGCGGCGAGCGCCGCGATCGCCGCCGGGATGAGCAGCAGCCAGAGGGCCGAGGTCACGGCGACGAGGACGAGCGCCGCCGCAGCGACGCCGGCGCCGATCGCGAAGTTCCAGCGCACGTCCGTCGCCACTCCGCCCTCCGGTCGCGCCCACAGCACGACGAGGGCCGTCGCGATCGGCCCGAGCAGCAGCCCCAGCACGAACCAGCGCCAGCGCGAGCGGCCCTTCTGCTCGGCGAGACCGGCGGTGACGATCGCGAGTCCGAACCAGATCCAACCGGAGTCCTGGGTGAGTGTCATGCGTGGAGCCTAGGGCGCGGGCAATATCACCCCGGCGAGGTCGCCGATCGGGCACGTGGGCCCGTCGCCCGCGTCTCCCGCCCAGCGGTCCACGGCACGGCCGCCGACCTGCACCGCTACCCGGGCACCACCGCGAAGGAGGCTCCGTCACTGGCAAGTGTTCCGGTGGTTCTGACGGGACACCGAGTGCCGAGCCCTGGTGCGCAGCAACGCGGCGGATCCGTCGAGCGGGCCGGTGTAAGGCCCCTCAAAGGACGAGCTCGGTGGCGAACGTCTGCAGCGCCTCCTCGATGATCGATTACAAGCTCAGCCAGAATCGCAAGTCGTGAGAGTGGCCGGCATCACCCTGGCGTCCTCCGGCGCGGTCGACAAAATGACAGCCCGAGTGCACCCTGGACCAACTCGCACCGGTCTTCAGGGATAGCGGAAGTAGCGTCGCAATCACCTTTGGAAAGCCCTTTGGAGACAGCGAGTCAACCGAGGTTTCGAAGGGAAAGCGCCGCCTAGGCCATCCCCTCGCCTCCGAGTAGCTGGCCGAAGTATCGCGCTCCGTTAAATTCGCACGCAGGCCCTCACCGCGCGGCGACGAAGACTCGCGCTCCGGATGACGTGTTCTCGATAACCCACGCGCCACCGGCGATCTCAGTCTCGGGGACACTGACGGGGACGTTCACGTTGACCACGTCTGTGCCCTCGTAGACATCACCGATGTCGTACGGCTTGTTCTCGATGTCGACGGTGTAGTCATCCATTGTGCTGTAGGACTTTCCAGCCGCGCTCACGAACGAGGCCTGAATGTTCGGCCAGAGCGCGAGAGGTCCGCCGGCCGCCTGCCCCTGGGCCGTGGCCTGCTTGTTCGAGTTCTCCCAGTCGATCTGCACGACGAGCGGGAGAACGGAGTACCCCGGGGCCACCTGCGTTTCGGCCGAGGCCCCGACCTTGAACGCCGAACCTTCGGCGAATGGCAACACCTGGCCGACAGGTACCGGATTCTGACGCGTTCCGATTGCTGCTTCGGTAGCAGCTTGGGTCGTCGGGGCGACCGAGGCCGTGGCGGGTGCCTCGGCTGCTTGCGTGGCCATAGGCTCGGCCTGCGGCGTCGAAGTGCATCCGGTTGCGATGAACGCTACGACGGAGAGCGTCAGGGCGCTCTTGAGCAGGCTTCTCTTCATTGTTCCCCCAGTGGTTCGGACGGCCTTCGATCGTCTCACACATCCTGACACGACTGATGTGTCTCCACTCACGCGCGAAGGACGGCGGACATTGCGAGGAGACAGTGCGATTCGGTCGTTTTGACCATTGCAAAGGTGCTGTTCTCGTGTCGCCCGACTACAGGTCCTCACTCCCAGCGGGCCCGGCGGGATCCTCTTACCCGACAGCCCTTGTGTTCACCGCTACTTGCTGGAGCCGCGTGCAGCGAATCGAGCGTCAGCCCCAGGCCCGAGCTGATCGCGCAGTAAGAGCCTTGCAGCCATGCTCCCATCGGGCATGTCACACGACTGCCGTCTTCCTCCACTACCCGGGCACCACCACGAAGGCGGCTCCGACGACGACGCCCAGCACGAGAGCCACCGAGCCGAACCCGATCAGGAGGGCGGACGTCAGCGGACGGGTCTCCCGGAAGCTCATCGTTCCGGGGATCAGCTCGTTGATCTCGGCGGGGCTGAGCGTCTTCTCCGGGGCGGGCGGCGCCTCGATCTCCCGCCGACGAGCGGCTCCGGTCAGGCGCGCCCACACGCTCCGGCTACCGGTGTGCACGCCACGCGCCGCCGGCAAGAGCGGCGTCGTCACGGCGGCGACGACGGCCCGCAGCTCCTCGAGCTCCCAGTCCGCCCCGCGGAGCCGCAGCGACCGGCTCCCGTCCGACAGGAACAGGATCAGCGACGGGGGGAGATTGATCCCCTCACTGTTGGGGCCGGCGGGCACCCACGCGAGCAGCGCCTTCACCGACGGGTCGGCGCGCTCGAAGGTCACGACCCTGCCTCGAGCGTCTGTGCACTTGATCGCCCGGTCCGAGATCCGGAGGGACGCGGTGGCGAGGAAGCGCCGGTTGCGGAGCGCCAGCACTCCGACGATCACCAGAGCCACCGCGGTGGCGAAGCCGAACAGCCCGAGGTAGACGGCCAGCGCGGCACCGCGGTCGTCGGCGATCACGACTCCCCAGACGCTCCCCGCCAGCAGGACCAGCGCGGGGAGGACGGCGACGGGCCTCAGCCGTCGCGACTCGTTCTTCTGCCGGGCCCTCGAGGGCCGGAACTCGCGAACCGGCTCCGAGCGGTCCGCCCGTCGCCGCTCCATCAGGCGGACGCGACGGACGGAGAGCCGGTGCGGACGCGGTTCCGAAGAGGGTCGTCGAGGCTGCGGCGCATGGCGTCAGGGTAGCGGTGGCTTTCACCAGCGCCGCCCTCGGCTTGGGGGCCTTGGATTCTTCGCGCGGCTGTAGCGCAGCGACCGCCGAAAGCGAGGACCACCGCTCCTTCTGCGCTCCCGGCGACGCCGATAGCCTTCGCCCGTGACCTCCTCGACTCGCGCACTGGACCTCGCTCGTGCACGCCTCCGGATCGGAGTGCTCGCGTTGGTCCACCTCGTGGTCGCCGTCAACCTGGTCCCGTTCGGACTGTTGAGCTACGCCTCCGAGAACTATCCGGCCGTCGATGAGTGGTCCGACCTGTCGACGCTCGGGCGGGCCGTCCAGTGGGCGGCCTTCGCTCCGTGGGTGCTCGTCGCCATCACTCCCGTCGTGTCGTTCATCGTCGTCCGTCGCCTCTCGGCCCCCCTGAGGAGCTTCTGGATCACGCCCGCCGCCGGCATCGCCGCCACCATTGCGATCCACTTCGTGTCCTACCTCTTCTTCGATGCCCCTCGCCCAGTCACCGGAGGGTGAGCGGACGCGGCGCGCCCGTCGGTCCGCGCGGGACGTCACCGCACGACAGGTCGACCTCTCCCGAGGTGCTGCCGCCGAGCACGATCATCCGAGCGAGGGCGCGTCCGGGTCGACAGACTGGGCTGGTGTCCTCACCGACGACGATCCGAGCAGTGCCGACCTCGGCCCGCCGTGAAGAGACGCGCCTCAGGTTCCGTCGCGCGGAGATCAGGGGAGCGCGAGGCCTGGCGGCCGTCCCCGGCGATCGGCCTCCTCAGGACGTCGCGTGCAGGACCGCGCACTCGACGCACGCGGGACGCCGGGCGCGGCGGCAGCCCGCCGGGGGCCGAGCGCCCTGACGCGACTCCCGCGCCGCCGGCGACACGACGCCCCCACTCGACGCCCCACGTACCCACTCAGACAGGACCTGCCATGACCTCCTCCCTCTCCCACCCGGCGAGCCGCTGGGCTCTCGACCACATGCCCCTCACCGCGCAGGCCGTCCGGGAGCTCGCTCCGGTGCTCTCCGGGAAGAAGCTGGCGATCTGCCTCCACGTCGAGCCCAAGACCGCCGCCCTCGTGTCGCTCCTCGTCGAGGCCGGAATGGACATCGCTCTGACGGGCTCGCCCGGAACCACGAAGGACGACATCGCCGACGACCTCCGCGCCCTCGGCGTGCACGTGCACACGAAGCAGAGCGACGGCGAGGCGGAGCACCTCCGCAACATCGAGGAGGTGCTCGAGCACGACCCCGACCTCACCCTCGACAACGGCGCCGACCTCACCCTCCGCCTGATCAATTCGGGCGTCCCGGACCACTACCTCGGCGGCACCGAGGAGACCACCACCGGCGGCATCCGCCTGCGGGAGAACAGCGCGACCCTCCCGCGACCGGTCGTCGTCATCAACGACTCCCCCCTCAAGCTGATCGTCGAGAACGAGTACGGGGTCGGCCAGAGCGTCGTCCAGGGCTTCATGAACGCCACGAACCTCATGATCCCCGGTACCCGCGCCGCGGTCATCGGCTACGGCCCGTGCGGACGCGGAGTCGCCGACACCCTCGCGCAGCTCGGAGCGCGGGTCTCCGTCGCCGACGTCGACCCGATCCGCTCGCTGCAGGCGATCCTCCGCGGCCACCGCGTCGGAGCCGTCGCCGACGTCCTCTCGGACGCGCAGTTCGTCTTCACCGCCACCGGCGCACCCGGCGTCATCGGCGCGGCGGAGATCGACGCGTTCGCCGACGGCGCCGTGATCGCCGGCGTCGGCCACTTCCCGTGGGAGATCGACGAGGACGCCCTCGCGGCCGCCACGGAGTCGACCACCGAGTTCGCCGACGGACAGCGCCGGCAGGGCATCCGCCTGAAGAACGGCAAGCAGATCGTCCGCCTCGAGAACGGCCGGATGATCAACCTCACCGCGGCCGGCGGGAATCCGATCCAGGCGATGGACCTCGGCCTGACCCTCCAGGCACGGAGCCTCGCCGCTGTCGTCACCGCGGACCTCGACGCCGCCGTGCAGCCCGTCCCGGCCGACGTCGAGCACCGCATCGCGACCGACCTCGTCGCCCTCCTCAGCCGCTGAGGGGCGAGCGGCGGGTCCTCGGCGGCGATCCGCGGGGCGGCGGCGGCGCACCTCAGAAGACGGCGATCGGATTGACCGGAACGCCGGTGAGCCCGAGCAGGCGCGGTGGGGCCACGCTGAGCAGGAACGACCAGCGGGACAGCTCGGCGCAGACCACGGCGAGCTGCTCCACGTCCGCACTGTCGATGAGGGGCATGCCCAGCCGTGCGAGCGCGACCATGTGCATCGGCATCGGCATCTCGGGATCGTGAGGGGGGAAGCTGTCGCCGACGTCCCCCGCGTAGAGCGCCACGCCCCGCTCGTGCATCCAGGTCACGGCGTCGACGGTCATGCCGGGGGCCTGCTCCTCCGAGTCCCAGGAGAAGCCCCACCCGCTGCGGACGACGAGCGCGTCGCCGGACTGCAGGGGGACGCCTCCCCGGTGCTCGGCCGCGTCGAGGTCGGCGGCGACGATCGCGTGCGCCGCCGGCAGCCTCCCCTGCGGCGCGAGGTCGAGGAGGACTCCGCGCGTGACGATGCCCTCGGCGAACGAGGAGGTGGATCCGTGCATCACTCCGCCGGCGGTGACGGCTTCGGCGAGAGGCCGGCCCGGGTAGACGACTCCGTCGTCGACGGGCAGGTGCGCGAACGCGTCCAGGTGGGTCATCGCCGGGTGGTGCGGAGTCACGATCAGCACCTCGGACATGCCCATCGGAGGGGTACCGGTGTAGAGGAGCGCCTGCTGCACCGGGGGCGACGGCGGAGCGGCGGGCGCGAAGGGGCCGCCCAGCATCGACGAGGGAGCCACGGGGAGGGCGAGCGAGACCCAGCGGCCGGTCCTCACCTCCTCCGCGGCACGTCGCCGTGCGGCGTCGTCGATGAGGGTGAGCGTGCCGAGCTCGTCCTCCGCGCCCCATCGGCCTCGGTCGTCGGGGAGCTGCGTGCCGGTCATGGGATGTCCTGTCGGATCGATGTGGTCCGGGGTGTGGTGCACACTCCAGGGAGGGGACTGCAGAAGCAGGTTCCTGCAAGCTACCTCGTGAAGCAGGTTCCTGTTTCTTCGAATCACCCGGGAGGGATGTCGGCGTGGACGACGACGAGGGACTCGAGGCCGTCCTCGGCTGGAACGCGGTCAAGGTCGCGCGGATCATCGGCGCGCGCATCACCGCCGGGCTCGCGGAGCACGACGTGAGCCTGGTGCAGTTCGGCGTCCTCTCCTGCCTCACCGGCGGAGCGCAGCTGACCTCGGCCGAGATCGCCCGCGCGGTCTTCGTCCGCCCGCAGACGATGTCCGAGGTCCTCGACGGCATGGAGCGGCGAGGGCTGATCACGCGCGTCGGAGTCCGCGGGAAGGGCCGACGCACCCCCGTCCGCACGACCGCCGACGGGGAGCGCGTCCTCACCGCGGCGCGCGCGGTCGCGCTCGCGACCAACGACCTCAGCGACGTCGGCCTGAGCGCCCCCGCCGCCCAGCAGCTGAACGACCTCCTGCTCACCGTCATCCGGAACGCCGAGGAGCCGACGGGAGCCGGGTTCGGGTCCTGACGAGGTCGAAGCCGGGCTTCGGAGCATCGCCGACGCAGGACCTCGTCCAGACGGTGTTCACAACGAACAAGGACGGATCTGCTCCAGGACCCCGCGATCCGCGCGGAACGGGCGCCGGAGCCTCATCCTTCCTCCGTCGTGAACAGGATCAGCCGAGCGGGGCCGACGAAGGACGTCCGCCCGGGCGCCCTCTTCCGGACGTGGCCGGAAGAGGGCGTTGCCCACGGCGCTCGCAGCTGTCACGGTCGCAGGGCGGCCGACGACGGCCGACCCGACCGGAAGAACCCATGCGCCTCCGAAGCCCTGTCCGCCCGCTCGCGCTCCTCACCGGCGCCCTCCTCCTCGGGACCGGCCTCGCCGCCCTCGACGGGCCGCTCACCGGCACCGCGGCCGTGGCTCACGCGGCCGACGCTCCTGTCGCGGGCGGGCGCGTCGTGGGCTGGGGATACGACGAGGACGGTCGGGCGAGCGCCCCCGAGGATCTGACCGACGCCGTCTCCATCGCGGCCGGCCAGTACTACGGCGTCGCGGCGAGGAGCGACGGCACAGTGGCCGTCTGGGGTGACAATCTCGAGGGCGGCCCCATCCCGGCGGACGACCTCCGCGGCGTCGCGGCCGTCTCCCCCGATCTGGCGCTTCTCGAGGACGGCACCGTCGCGCCGCTCTTCCCCCCGGAGGACCGGTACACCGAGCCGCCGGCGGGGCTGAGCGGCGTCACCGCGATCGACTCGAGCGGCACCCACAGCGTCGCGCTCCGCGACGACGGGACAGTGGCGATCTGGGGATACGACCAGGGGCGAGTGCTGGAGGCGCCTCCCGGTCTGGACGACGTCGTGGCGATCTCCGCCGCGTCCTTCCACACCCTCGCCGCCACGAGCGACGGCAGCGTCGTGAGCTGGGGCTACGACGGCCCCGACGACATCTTCGCGGGCTACTCCGACATCGTCGCGGTCGCGGCGGGACGGACCCACGACCTCGCCGTCCGCGCCGACGGCAGCGTCGTCGCCGAGGGGAGCGACAGGGACGGAGAGAGCGACGTCCCCGCCGGGCTGACCGGTGTCGTCGCGGTCGCCGCCGGGTACGGGCACAGCGTGGCGCTCCGCGAGGACGGCACCGTCGCCGCCTGGGGCGACGACGGTGCCGGCCAGTCCACGGTTCCCGCAGGACTGAAGGGGGTCACCTCGATCGACGCCGGCTACGGCTTCACCCTCGCCACCGGGACCCGTCCCGTCTTCACGGCTGCCGCGCCTCCCACGGCGACGGTCGGCACTCCGTTCTCCTTCGCCTTCGGAGGGGATGCGCGCCTCGCGGACCACACCCTCGCCAGCGGGACGCTCCCGCCCGGACTGACCCTGACTCCCGAGGGGTTCGTGACGGGCACGCCCGCAGAACCCGGAACCTCCGACTTCACCGTCACCGCGACCAACTCCTTCGGAACGACCACCACCGCCTCCCGGCGGATCACCGTCGAGGCCGCCCCGCCTGCACCCGTCACGCCGACGATCAGCGGAACCGTCGCAGCCGGCGTCGTCGACTCGGCCTACGACTTCACCTACGCGGTCGCGGGAACTCCGGCGCCCGTCGTGACCGTGTCGTCGGGCGCCCTTCCCCCGGGTCTCACCCTCGATCCGACGGGGCGCCTCACCGGCACTCCGACCAGGACCGGCGCCTACGTCTTCACCGTGCAGGCAGCCAGCACCGCCGGAACCGCGACCGCGCAGAGCACTCTCACCGTGTCCCCTGCGTCCGCTTCCGCGAAGGCCGACCTTCGCGTCGACGTCTCCGCTCCGACCACCGCGGTGAAGGGGAGGACGTTCACGTACACGCTCATCACGAGGAACGCCGGACCCTCCGCGTCGACGTCCGTCTACTCGAAGGTGATCCTCCCGCCGGGGGTGCGGTTCGTCTCCGCGACGGGGAAGTACACCCGCATCGGCAGCGTCGTGGTCTTCCAGCGCTCCAGCCTCGGCAACGGGCGGACATCCACCGAGAAGATCACCGTCACGGCCGTGAGCGCAGGCACGGGCACAGCGCTCGCAACCACCTTCTCCGTGAGGACTCCGGATCCGTCGATCCGCAGCAACGCCGACACCGCCGCCACCACCGTCCGCTGAGGAGGGTCGGGCGGGCGACGAGACCCTCCCGCCCGTCCTCGGGCATCACGCCGGGCGCAGCCAGTCCGTGATCGCGCTGACGACGCGGTCGAGGTGGGACTCGAGCAGGAAGTGCCCGCCGTCGACGAGCTCGATGCGCGCGTGGGGCGCGTCGCGGAGGAACGCCTGGGCGCCGGCGGGGGCGAAGATCTCGTCGTTCCGGCCCCAGACGGCGAGGACGGGGACTCCGGACTCGCGGATCCACGCCTGCACCGCGGGGTAGAGCTCGCGGTTGGTGGCGTAGTCGCGGAAGAGCGCCAGCTGCACGTCGTCCTGGCCGGGGCGGGCGAGGAGCGCGAGGTCGTGCTCCCAGGCGTCCGGGTCGACGGTGGTGGAGTCGGGGACACCGTGGGTGTACTGCCATTCGACGGCCTCCCGGCCGAGAGCCGGCCGGAGGGCGTCGCGCGTCCCGGCGGTCCGCTCGGCGGCGTCGGCCCAGATCGGGTCCCAGAAGCCGGGCACGAAGCCCTCCTCGTAGGCGTTGCCGTTCTGCGAGATCACGGCGACGACCGCGGACGGATCGGCGAGGGCGAGGCGCCAGCCGACGGGGGCGCCGTAGTCCTGGACGTAGATCGTGTACCGGGTCACCCCGATGGTCTCGAGGAAGCGGCCGGTCACCGCGGTCAGGGCGGCGAACGTGTAGTCGAAGTCCTCGACGGAGGGCGCGGACGAGCGTCCGAAGCCGATGTGGTCGGGGGCGATGACGCGGTAGTGGCCGGCGAGGGCGGGGAGGAGATGGCGGAACATGTGCGAGCTACTCGGGTACCCGTGCAGCAGCAGGAGGACGGGCGCGTCGACGGGCCCGGCCTCCCGCCAGAAGACGTCGAGTCCGTCGACGGACACGGTGCGGTGATGGACGACGACCATGGCTAACCCCTTACGGTAGATTTACTGGTTAGCCGGACGCTAGCATGGATCGAACGGGCCGCACGGCGGGAGGACGGGGAGCGATGGATCGGGACGAGGAGCTGCTCCTGGCGGTGCTGAACAGCGCGCCCGTGGTGGATGGACGGCCGACGGACGACCTCGGCGACGCGTCCGGTCGCGAGCTCGCCCGGCGGTGGGGCGGAGTCGGCACCGAGGACGAGCTCGAGCGGCTGCGCCGCGCCCGCGACGCGCTCCAGGCCGTCGTGCGCTCGGACGCGCCCGCGGCCGTCACGGAGCTCGCGGACCTGGTCGCGCGCGCCGTGCGCACCCCGCGCGTCACCGGTGAGGGCGTCGTGTGGGAGCTGAGCGCTCCCGAGCCGGATCGCCTCGCGGTGGAGTCGGTCCTCGCCTGGTCCGCCGTGAACGCCCGCTTCCCCGGGCGGCTCCGCGCCTGCGCGAACGACGAGTGCAACCTCTTCCTCCTCGACCGCAGCCGCCCCGGCACCGCCAAGTGGTGCTCGATGGCGACGTGCGGCAACCGGATGAAGGCACGCGCGCACGCGAGCCGGTCGCGGGACTGAGCGCGGCCGAGAGGCGGGGCACCCGCTGCCGTCTCCCGCGCGACATCCGGCGATGACAGCAGGCGTGCCCCTCTGCCAGGGTGGGCCCATGACCGCAGCCGAGCCCGCGCCGACGGACCTCCGCCCCGCGGGGCCCGCATGGCTTCCGGACCCCGAGCGCCCCGGTTTCGAGCGGTGGTGGGACGGATCGTCGTGGTCGACCGTCTCGGCGCGCGTCCCCTGGGGCAGTGCGATCCCCCTGCAGCAGGAGTGGACGCGTCTCGTCCGCCCCGCCCAGAACCGCCGAGCCGCCGCGGCGCTCGTGCTGACGCGGGTCGTGGGCGTCGGCATCGCGCTCCTCCTGCTCCTCCTGTTCCTCGGAGCGGGTGCGACCTGGGCCCGCTGGGGCGCGCTGCTGCTCGGAGTCGCCGTCGTCGGAGCAGCGATCGCCGGCCTGATCGTCGGAGTGCTGGCCGTGAGGCAGCCCGCCACGCTCGGGGGGCGCGGCGCCGCCTGGTTCGCGGTCGTCGACTGCGGCGCAGTCCTCCTCGCGATCCTCGGGCTCACCGCGATCGTCATCGGCGCGGCGCTCCTCTTCGGCTGACGGCCGGACACGGCAGCGCGGCGCCTCCCTGGGCGGGCCCGCTCGGCCGCACGCGGATCCGCTGAGTACGCTCGGGCCATGCAGCGCACGGTGGGCGGAGTCGTCATCGAGGTCGTCCACTCGAGGACCGGTGACGCGACCCGGACTCCCGACGGCCCGATCCAGCTGTGGAGGATCACCCTCTCCGGAGCAGGCATCGATCACACCGCGACGGTCGCCGTCGCCGGCACGTCGACGGAGCCGGACGACGACGTGCTCGCCACCGTCCTCGACGTGGCCGTCGTGGAGTACGTCTCCGCGTCCGAGGTTTCGAGCACGACTCCGGCGTTCCGCGAGTGGAAGCGGGACCACGCGTCCGAACTGCATCAGCTCGTGGCGGCGCTTCGAGCTGGCAGCTGACTCCTGCCGGGCGAGCAGCGGATGCTAGGCGCCGCGCAGCCGGGCCGTCGATGCGGACGCCCGCGCTCGAGCCCGTTGCAGGGCGTCCTCGCGTCCGGCCGCGTCGAGGCGGGCGGGACCGTAGGTGACCACCGGGGGCAGGACGTCGTACCCGACGAACTCGAGCATCCCGCGATGGATGTGGAAGAGGAACGACTGCAGGTCGCCGTAGCCGTCGGCGGCGCCGGGCGCGAAGGCCGCCTCGCCGCCGCCCGTCGTCAGCAGGAGCATCGCGCTCCTGCCGCGCAGGCCGCCCTCGGCGAAGACGCCGTGCTCGCCTCCGAACGTCGCGCCCATCACGAAGACGCGGTCGATCCAGCCCTTCATGATCGCCGGCATCGAGAACCACCACAGGGGGAACGAGAGCACCAGGAGATCCGCCTGCAGCAGCTCGTCGAGGTCGCTCGTGACGGGCTCCCCGAGCGTCTTCTCGAGGACCGCGGTCATCTGCTGCGCCTGCGGCTTGAAGTAGCCGGAGCCGGGCGCGAACTGGTCGCGGTGCAGCACCGGGTCCCGGCCCTCGGCGTACAGGTCGAGCCGGCGCACCTCCATGCCGTCGGCCCTCAGCTCCTCGAGGACCGCGTCCGCCTGCGCCGAGGAGAAGGACCGCTCCTCGGGATGGGCGTGGACGAGCAGAGCGCGGCGAGCAGGAGCGGCCTCGGAAGCATCGGTCATGCGGCCGATCATATCGACGATTCGCGATACGTCGCTAGATCGAGGCTCCGAGCCGCTTCAGGAGCCCGTCGACGTCGGCGTCGCTCCTCCGGTAGTGGGTGTACTTCCCCACGCGCGTCGAGCGGACGAGGCCCGCGCGCTCCAGGGATCCCATGTACGACGAGATGGTCGACTGCGCGAGACCGCTCTTCGCGGCGAGATGGGTGACGCAGACCCCGAACTCGGCGCGGTCAGCGATCGGCTCGAACTCGCTGAACGACGCCTCGGGAGAGCGGAGCCACTCCATGATCTGCAGTCGCGTGGGATTGCCCAGCGCCTTCAGCACCTCGACCAGTCCCGTGTCCACCGCGCCATTCTCCCCTGCTCGCCGCCCGGGCGCCTCCGCGCCGGAATCACCCTCCGCCCGGACGCACCCCGCTCATGGCAGCAGGATCACCTTGCCGTCGAGCGTCCGGGACTCGGCGAGCTCCATCGCCTCGACGATCCCGGTGAGCGGGAAGCGGGCGGCGATGTTGGCCGTCAGCGAGCCGTCGGCGAGGAGTCCGAGCACGCGGCCGAGGTCCTCCTCGAGCCGCGCACGGAAGCGCGCGGGGCGCAGCGAGTGGCCCGCCCAGAGGTCGTAGAAGGCCGCGCGCCGGCCGTTGGGGGCCAGCTGGTAGGCCTGGATCCGCGCGAGCTGGCGGAGGAACGGGGGCCAGATGCTCCCGGTGCTCGCGCTGACGATCGCGTAGGCGACGAGGGTGCCGCCGGGCGCGAGCAGCGACCACGCCAGCCGGGTCGTCGCTCCGCCGACGTTGTCGAACACGGCCTGCACTCCGCCGGGAGCGAGCTCGCGCACGCGAGCGGCGAGGTCGGGATCGGCGTAGTCGACGGGCTCCACTCCGGCCGCTCGGAGGGCCTCGTGGTGGCGGGGCGAGGCGGCGCCGATCACGCGGATCCCCTCGAGGCGGGCGAGGCGGTGCACGAGGCCGCCGACTCCGCCGTTCGCGCCGAACAGGAGGATCGTGTCGCCGCGGGAGACCCGGGCCGAGCGGTGCAGCATCTGCCACGCCGTCACTCCGTTGACCACGACGGCCTCGGCGTCCTCGGACGCGACTCCGTCGGGGACGAGAACGCAGTCGCGGGCGGCGACGCGGGCGTGACCCGTCCAACCGCCGGTCTTGGTGAGGGCGGCGACCCGGCGGCCCTCGAGCGACGCGACGCCGCCGGGGCCGACCGCGAGGACCCGGCCGACGAGGTCGTAGCCGGGCGTGAAGGGGAACGGCGGCTGGGCGAAGTAGCGGCCGCGGCGCATCGACTGCTCGGCGAACGAGATGCCGGTGGCCTCGACGGCGACGAGCAGCTCGCCGGCCGCGGGCGGCTCGACCGGTGCCTGCTCGAGGAGCAGCCCGGACGGCTCGACGATCCCGGGGAGGACGACGCGGGTGGTGGTGCAGGGAAGGGTGGTGGACATGAGGGGCTCCTGGAATTTGTGGTGAGTGACTGGACAGTCACAACGGCGGGCATGAGGAAGAGGGTGGCGAAGAAGAGGAGGGGAGGAAGAAGAGGAGCAGACGGGAGGACCGCGGACTCAGTCGCGGTGCCGGATGCCGTCGGACACGATGCGGGCCCACTCGGAGTCGACGCCGCCGAGGTCGGTCTGCACGATCAGGTGGCAGAGCTGCCCGTAGGCGACGAAGCGCTGCACGGCCGGGCCGTCGGCTCCGGAGACGACGGTGACCGTCCGGACGACCGCGGAGATCCCGCGGCGCACCGCCTCGCGGATCTCGGGGACGTCGCACGCGCTCTGCGCCTGCGACTGCAGCATGATCAGGTCGCGGTCGGCGATCAGGTCGATGTAGGCGACGGTCATCGCCTCGAGCCGGTCGGCCGGGTCCGAGGAGGGCGAGGCCTCCCCCGCCGCCGCGAGCGTGGACGCCACCTGCTCGTAGCAGCGGTCGACCGCGGCGACGAAGACGCCGAGCTTGCCCGGGAACAGGCGGAAGACGTAGGCGGGCGAGACGCCGGCCTCGGCCGCGACCTCGGTGATCGGAGTCGCGGCGTAGCCGGTGCGCGCGAAGACGTGGAGCGCCGCCGCGGTGATCCGCTCACGCTGCGCCTCGGCGGTGGAGCGGGAGGAGGGGGAAGGCATGTGACTGATCGAACACTTACTTCGCTCGTGTGTCAAGAGCGGCGGCCGGACGGGTAGAGACAGCGGCCCCGCTCAGGGGCACCCCACGATCCGGTCCGGCACGCGGCAAGGGCAGGCCTACCGATCGTGGAGCCCGCCACACACCCCCCTACCCCGCACCCCCATCCCGCCCCTAGGTTGGGGGGACCCGCATCGCCGACCGCGCACCACTGAGTTCCGATGGAGGAACGCCATGGCCACGACACCCGTGCTCCGCAGGATCGCGATCGCGCTGGTCGCGGTCGTCGCAGTGGGAGTGGCGGGTGCCGCACCGGCGTCCGCTCTCGACAGGCCCGTCTCCGGATACCTGAAGGACAGCGGGCTCACGCCCGAGAAGATCCGCGACTTCCTCGGCGGACCCCTCATCTCGCCCTCGACGCAGGTGGGCTACGGCGGAGCGGTCTCGAGCGTCGACGCGAACGCGAGCCGCGTGGGCATGGAGGTGCTGAAGCGCGGCGGCAACGCAGCTGACGCCGCGGTCGCCACGGCCGCCGCCCTCGGCGTGAGCGAGCCGTACAGCGCCGGCATCGGCGGAGGCGGGTACTTCGTCTACTTCGACAAGGCCTCCGGCGAGGTCAGCACCATCGACGGACGCGAGACAGCGCCGGCCGGCATCACCTCGGACGCGTTCCTCGACCCCGCGACCGGAGCCCCGTACCCGTTCACCCCGGACCTCGTCTCCTCCGGCGTCGCGGTCGGCGTGCCCGGCACGGTGGCGACCTGGGACACCGCGGTCGACCGCTTCGGCACCCTGCCGCTCCCCGTCGTGCTGGCGCCCTCGATCGCGCTCGCGGCGAAGGGCTTCCGGGTGGACGAGACCTTCCGCAACCAGACGCTCGACAACCTCGAGCGGTTCCAGGCGTTCCCCGACACGGCCGAGCTCTTCCTCCCCGGTGGGGACGCGCCGAAGGTGGGCAGCACCTTCCGCAACCTCGACCTCGCGAAGACGCTGACCTCCATCGCCGTCCACGGGCCGGACGCGTTCTACGAGGGCGCGCTGGCCGCCGAGATCGCCGACACGGTCCAGAACCCGCGGATCGCCGAGGGGTCGGACCTCCCCGCCGCGGCCGGCACGATGACCGCCGCCGACCTCGCGGCGTACTCGGTCGCCGAGCAGGCGCCGACCCGCGTCTCCTACCGCGGACTCGACGTCTACGGGATGGCGCCCTCCTCCTCCGGCGGGATCGCGGTCGGCGAGGCCCTCAACATCCTCGAGAACCACGACCTCGCGGCCGAGGACACGGGCAGCGCCCTGCACCTCTACCTCGAGGCGTCCGCCCGCGCCTTCGCCGACCGCGGCGCCTACGTCGGCGACCCGGCCTTCGTCGACGTGCCCACCGAGACGCTCCTCAGCCAGGAGTTCGCGGACTCGCGGGACTGCACGATCGACCCGGCGACCGCCTCCGTCCGCCCGGTCGCGCCCGGCGCTCTCGACGGCTCGGGATGCGCGACCGCCCCCGCCGCGGAGGAGTCGGACACCGAGAACATCTCCACCACCCACCTCTCGGTCGTCGACAAGTGGGGCAACGCCGCCTCCTACACGCTCACGATCGAGCAGACCGGCGGCTCGGCGATGACCGTCCCCGGCCGCGGCTTCCTCCTCAACAACGAGATGACCGACTTCTCCCCCACCTTCGTCGACGGCGACCCGAACCGGATCGAGCCGGGCAAGCGCCCGCGCTCGTCGATGTCGCCGACGATCGTGCTCGACGGCGGGGACGTGCGGTTCGTCGTCGGCTCGCCGGGCGGATCCACGATCATCACGACTGTCCTGCAGACCCTGGTCAACCGCATCGACCTCGGCATGACGCTCCCCGAGGCGGTGGCAGCGCCCCGCGCCTCCCAGCGCAACGGCGCGACGACCTCGGCCGAGCCCGAGTTCATCGAGGCGTACGCCGACGACCTCGCTCCCTTCGGCCAGCAGCTGGTCCCCTCGGGCGACACCTTCACCTCGGCCGCGCAGATCGGCGCGGTGGCCGCCATCGAGGTCGACCCCTCCGGCCGGATGACCGCGGTCGCCGAACCGGTGCGGCGCGGCGGCGGCGTCGGGCTGGTGGTCCGGCCCGAGAAGTGACGCCCCGGAGCCTCCGCGGCGCGCTGAGAGGAACCGTCGGCCGGCCGCTCCTCTCGCCCCGGAGCGGTCCTCCGCGGGAAGGAGGCGTCTGCGACACTGGGGAGATGTCGTCGTCGCGCCCGCTGCGCACCCTCCGGGGTGTCGTCGCGGCGACGGTGGCGACGCTCGTCGCGCTGTTCTCGCACGTGGCCGGCGGCGGCCAGATCCCGGGTCCGCTCGGCGTCGCGATGCCGCTCGTCCTGTCGGTCCTGGTGTGCGTGGCGCTCGCCGGGCGCAGGCTCTCCCTGGTCCGCCTGGCGGTCTCGGTGGGAGTCAGCCAGTTCCTGTTCCACACGCTCTTCACGATCGGGACCTTCGCGGGGCCGGTCGATGCGCCGATGGTGCACGCGCACCACGGTGCCGTGATCGACGTCAGCGCGGCGATGACGCACAGCGGGATGACCGGCTCCTCGATGTGGGCGGCGCACCTCGTCGCCGCCGTCGCGACGACCGCGGCGCTCCACCGAGGCGAGTCCCTCCTCGTCCGAGTCGCCGCGACGACGAGCCACCTCGTCACCCGCCTGGTGCGGGTCCTGCCGACTCCGGTAGCCGCTCCTCGACCCGCGCGACGCTCCTCCTTCGAGCTGCGCGACGTGCTCCCCCTCGCCTCGGGCGTCTTCCCCCAGGCGGCGCTGCGGCGCGGCCCCCCTCTGCAGCCCGCCTCCTGATCATCGACGCGAGCCGCGGCGAGGACCTCCCCGGAGGTCCCCGCGGCGTCTGACCGACCCGTCTCCTCCCCCGCAGGGGTCTCCGAGGGACGCCGGCCGGTCGGCGTCTCGGCGACTCCTCCCGGACGGATCGTCCTGGCCCGGCGCTCCTGCGCGCCGGCGGAGGGGTCAGTGGAGCGTCCCCTCGGGGACGCCCCTGAAGGGAGCCACGCCTGTGGCACAAGCATCGACACCGGTCGACGACGACCTCCTCCCGCCCCAGCGGCCGCTCGCCGCTCCTCTCCGCGGGGCGGAGGCGTCCCTCCTGCTCGCGATACCGGCGGCGGTCGCCGTCGCCCTGCTGGGCCTGTCGCACACCGGGGCGTTCTCGGTGGCGACGCGGCTGATCGACCCCGGCGACCTGGTGACGCGGGGCCTGCCGATCGCGCGGGTCCTGCACGACTCCGCCGCGTCTCTGACCATCGGCCTGCTCACCGCGGCCACCTTCCTGCTGCCCGGGCAGCGCATCGCGCCGGGCGTCGTCTCGTACTCGCAGAACCGCGCCCTGCGCTGGGCGACCTGGTCGGCCGCGTTCTGGGTGGCGTCCGCGATCGCGGTCCTCGTGTTCACGGCGGCGAACACGATCGGGCAGCCGCTGGACGCGCCGGGCTTCCGGACGCAGCTCGTCTTCTACGCCACGCGGATCGAGCTGGGGCAGACGCTCGTGGCCTCGACGGCGTGCGCGACGGCCGTCCTCCTCCTCACCCTGTTCTCGCGGCGGCTGGCCTGGGTGGCGGCGGCGACCGCGATCGCGGTGCTGGCGCTGCTCCCCCTCTCGCTCTCCGGGCACGCCGCCGGCGCCGACGAGCACGCGAACGCGGTGAACAGCCTGGCCGTGCACCTGATCGGAGTGACGGCCTGGGCCGGCGGGCTCGCCGCGGTGATCCTGCTGCGGCGGACCGTCGGCGCCCAGCTCGGCGTGGTCGTCGCGCGCTACTCGGTGCTGGCCGGCTGGGCGTTCGGGGCGGTCGCCTTCTCGGGTCTGGTGAACGCGTCGCTCCGGATCGAGGACCTCGACGACCTGAGCACGCCCTACGGGCAGCTGCTGATCGTCAAGGCCGTCGCGCTGCTCGCCCTCGGCGGCGCGGGCCTCGGGCACCGGCTGCGGCTGATCCCGCGGCTGCGCGCCGACCCGGCCGACCGCCGCGCGTTCGTCGCGGTCGCGGTCGGCGAGGTGGTGGTGATGGCGCTGACCATCGGCGTCTCGGTGGCGCTCTCGAACAGCGCGCCGCCGGTCTCGCAGGACCCGATCAGCGGAGACGTGCGGCGCAGTCTGCTCGGCTTCCGCTACCCGCCCGAGGTCACACCCGAGCGGATGCTCGACCAGTGGCACCTCGACGCCGTCTGGCTCGGGATCGCGGTCGTCGGCGCCGCCCTCTACGTGTCGGCGGTCCTGAGGCTGCGGCGCCGCGGCGACGCCTGGCCGCTCGGGCGCACCGTCGCCTGGGTGGCCGGCTGCGCGGCCCTCGCCTACACGACCAGCGGCGGCCCGGCCGTGTACGGGCAGGTGCACTTCAGCACCCACATGATCCAGCACATGCTGCTGATGATGGTCGTGCCGCCGCTGCTCGTGCTCGGCGGACCGGTGCTGCTCGCTCTGCGGGTGCTGCCGGTGCGCCGCGACGGCGGGCGCGGGCTGCGCGAGTGGATCCTCGCCGTCGTGCACTCCCGCTACCTCGCCGTGCTGTCGCGGGCGCCCGTCGCCGCCGTGCTCTTCGCCGGCAGCCTGGTCGTCTTCTACTACACCGGCTGGTTCGAGTGGGCGATGTTCAGCCACCAGGGCCACGTCCTGATGACCCTGCACTTCCTCGCCACGGGCTACCTCTTCTTCTGGGTCCTGATCGGCGTCGACCCCGGCCCGAACCGGCCCGGCCACGTGCTGAGGCTGCTGGTGATGCTCGCGACGCTGGCGTTCCACGCCTTCTTCGGCCTGGCGATCATGTCGCAGACCACCGTGCTGGCCGCGTCCTGGTGGACCGCGCTCGGGTACACCGACACGGAGGCGCTGCTCGCCGACCAGGGCGTCGGCGGAGGGATCGCCTGGTCGGCGGGCGAGATCCCGATGGTGCTGATCGCCCTGGTCGTGGTCGCGCAGTGGGTGCGCTCCGAGGAGCGGACCGCGAAGCGCTACGACCGGCGCGCCGACCGCGACGGCGAGGCCGAGCTCACCGCCTACAACGACCGTCTGAACCGGCTCGACAGCCGGAGCACTCCCCGTCCGACCACCACGAAGGAGACCGACCGATGACCTCTCGACCCCTGCGACGGCTTCCCGCCGCGCTGGCAGCCCTCGCCCTGGCGGGCGTCCTGATCGGGACGGCCGGGCCCGTCCAGGCGCACGACCAGCTGATCAGCAGCACTCCCGGCTCCGGTGAGCACTTCACGAACTCGCCTGCGGAGGTGACGCTGACGTACTCCGAGGACGTCCTCACGATCGGCGCGCTGGTCCTCGTCACCGACATGGACGGCATCGACCACGTCTCCGGCCCGGTCGAGCTGACCGACTCGACGGTCACCGCTCCGCTCGAGGCGGCGCTTCCCGGCGGCTCCTACGACCTCAAGTGGCGGGTGGTCTCCGCCGACGGCCACCCGATCGCGGGAGTCGTCCCCTTCACCGTCGGCGACGGCGCCTCGGCGCAGGCCGCGGCCGTGGCGGAATCCACCCCGACCGTCGAGCCGACCGTCGTCGCAGCCGCCTCCTCGCAGGCCCCGCCGGACGTCCTCCGACCGGTCCTCATCGGTCTGACCGGCGCGGTCCTCGCCGTCGCTGCCTTCCTCCTCATCACCCGCCGCCGCGGGCGGCCCTCGACCACCACCGAAGACCGGACGTCGTCGTGACCGCCGACGTCCTCCACCCACCGCACCACCTCACAGGAAGGCGCCACACCATGCGCACTCGACACGTCACCACCCTCTCCGCCCTCTCGGCCGCAGCCCTGCTCGCCCTGACCGGCTGCAGTGCCGGAGCCTCCGGCAGCCCCTCCGCCGAGGTCGCGCCCGCCGCGACCGAGGTGACCATCACCGACGGCTGGGTGAAGGCCGCCGACTCCGGCATGTCCGCCGCGTTCGGTGAGCTGGAGAACTCCGGCACCGAGGACGTCACCGTCGTGTCCGCCACCTCCGCCGCGTCCTCCGAGCTCGAGCTGCACGAGACCGTGGCGAACGAGTCGGGCGCGATGGTGATGCGTGCCAAGGAGAGCGGCTTCACGATCCCCGCCGGCGGCAGCCTCGAGCTCGCCCCCGGCGGGAACCACATCATGCTGATGGACCTCGCCGCGCCGATCGTCGCCGGGGACGAGGTCACCGTCACCCTCACCTTCTCGGACGACTCCACGACGGAGTTCACCGTCCCGGCGCGCGACTACGCCGGCGCGAACGAGAACTACGAGGGCGGCGACATGGACATGGACATGGGCGGAGAGGGCTGATGAGCGAGGACCGCGAGACCGGCCACGGCGCCGACGAACGCCGGCGCAGCGCCGTCAGCCGGCGACGGCTCCTCCTCGGCGGAGCAGTCGCCGGCATCGGCGCGGCGGGTGCGATCGGAGCGGACCAGCTGCTCGGCCGCGGCGGCGCTGCGCCGGCAGCGGCCGCGGCGCTGAACGGCGACGAGACGATCCCCTTCCACGGTGCGCACCAGGCGGGGATCGCCGCGACACCGCAGGCGCACGCGACCTTCGTCGCCCTCGATCTGCGCGAGAGCACCGACCGGGACGGGCTGCGGCGGATGCTGCGCATCCTGTCCGACGACGCCGCGCGCCTCACCCAGGGGCAGCCGGCCCTGGCCGACTCCGAGCCCGAGCTCGGCGTGGTCCCCGCCCGCCTCACCGTGACCTTCGGGTTCGGGCCGAGGCTCGTGTCCCTCGCGGCCGGCGATGCGGCGAAGCCGGCCTGGCTGGCACCGCTGCCCGCGTTCGGGATCGACCGGCTCGAGGAGCAGTGGAACGACGGGGACCTGCTGCTGCAGTTCCACGCCGACGACGCGTTCACGATCGCGCACGCGCTGCGGATGCTGCTGAAGAACACCCGCACCTTCGCGACCGTCCGCTGGACCCAGACCGGGTTCCGCCGGGCGCACGGCTCCGAGAAGGCCGGCACCACGATGCGGAACCTGTTCGGCCAGGTCGACGGGACCGTCAATCCGCGCCCCGAGGACGTCGACTTCGACGAGCTGGTCTGGGTCCGCGACGGCTGGCTCGCCGGCGGCACCGGGCTGGTGCTGCGCCGGATCCGGATGGACCTCGACAAGTGGGACCGCCTGGACCGCAGCGGCCGCGAGCAGTCCGTCGGGCGGACCCTCGCGAACGGCGCGCCCCTCACCGGGACGGCGGAGGCCGACGAGCCCGACTTCGAGGCGACGACGGCAATCGGCTTCCCGGTGATCCCGGAGTTCTCGCACATGAGGCGCGCCCGCTCGGAGAACACCGCCGAGCGCTTCCACCGCCGCGCCTACAACTACGACGACACCCCGACGGGCGAGGACATCTCGAACTCCGGGCTGATCTTCGCGGCGTACCAGGCCGACGTCACCGCGCAGTTCGTCCCGATCCAGAAGCGCCTGGACGAGCTGGACCTGCTCAACGAGTGGACGACGCCGATCGGCTCCGCCGTCTTCGCGATCCCGCCGGGCTGCGTCGAGGGCGGCTACATCGGCGACACCCTCCTCTGACCCTCACCGGCACCCGCCACAGCACCGAAGGACCAGAAGCATGACCACCACCGCCACGAGACCCCGCGACTCCGCCGACACCCCGCCCTCGCCGCGCAGAAGCAGCGCAGGCTGGCTCGGACAGCTGCTGCTCCGCCTGCACTTCTCCGCCGCCCTGTTCGTCGGGCCGTTCATCCTCGTCGCCGCGACCAGCGGAGCGCTCTACGCACTCACCCCGCAGCTCGAGCAGGTCGTCTACGCGCAGGAGCTGCACGCCCCGGAAGCGGACACCTACCTGCCCCTGGCCGACCAGATCGACGCCGCCGACGCGTACACCGGAGGCGGGCAGAGCATCGTCGCCGTCCGCCCCGCCCCGAACCCCGGCGACACCACCCGGGTGATGTACGCGGACCCGGCGCTCGGCGCCAGCGAGACCCGCGCGGTCTTCATCGACCCGGCCACCGCCGACGTCCGCGGCGACCTCACCGCCTACGGCACCAGCGGCGCCCTGCCGTTGCGGACCTGGGTCAGCGACCTGCACCGGACGCTGCACCTCGGGGACGTGGGCCGCTCCTACAGCGAGCTCGCCGCCTCCTGGCTGGGGGTCGTCGCCCTCGCCGGCCTGGGCCTCTGGATCATCCGCCTCCGCCGAGCCCGCGTGAAGAGGGACCTGCTGCGCCCCGCGCCGAGGACCACCGGCTACAAGCGCCTGTTCTCCTGGCACGCCTCCACCGGCGTCTGGCTGCTCGTCGGCGCCCTGTTCCTCTCGACCACAGGCATCACCTGGTCGCTCTACGGAGGCGGGAACTTCGAGACCCTCCGCTCCGCAGTCGGCTGGACCACGCCCTCGCTGGAGACGACACTCGGCGACCGGACCGGTGAGGTGGCCGACGAGCACGCCGGGCACGCCGGACACGGCGCGGCCACCGGCGACGCCGTCGAGTCGACGACGGGCTACTCGCCGGCCGCCTACGACTCGGTGCTCTCGGTCGCCCGCGAGGTCAACGTGAACACGGGACTGGTCGAGATCCGGCCGCCCGCGGCGGAGGGCTCGGCCTGGGTCGTGCAGGAGATCCAGCGCAGCTTCCCGACCGAGGTCGACGGCGTCGCGATCGACGGGAGCACGATGCAGGTCGTCGACCGGGTCGACTTCGCCGACTTCGGCCTCGTCGCCAAGCTCTCCCGCTGGGGCATCGACACGCACATGGGCTCGATGTTCGGGCTGCCTAACCAGCTGCTGCTGTTCGTCACCGCGGCCGGCATCGCCACGATGGTCGTGCTCGGGTACCTGATGTGGTGGAAGCGCCGCCCCACCCGCGGCCCCCGACGGCTCGTCGGCACCCCGCCGGCCCGGGGAGCGCTCCGGCGCGCGCCGTGGTGGGGAGTCGCGTCCGTCCTGGTGGTCGCCGCCGCGGTCGGGCTGTTCCTCCCGCTCCTGGGTGCGAGCCTCGCGGCCTTCGTGATCGTCGACACGCTGCTGGGGCTCCGACCCGCGCACCGCTGAGCGGAGGGGGCGCCGGCCCGGTGGGGTCCACCGGGTCGGCGTCACAGCCCCTTCGGGAAGGCGAGGGAGCGCAGCGCGGGGTCGAGGCCCTCCCACTGGTGGCGCCGCTCCGCGTCCCGGTCGGCGTCGCTCCCCCGGAGCCCGACCGCCTTCGCGGCGTACACGGCGGCGTGCGAGCAGTGGTCCGCCATGTGCGCGACGGCCGCGGCCTGTCCGGCCGCCCGCGCGGCGGCGGTGGCGGCGCGCTCGCCCGCCTGCGTCGCGGCGCGGGCTGCGGCGTGCGCCGCGAAGGCGGCCGTGCGGCACTCCGTCATCGGAGCCCCGCCCCGCTCCCAGGCGCGGAGGACGTCGAGCGCGCGCCGGGGCCGGGGATCGTCCGGATCCCACTCCTCGAACGCGGGGAGGGCGCGCTCCGCGCACTCCGCCGCCCATCGCGCGAGCGCCCGGTGGACCTCCGGCTCCGGATTCGCCCAGGCCGGCTTCTCCGCTCCGCTCACGGGTCTTCCTCCGATTCCGGAGCTCAGCTGGCTCTTCCCAGATGAGGGTGCAGGTCGGCCGGGAGCGTCGGTCCGCAGATAGACGTCGAGGTCTCCCGACGACGGAGGTTCCTCCGCCATCCGTCCGAAAGACCTCGACGTGACCGACGCTACCCCGCCGGCCGGCTTCGGCCTCCCTGACCTGACCGCCTTCGCGTCTCATCCCAGTCGACCCTGATCGAGTCTGCTGACCCCCTCGACGAGAACGCAGCGACATCACAGCCACCCAACCCCGACCGTCCGGGAAGCCGGGACACGTCACATGACCTGTGCTGCGGGCGTGTCGAGTGGGTCGTCCAGGGGCGACGCAGGAGCGTCGACGCGACGTGCTGAGAGGTGGTTCCAGTCGAGCGCTAGGACACCGGCTACAGGCATGGCGATAGGTCAGGAACGGCGTCGCTCCCTGCGCAGGAGGGAGCGCAGAGTCTCGGCATTCGCGTAGCCGACCCGTAGCGCGATCTCGGCGGAGGTGAAGTCCGTGGTTGCTGAGAGGTGCCGAGCTCGTTCGATGCGAAGCCGTTGGACGAAGCCGAGCGGAGTGAGGTTGAGCGCCGCACGGACTCGTCGTTCGAGGGTGCGCCGGCTGGTGCCGAGCGACTGCGCGACGAAGGCGACGTTGAACGGTTCGTCCAGGCGGGCGCGCACGAAGCGTTCGAACTCGACGACGATCGGGTCCTCGTGCCGGAGATGTTCGTAGGCGACGAAGGCCGCCTGAGACGGACGCTCGTCGATGATGAGGAGCTTGGCGACATGTTGGGCCAGGTCGGGGCTGATCGATCGCACGAGTGAGAGCGCGAGGTCGATGTGGGCGAACGCGGCGCCGGCGGTGACGAGGTTCCCGTCGACCACGACCATGGTGTCGAGATCGAGGGCGACGGTCGGATAGCGCTTCAGGAACTCCGGCCCCAGGAACCAGCTGGTCGTCGCCCTCCGATGATGCATCCGTCCGGTCTCGGCGACAGCGAACACGCCGGTGCACGCCGCGGCGATCCGGGTGGTCGCCTCGTCGAGGCGCCCGAGCGAGGCGATGACCGAACGAGCATCTCGGCTCTGGAGGACGTCGTTGGTAGCGGCGGCCGTAAGGGTTCCAAGCGCAGGGACGACGACCACGTCGAACTCTCCGGACTCCGACAGCGGGTGGTCCACCGACAGGGTCATCGATGCCGTCGTGGTCACTCGCCGTTTCGGTCCGAGGATGGCGAGTTCGATCGGGTCGATCCGCGGGTCGACATCGCCGCGGGCTCCGTCGGCCACCCGCACGATGTCGATGATCGACGCGATAGCCGAACCGAAGCAGCCGTCGATCGCGATCAGTCCGATACGCATGACGTAAACAATAGCAATACTGCCGTATACGCCACTCCCCACCTGCCCTCGCTCGTCATACGCTGAACTCGTCCCACGAAGAACCCCGACGTCAAGGAGAGTCCCTCATGTCCACACCCGCATCACTTCCGTATGCCTTCGTCGCCAAGATCATCGCGGCCGATGGACAGCACGACGCGGTCGCCGATCTGCTCGCCGGCGCTGTCGCACTCGCCAACGAAGAAGGAGGAACGATTGTCTGGTTCGCGGTCAGGACCCACGCCGACACCTTCTGGATCTTCGATGCATTCCCCGACGAAGCCGCTCGCGACGCCCACGCCAACGGCGCCATCGTCGCAGCCCTGATGGCCAACCAGCACCTCCTCGGCGCAGCACCCGAGATCCTGGCGGCCGACGTCCTCGCGTCCAAGCTCCCGTAGTCCGCCAACGCACGAGACGATCGCGCCCCGCCGAGCCGTCGCCAGTTCGCGACGCAATGCCACGCTGCGTTGCCGAGCGGTGCGAGGCCTATCGGCACACGGACAGGATGCCGGCCGCGAGCGCTCAGCCGGCGAGGGGTCCGTCGCAGAGGAGAGCGACGTCGGTGTCGGGCAGAGCCGTGAGGCCAGCGCATCGCGCGACCACCAGAACGGTTCGCCGGAGCCGCCTGTCGGAATCGAACGGACGACCTAATCACGTCGGCTTTGCGTCTATCGCTTGATGCGCCCACTGGGCGAACGAGCCGCTGACCTGCGCAAACGCCGAGCGTGGAGGACGCCGCCATCCGGTGGTGACCGACGACGACCGACCAGTACCGACCGTTTCACCGGAGCTTGCGGCGGCGTCGAAGCCGAGCAAGCTCCATTCTTTCAACTCACCGCGCCCTCCTCCTCGCCGGCCCCGTCGTCGGCGAAGACGTTTCAGGGGTCTTCTCAGATGACGGTGTAGGTCGGCCGGGAGCGTCGGTCCGCAGATAGACGTCGAGGTCTCCCGACGACGGAGGTTCCTACGCCATCCGTCCGAAAGACCTCGACGTGACCGACGCTACCCCGCCGGCCGGCTTCGGCCTCCCTGACCTGACCGCCTTCGCTCGACTCGACGGCCTCGGTCTGCACACCGGCGCGGACCTGCTCACCGACAAGCAGAGCGACAGGCTACGCGCGCTGTTCGTTGATGACGCTCATGTCGAGGTCGAGGCGACCTGGGGTGTCTACCAGCGCATGATCGCCGCCTATCGCCACGAGGACCGGCAACGTGGCCGCGAGCTCATGGAGAAGCTGATCACCGACCTCAGCGCCGGCGTCCCCAAGGTGCTCACCGAGCTCACCACCCTGGGCCGGACCCTGAAGAAGCGAGCCGCTGACGTGCTCGCCTACTTCGAACGACCCGGCACCAGCAACGGGCCGACCGAGGCGCTCAACGGACGGCTCGAACACCTGCGCGGCTCCGCACTCGGGTTCCGCAACCTGACCAACTACATCGCCCGAAGCCTGCTCGAGACCGGCGGCTTCAGACCCCAACTCCTACACCCCCGATTGGGATGAGCCGCTCAGCTCCGGCGCGGCCGCCCCGTGAAGTGCTTCACCCCGTAGACCAGGAGGAGCAGGATGCCGCTCAGCTGCAGGGCGAGCGAGAAGCCGGAGGCGAACTCACCGGCCGGCCACACCAGCCTCAGCACCAGCGCGACGAACATCGCTGTGACCCCGACGACGAACAGGACTCGATTCCGCATCCATCGAGTCGACCATCCGCACGCGCATCGGGGCCGGCCGGAGGCCTCAGCTCCGCGGCCGCCGCAGTTCGGCGTCGTCGTCTCGCGGCGCTCACCTCCCGGATGCAGGAGCCGGCGTCGAGCTGTCCTCGGAAGTGGACCAGACCGCCTGCGCTCCGGTGTCGCCGATCTGGACGACGTTCGCAGTCGCTCCCACTGCGACGACGATCGCGACGGCGGCGAGGATCAGCGAGGGGACCGAGCGGGCGCTCCGTCCCCTCGTGTCGGCGGAGTTCCTCCCGCGCGTCCGGAACCAGAGCCAGTGCGCCACGCAGAGGACGAACAGTCCGGCAGCCCAGGGCAGCAGGTGATCGCCGAGCTCGGCGTGGCGTTCGAGTGCTGCGGAGGGGACGACCTGCCGTTCGAGCGCTTCGCCGGCCTGAGTGGCGAGCGGGACTCCGAGAAGGGCGACGAGGGCGGTGATCGGAGTGATCACGCCCAGGCGTCGGCGGGCGGCCGGCCAGACGCTGCCGAGGATGAGCATCAGGGCGGCGAGGGGGAGCAGGACGACGACGACGTGGACGAGGAGGGGGTGGAGGGGGAGGCCGTTGATCTGCCAGTCGGTCATCGTGAGTCACGCTTTCGGTTGAGGAGGCGTTCCGGTGCGCAGCGCATCGTTCAGCCTCCGGCGAGGGTGGTCAGCAGGTCCTGGATGCTCGTCTTCTCTGCGACCGGGTCGGGGCTTCCGGCGCGGACGGAGGAGAGGACGGGGTCGATCTGCTGGTCGACGTAGGTCCACGTCTGGCAGTTCGCGGCGCTCAGCGCAGGCTCCGCGTCGTCCCAGGCGGTCTCGAGGTCGGTGGCGCGGGCTTTCGCGCCGGCCTGGTCGCCGCTGGTGACGAGGGCGAGGGTGTCGGCGGTGATCGTCTGGAAGTTCTGCACGTCGGCGGAGGGGAAGTCGGTCTGAACGGATGCCTTCGCGTCAGCTGCGGACAGCGTTCCCGACGCATCGCAGGCCGGGGCTGCGCCTTCGGGTGCTGGGGTGGTGTGCGGCTGGCTGTTGGTGAAGGCGAGCAGCCCGACGACGGCGACGGCGAGGACCGCGAAGGCGACGAGTGAACGGCGTTCGCGGGCGACGGGCGGGGCGTGGTGCTCGGATGCGCCTTTGTCGACATCGGCCTTGCTGAGGGAGAGGTAGACGACGGTGGCGAGGATCGCGACCAGGAAGATGATGCTGGTGACGAAGGTGCCGAGCCCGAGGCCCTGCTCGTCGGGGGACAGGCCGAGCCAGTCGCCGATATTGGCGCCGAGGGGGCGGGTGAGGATGTAGGCGATCCAGAACGCGAGGACCGGGTTCGCGCCGTAGCGCCAGAGGCCGGTGACGATCGCGATCAGGGCGAGGGGCAGGAGGATCGAGACGCCGGGGCCCCAGCCGGTGAGCTCGAGAGTCCAGTCGCCGAGGGCGGTGCCGAGCGCGAAGGTGACCAGGACGGTGAGCCAGTAGAACGCCTCCCGCGGGGTGGTGTCGATGCTGTGGATCGAGAGGGTGCGCTCCTTCGAGTACCAGACGCCGAACACGATCACGAGCAGCACGGAGAAGACGAGGGAGCTGGCCCAGAGAGGCACGCCGAGCTGGTCGGTGAGGATGTCGGTGAGCAGGGTGCCGGTGACGCTCATCACGACGACGGTCAGCCAGTACGCGGAGGGGACGTAGCGTCGCAGCCGCATCTGGATGGCGAGCACCACCGCGGTGACCACGATGAAGATCACGGCGGTCGCGATGAGGCCGACGCCGAGGACCATGTTGATCCAGTCGGCGAAGCTCTCACCGACCGTGGTGCAGAGGATCTTGATGATCCAGAACCAGATGGTGACCTCGGGGACCTTGCTGAGCAGCCGCCGGCCCGAGGCGCGGGATGTCGTCGTTGAGATGTCCATGCCCGCAGAGTCTCAGTCGGGACGTGGGCGGCGGCTCGGGATGCGCCGTACTGCGTTGTGTGTGCTCACAACGACCCGAAGCACCGCGGTTCGACCAGGTCAGTACCGAGCCGATGGGCTGAGGTTCTGTGCTTTCACAACAGTTGCAGGAGAATCCTCTGCCGCAGGTGGACGCACGTTCGTAGCGTGGACTCCTCCGGCGCGCTCCGCGTCGAGAGACGAGGACGACACTGATGCCGAACCGGGATCCCCTATCGGACGGTGAGATCGCCTACCGGGCAGCGCGACGCTGGCCGCTGATCTCGGCCGGCCTCGCGGTGCTGCTCACCGTCCTCCTGGCCGCGCTGATCTTCTACCGCGAGCACGACAAGCCGTTCGGGTTCGACACCGCCTGGATGAACGAGATCATCGAGCACCGGTCCACGTTCTGGCTCGTGCCGTCGCTGGTGATGAACAGCCTCGGAGGCGGGATCCTCGGCACGATCGTGATCCCTCTCATCGTCTTCGTGGCGCTGCTGATCCGGCGCGGACGCTGGGCGGCGACGTACTTCGCGATCGCCGCGCCGCTCGGCGGGCTGCTGGTGCAGATCCTCAAGAACGCGATCGGTCGTCCCAGGCCGCTGGAGATACTCGTGAACGCCGACTTCGGCTCGTTCCCCTCCGGCCACAGCGCGAACGCCGCCACGACCGCGGTGGTCCTCGCTGTCGTCTTCCCGCTCTGGTGGGTCCGCATCGCCGGCGCCGTGTACACGGTGGCGATGATGCTCAGCCGCACCTACCTCGGGGCGCACTGGATCTCCGACACCGTCGGCGGACTGCTCCTGGGCGCCGGCGTTGCCCTGATCGTCTGGGCGCCGCTCGCGGTCCGGCTGCACACCGAGCGCGTGGCGTCACCGCCGCCCCTCTGGCGCCGGATCGCCCGACGGCGGGCCCTCAGCTGACGCCTCGTCAGGGTCGAGGCTTCGCGACGGCGCCGCGGAGGATCGTCAGGAGGACGACGGCGACGATCGACCCGGACGCGATCAGGCCCGCGAGCACGACGATCTGGAAGACGCCCGCCGCCACAGGCGAGAGTCCGCCGAAGACGGCGCCGATGAACGCGCCGGGCAGGACGACGAGACCTGTCGTCCTGGTCTGGTCGGTCAGCGGCACCAGGCCGGTCCAGGCCGCCTCCCGCGCCAGGCCGATCGTCGCCTGCCGGGGCCGGGCGCCGAGAGCCAGCCAGCCCTCGACCTGCTCCCAGCGGTCGGCGAGCGTGATCGCCAGGGCTCGGCCGGTGACGGTCGCGACGGTCATCGCGCCGCCGAGGAGGATCCCGCCGACCGCGAGGACGTAGCGGCCGGTGAACGGGACGGCTCCGAGCCCGAAGACGATCCCGGCGCTGAGGGCGACTCCGGCCGTCATCGCCGCGGTGACCGCGAGGACCGTGCGCCGGGTGCGGCCGAGGCGGGCGGACGCCGTGAGCACCGCGGTACCGAACATGACGGCCAGGAAGAGCAGGACCCAGCGGAGGTCCGCGATGACTCCCGAGAGGATCACCGCGAGCACTCCGAGCTGAACAGCCCCACGGAGGATCGCCAGCGCCGGTCGCGCGAACGAGACGACTCCGAACGCGCGGAGTGCGGCCACGGAGACTGCCGCGCAGATCGCGACCGCCGCGGCCACGGCCGCCGGGGTCAGCTGGTCGATGGGCGTTCCTGGATGACCCAGGTGTTGCCGTCGAGGTCGGTGAAGAAGACGAACGCGTTCCACTCCCCGCCGCGGCCCTCGAGGCGGACTCCGTCCTCGAAGTGCGTCACCGGGCTGACGTCCACCCCGCGCTCGGCGAGCTCGGCGCGGGCTGAGTCGATGTCGTCGACGACGAGCTGCAGCCCTTCGAGCCGGGTGGTGCCGGTCTTGAGCTGGATGCTGCTGTGCGAGCCGGGCGGGGTGAGCTGCACGATGCGCATTTCGTCGCTGATCCGCACGTCGAGGTCGAGGTGGAACCCGACCTGGTCGGCGTAGAACGCTTTCGCCCGGTCGACGTCCTCGACGCTGACGGGGACGACTTCGAGATTCCACTGCACAGGGTGCCCCTTCGAGGAAGTGATGGACGAGCGTCGGTCGCCGTCCAGTGTGTCCGGCGGGAGGGCGCCGGGCGATCGGGTCAGCTCGCCGCGATCGTTCCGGTGAGCAGGAGCCCGGACACGACGAAGGCCAGGGCGACGCGGTAGCCGACGAAGACGCCGAAGCCGTGGCCGGCGACGTAGCGCAGCAGCCACGCGATCGATGCGTACGCGACAACGAAGGAGACGAGGGTCGCGACGAGGGTCGGAATCCAGCCGACGCTCACGCTGACATCGGACGCGGCGGTCGCCGCTTCGTAGGCACCGGCGGCGGTGAGCGCGGGGATGGAGAGGTAGAACGCGAACTTCGTCGCCGTCACCCGGTCCAGCCCCCGGAACAGCCCACCGCTGATGGTCGCTCCGGACCGGGAGACGCCGGGGATCAGTGCGATGCACTGCACGAGGCCGATGATGACCGCGTCCTTCCGGGTGATCGCGCGACGGTCCTTGGTCTGGGTGCCGACGCGTTCGGCGACGAGCATCACGATGCTCCAGCCGAGCAGCGCGGCGACGACGACCCACAGATTTCGCAGGCCTCCGCTGATGAGGTCCTTGCCGAGGAACCCGATGACCCCGATGGGGATCGATCCGAGGATGACGTACCAGGCGATCCGGTAGTTCGTCCGCGTGCGCTGCGACGGGTGGCGCAGCCCGACGAACCACGCGACGGCGAGCTCGGCGATGTCCTTCCGGAAGTAGAGGAGCACGGCGGCGATCGCGCCGATCTGGATGATCGCGGTGAACGCGGTCACCCCGGCGTCGTCGACGCGGAGGCCCATCAGCTTCTCGGCGATGGTGAGGTGCCCGGTGCTGGAGACCGGGAGGAACTCGGTCAGTCCCTCGATGATGCCGAGGATGATCGCCTGGAGGATGTCCATCGGGTCCGTTCCGGTCGGAGGGGAGCCGCGGCGGATCCCGCGAGCGCTTCCGAGAGTAAGGATCGCGACGGCCCTGCTCGGCCGGAAACCGGGACGCTGTGTGCATCTTCAACGGCCCCGGCGAAGAGCACAGGATGCGGGTCCACCCGCTGCTCGAGCATGACGGGATGACGCACCTTCTCGCCCCGCGCCGATCCTCGCTCCGCGGCGGTGTCCTCGCCGGCCACTACGCCTCCTCCACGGTCCCGGAGGCGACGGCGCTGTTCTGGATCCTCAAGGTGCTGACGACCGGGATGGGCGAGACGGCGTCGGACTTCCTCGCGACCGCGTTCGACCCCGTGATCGTGGTCGGCGCGACCGGATTCGCGTTCCTCGCCGCGCTGGCGCTGCAGTTCGCGGTGCGCCGGTACATCCCGTGGGTGTACTGGTTGGCGGTGCTGATGGTGAGCGTCTTCGGCACGATGGCCGCCGACGTGCTGCACGTGGTCGCCGGGGTCCCGTACCTCGTCTCCACGCTCGGTTTCGCGCTCGCCCTCGCCGTGGTCTTCGCCCTCTGGTGGCGGGTGGAGCGGACGCTGTCGATCCACTCGATCACGACGCCTCGCCGGGCCCTGTTCTACTGGCTGGCCGTCTCGGGGACGTTCGCGCTCGGCACGGCGGCCGGTGATCTGACCGCGTCGACTCTCGGGTTCGGCTACCTGCCCTCCGCCGTCCTGTTCGCGGTGATCATCGCGGTGCCGGCCCTCGCGCACCGGTTCACGGGGAGGAACGCGGTCCTCGCGTTCTGGTCCGCCTACGTCGTCACCCGACCGCTCGGAGCGTCCGTGTGCGACTGGCTCGCGGACCCCGTGAGCACCAGCGGCCTCGGCCTGGGCACCGGCCCGGTCACTCTCGGAGCCCTGGTGGTCTTCCTGCTGCTGGTCGCCGTGATCGCGGTCGGCCGCAGGCCGCGCGGAGCCGTCGCGGCGCCGACTCTCTGATGTCCGCGGTCAGGCGTCGCGTCGGGCGCGGTTCCTCTGCCGCCAGTAGGTCAGAGCGATGCCGGCGAGGCTGATGACGACGATGCCGACGAGGACGATGTCGATGTACTTCCCGACGAAGTCCGCGACGCCGGGGATCTGTCCCAGGAAGAAGCCGAGGAGGATGACGCCGGTGGACCAGACGGCCGCGCCGAGGGCGTTGAAGCCGACGAAGTGGGCGTAGTGCATCTTCCCGACGCCCGCGGCGACCGGGGCGAAGGTTCGCACGACCGGGACGAAGCGGGCGATCGTGACCGCCCAGCCGCCGAACCGGTCGAAGAACGACTGGGTGCGGGCGACGCTCGAGCGGCTGAACAGGCCGCTGTCCTTGCGCTCGAAGATGCGCGGGCCGGTCTCGCGGCCGATGACGAACCCGAGCTGATCGCCCAGGAACGCGGACACGGCGACCATCAGGATCACCAGCGGCACCGGGAGGCCGATCACGCCGGTGGCGACGAAGACGCCGGTGAAGAAGAGCAGGGTGTCGCCGGGGAGGAAGAACCCGATCAGCAGGCCCGTCTCGACGAACGCGATCAGGCAGACCAGGGCGATCGCCCACGGGCCGGCGCCGTCGAGCAGGGATTGAGGGTCGATCATCGGTTCTCCTTGCGAGGGGTGAGGCCGGGGCGCGTCACGGGGAGGCGGACCTCCACGCCGAGCCCGCGCGGTACGAGGTTGCGGATCGTGAGCTGTCCGCCTGCGGCCCGGCTGAGGCCGGCGACGATCGCGAGCCCCAGGCCGGCACCGCCCTCACGGGAGCGGGCGGCGTCGGGGCGGGTGAAGCGGTCGGTCGCGACGGCGAGGAACGCGTCGGGGACGCCCGGGCCGTCGTCGTCGACGGAGAGGACGATCTCGTCGGCGCGCTCGACGAGGGTCGCGGTGACGCTGCCGCCGTCGGGCGTCGCGGTGACGGCGTTGGCGAGCAGGTTGTCCAGGATGCGGCCGAAGTCGGTCGGGGAGACCGGGTAGCGGGCGGCGACGGTCGAGGCGGGGGCGACGAAGTCGATGGCGAGGTCCCGGTCGCGGGCGAGCATCCGGGCGCGGTCGACGCTGTCGGCGACCTCCGCGCGCAGAGCCGTCGACGTGCCGTCGCCGACCACCGCGCCGGCGTCGATCCTCGACAGGATCAGCAGCCCGTCGGTCAGGGACTGGAGGCGATCGACCGAGCGGCGCGCGTCGACGACGTCGGCGTACAGCGCTGCCGGGTCGTCGCGGACCCGCTCGGCGAGCTCGAGGCGGGTGCGCAGTGCGGCGAGCGGGGTGCGCAGCTCGTGGCTCGCGTCGGCGACGAGCCGCCGCTCCCGGTCCGCCGACTCCCGCAGGTCCTCGATCAGCGCGTTGAGCGTCGCGGCGAGGTCGGAGAGCTCGTCACGGGCCGGCCCGACGGGGAGCAGCTCCGTGGAGCGGCCGTGTCGCAGCCGGTCGGCGATGGCGCGCATCCGCCCCACGGGGCGCAGCGCGAGGCCGACCAGGGCCCAGGACGTGGCGGCGAACGCGACGAACAGGATCGCCAGGGCGATCAGCAGTGTCGTGCTCACCCCGCCGACGACCGCCTCAGCGGTGTCGCGGCTCTCCTCGATCAGCGCCTGCGAGGCTCCGGAGCGGACGAGCTCGATGGTGGACTCGTCGAGGATGTGATCGAGCTGCTCACGGACGATGATCGCGACGATCCCGAAGAACAGCATCGCGACCAGCAGGCTCGACACCGTGATCCGCACCCGGATCGACAGCGACCGCCACCTCACGGCTTCACCCCGAGCCGGTAGCCCGCGCCCCGCCGGGTGACGATCTCGACCGACGCGCCGCCGGCGCTGAGCTTGCGGCGGAGGTAGCTGATGTACTGCTCCGCGATGTTGTGGTCGACGAACTCCGCCGACCCCCACACCTCCAGCAGGATCTCCTCCCGCGGCATGAACTCCCCCGCACGCACCGCGAGCGCGCGCAGCACCCCGAACTCCTTCGGGCTCAGCGGCAGCATGGAGTCGTCGACGAACGCGGCGTGCGCGTACGGATCCACGCGCAGGTTCCCGAGCACGACCGGTACCCGGTTCGTGAGGTGCTCCCTGCGGATCATCGCCCGGAGGCGAGCGGACAGCTCCTCGAAGTGGAACGGCTTCGCGAGGTAGTCGTCGGCGCCTGCATCGAGCCCGAAGACGCGGTCCTGCAGCGCGTCGCGGGCCGTCAGCATGATCACCGGGAGCGTGGCGCCGGTCGCGCGCAGGTGCCGGCAGATCTCGAAGCCGCTCATTCCGGGGAGCATCACGTCGAGGACGGCGGCGGCGTAGTCCGCCTCTCGCGCCGCGTTCAGCGCGTCGACCCCGTTCGAGAACAGGGCGACGTCATAGCCGTCGCCGGTGAGACCGCGCCTGATGAGCTCGCCCATCTCGACGTCGTCCTCGACGACGATCACTGATTCACGCATCAAGGCCTCCTACGGTCATGCTCGCACCGGTGGCGCGGCGGCCCCGGCCCGATCCGCCGAGATATGCGGCTTCTCAGCGGTACGCACGGCATCCGGAGGCAGCGCACGCCGGCCACCTCGACGCACGACCACAGGTCGCGCTCGACAGTGACGCCGATCGGAGCGGTGAAGGCGGGGTCCGGAGGCCGGCGCTCGTCCGCTCTCCTCCGCGGACGCCGCGCTCCCGCCGGAGGCGACCCGCTCGCTGCACCGGTCGAGGATCTCGTCCTGCATCGCACTGTCGCGCGGACGATCGACCCTGCGACGACAGGGGATCGACGAGAGCGGGCCGATCCGCCGGAGAGCTCCGACGCGCAAGGTGGGCCTGGAAGGGCCACGCTTCGGGAGGGCTCCCTCCGCGAGGATCACGGCATGGCCCCCCACACGGATCCCCGCCGATGACTCTGCAGGACCTCGCCGACGAGCTCGCCCAGGCTCTCGACCGCCCGGTGACGATCGAGGACGCCTCGAGCCGGGTGCTGGCCGCGACGCGCGCGCGCGAGGAGGCGCCTCACGACGGCGTGTTCCCCGTCCAGGATCCGCGGGGCCGGCTCGCGACCCTCCTCCTCCCCCGGGAGCGGCCCGCGCCGCTCACTCCGGCCGAGTACTCGCTCATCGACGCGGCCGTCGGAGCGATCCGCCGCCTCCTCGGCCCCTCGACGCGGGCGGGCGGCAGCTCCCGGCGCGCGGACGTCCTCGCGGCGCTCCTGGCGGCCGACGGCGGTACCCGGCGCGCCTCCTTCGCCGAGGCGGTGGAGCGCCGCTGGCTGCGCCGTGACGCCCAGACCGTGGTCCGCGCGGTGCGGCTGACCGGCCCTACCGGCTCCCTCCAGCGGACGGCGCTGGCGCGGCGGATCGACGCGAGCGCCGCCTCCGGGCTGACGTTCCTCGGCGACCAGGAGGGCGTGCTGTTCTTCGTGAGCGTGGAGGCGCCCGAGGCCGCCGCGGAGGCGGACGACGTCCTGCGGGCGGAGGCGCGCGGCCGCGGCACGGCCGTCGACGCGATCGGCTCGGCGCGCTTCGACGTCCGCGACGACGACCTCCTCCCGACCGCCGAGCGGGCCGCCCTCGCGGCGACCATCGTCGGCTCCCTGCCCGACGGCCGCGGCCGGGCCGACATCGCCGAGCTCGGGGCCTGGGTGCTCCTCGCCTCGATCGGGGCGGACAGCTCGCAGCTCGCCATGCTCTCGCCGGCCGCGGCGACGCTGCTCGAGCGGGGCGACGAGGTGCAGCGGCGGACGGTCGAGGCCTACCTCGACGTGCGCGGCAGTGTGCGGGAGGCGTGCGGGCTCCTCCACATCCACCGCACCACGCTCTACTACCGCCTCGACAACCTGCCCGAGGCGGTCCGGGAGGCGCTCGACGACGGCCTCGCCCGCAGCACGCTGCACCTCTGCCTCAAGCTGATGGAGTTCCGCGACGGGCTCGAGCGGCGGCGGGCCTCGTGACCGTGCCCGGGGACCTCCCGCAGGTCCGCCTCTACGGGCGGCGCGAGAGCCGCGACGCGTGGGAGATCCGCGACCTGCTCTCGCGCAGCGTCGTCTCGTTCTCGTGGACGCCGATCGACACGGACGAGCAGTGCCTCGCCGTCGCGGGGCATCCGCTCGCCACCGCGTCGCTCCCCCTCGTGGTGTTCCCGGACGGCAGCCGCGCCTCCGATCCGACGCTCGCCGAGGTCGCGGCCCGGCTCGGCTGGGTGGGCTCGCCGCGGCTCGCGGAGTACGACCTCTCCATCTACGGAGCCGGCCCGGCCGGGCTCTCGGCCGCCGTGTACGCCGCCTCGGAGGGGCTGAAGGTCGTGGTCCTCGAGCGCTCGGCCATCGGCGGCCAGGCCGGCTCGAGCAGCCTGATCGAGAACTACCTCGGCTTCCCGCACGGGATCGCGGGAGCCGATCTGGCCGAGCGGGCGCGGCAGCAGGCCGTCTCGTTCGGCGCCGAGCTGCTGCGGATGCGCGAGGGGATCCGCGGGCGCTTCGCCGACGACCGGATCCACGCGCTGCTCGCCGACGGGACGACCGTCGTCGCCCGCACCAACATCTGCGCCACGGGCATCCAGTGGCGCCGGCTCGGCCTCGAGCGCGAGGACGAGCTGCTCGGCGTCGGCCTCTACTACGGCGCCGGCACGAGCGAGGCGCCGCTCTGCGAGGGCGAGGACGTCGTGGTCGTCGGAGGCGGCAACTCGGCCGGGCAGGCCGTGATGAACCTCTCGGCGCACGCGCGGCACGTGACCATGCTGGTCCGCGGCCCGGATCTGGCCGACAGCCTCTCCTCCTACCTCGCGGAGCGCGTCGTCCGGCAGCCGAACGTGACGATCCTGCTCGACTCCCGCGTCACCCGCCTGCACGGCGCCGACGCCCTCGAGTCGATCGAGGTCGAGAACTCGACGACCGGTGTGCACGGGGCGCTGGCCACCTCCCACCTCTTCGTCTGCATCGGGGGCGAGCCGGATACGACGTGGGCGGCGGAGACCGCGATCGTCCGCGACTCCGGCGGCTACCTCGTGACGGGACCGGATCTCGCCGGTGAGCACGCGGCTCGCGACTGGCCGCTCGAGCGGGCGCCGTTCTACCTCGAGACCAGCGTCCCCGGCTCCTTCGCCGCGGGGGACGTGCGCCGCAGCTCGGTCAAGCGCGTCGCCTCCGCCGTCGGCGAGGGCGCGATGGCCGTCACCTTCGCCCACCGCCACCTGCAGGAGACCTCGTGAGCCGCCGCCTGCCGACGGTGCGCCACGGCGTCGGCTTCTGGATCGTCGCCGCGACCTTCCTGCTCGTGATGGCGTACTCGACGGTGCCGACTCCGCTCTACCCGCTCTACCAGCAGCTCGACGGCTTCCCGCCGTTCGTGATCACCGTCGTCTTCGCCGCCTACGCGGTCGGAGTGATCGTGAGCCTGTACCTCGCCGGTCACGTCAGCGACTGGCTCGGCCGCCGCCGAATGCTGCTGATCGCGGTGCTCGTCTCGGCGATCTCGGCCGTGCTCTTCTCGCTGACGACGGAGGTGCCGGGGCTGATCGTCGCCCGCTTCGTCAACGGCGTCAGCATCGGGATGCTCACCGCCACCGCGACCGCCCATCTGGGCGAGCTGCGCGCCCGTGCCCGGCCGGACGAGAACACGATCGTCGCCGCGTCGATCTCGGGCGCGGTGAACCTCGGCGGACTCTCGCTGGGCCCGCTGCTCGGAGGGGTCTTCGCCGAGTTCCTGCCCGATCCGCTCCTCCTGCCGCACCAGGTGTTCCTGGTCGCGCTGCTCGTGGCGGGCCTGGCGCTGCTCCTCGTGCCCGAGACGGTCGACGTGCCGGAGACGGCGCCCCCCTACCGGCCGCAGCGGCTCTCGGTGCCGGCGGACGCGCGCCGGGCGTTCCTGCTCGCGGCGTTCGGAGCGTTCTCGGCCTTCTCCGTCCTCGGCCTCTTCACCTCGCTCGCACCGACGTTCCTGGTGCAGACCTTCCAGGTGCGCGACCACCTGCTGGCCGGAGCGACGTCCTTCGCCGTGTTCGCCTCCGCGGCCCTCGGCCAGCTGCTGCTCGTGAAGGTGGGGACGCGCCTGCAGCTCTCGATCGCGGTGGCGGGCTGCGCGGTCGGGCTGGCGGCGGTCGCGGCCGGAGCGATCGCTCCGCAGCTGGGGGTGTTCCTCGCCGGAGCCGTCGTCTCGGGCTTCGGAGTGGGGCTGCTCTTCAAGGGCTCGATCGGCACGGCGGTCGCCCTCGCGGATCCCGCCCGCCGGGGCGAGACCCTGGCGGTGGTGTTCCTAGTCGCGTACACAGGGCTCGCCGTGCCCGCACTGGCAGCGGGAGCGGCGCTCGATCTCGTCGCCGCGACGACGGTGCTGACGGTGTTCGCGGCGCTGGTCCTGGCGGCGACCGCGACGGCCGGTGTGCTGCTGCGCGCCCGCAGCGCGGCGGCCGGGCGATGAGCGGCGGAGCGGGGCGGCGCTGCGGGGTGCGAGCCGGCGGCCGTCCGAGTGCCGACCGCGTGCACCCCGGACGGCCGCCCGCCACGTCAGAAGTCCTCGCGCCGCTCCTGCTCGGCCTCGGCGGCCGGCTCGAGCGCGGCGAGATCCCCGAGCGCGAGGCGCAGCTGGCGCAGCAGCCACTCCTCGGTCAGCGCACCCGCGTCGAGCGCGTCCAGCCGGCGGAGGCGCTCGGCGGCCGACCCGGTGAGGTCGGCGGGCGTCCCGGCGCTCATGCGCCGTACCCCGCTCCGCGGAGCAGGCGGCGCAGGTCGACGAGCTGCTGCTCGTCCACGTCCTTGTGGTGCCGCCGGTGGAGGGTCTCGGTCGTCGAGCCGACCGTCACCGAGAAGGCGCCGTCGTGCTTCTCGTGGACGGTGCCGACGGCCTCGAGCAGCGTCAGCACGTCCGCCCAGAGGACGTTGTGGCTCGGCGAGTCCTCGAGCAGCCGCTCGAGGGTGTCTCGCTGGTTCGAGTGGAGGTGGCGGGTGTCGGTCATGAACGGCCCTTCGGTGTCTGCGCACGCGCCCCGGTGGCGGTGCTCGGCGTCGCGTCCGACGGTAGGCGCGCGGGTGGAGCCGGTGCGCGAGTCGGATGACTCGAAGAGCGGACGCCGCGGGGCGGCCCCGCGAGAGGTGCGGCCGTGAATCCGGAGCCGGGCGACCGCCTCGACGAGGAGGAGCATCCCCGCACGCCCGCGCTGCCCGAGGCCGCCGTCTCCGCTGCGTCGCTCCCGGACCGGCCGGCCGCGTTCCTCAACGCCCTGCTGACCGAGCACTTCGTGCTGGAATCGGCGCGCGGCATCACCGTGACGGAGTCGAGCAGCCGCGCCTCGCTCTATCTGACGATGCTCTCCAGCTCGCTCGTGGCCTTCGGCTTCCTCGCCCCGACCCGGTACGCGATGGGGTTCCTCGCGGTGATCATCCCGGTCGTCGTGCTGCTGGGGGTGTTCACCTACGAGCGGCTGGTGCAGACCTCGATGGAGGACATCGCCGCGCTGACCGCCATCCAGCGCATCCGCCGCTACTATGGGACGCTGCTGCCGGGCGCGGGCGCCTACTTCGCGGTGCCGCGCGGCCGCCACGCGCCGAATGAGCTGCTCGAGATCGGCCGGCGGCAGAGCTGGCGGGGCATCTTCTTCACGATGTCCTCGGCGATCGCGGTGGTCAACTCGATCGTGGCGGGCGCCGGAGTCGCGCTCGCGCTGACGCAGAGCGGCGTGGACGAGGTCCCCGCGATCGCGTGCGGGATGGCGGCCGCGGTCGTCCTCGCGGTGCTGCACGGGGTGTACCAGTTCCACCGCTACCGGCAGATGCGGCTGCGGATCGCCGAGGCGGAGGCGCTGGACGGGGTCGAGAGGGGGTGACGGGGCGGGGCCCGGCCGGCGGGGTCCGGAGGTGACGGGCGCCGTTCAGACGCGGCGTCGGCCGCCCGCTGGGCAGCTGGCTCCGACCTGCTCCCGCGACTGCTCCCGCGACTGCTCAAGAGTTGTCGCACTCGACGCCCAGTGCGACAACTCCTGGACTCTCGTGGCGATCGCTCCTCGGCGGGCCGCCGCGAACATTCAGCAGTCGCCGTGGTCGGTCGCGAGCACGGCGACTCCTGGCTACTCGCCGCCTGTGGACAAGCGTTGGGTGTCGGCGGCTCCGACGGCCGCGACTGCTCGAGAGTTGTCGCACTCGACGCCCAGTGCGACAACTTCTGGACTCTCGTGGCGATCGCTCCTGGGCGGGCCGCCGCGATCATCCAGAAGTAGCCGTCGTCGGTCGCGAGCACGGCGACTTCTGTCTGCACGCCGCCTGCGGACGTGCGCAGGGAGCCGGCGGCCGGCGACTGTCCAGGAGTTGTCGCAGTCGATGCCGAGTGCGACAACTCCTGGACTCTCGCGAAAGTCCTGCGCTGTCGCGAGGCGCGCGGCTCAGCCGCGCTCGGCGCGCTCGGCGAGGAGGTACTGCCAGTCGCGCGGCACGCGGTCCTTCGGCCCCGGGGTGGTCTGGCTCGCCGGGTGGCTCTGCGGGTCGGCCAGTGCGGGGCCGTCGGCGTAGTCGTCGGTCCGGTAGTCCCAGAACCAGTCCTCGCCGGGCTCGAAGCTGCGGATGACCGCGTGGCCCGTCGAGTGGTAGTGGGCCGTCGCGTGGCGGTTCAGCGAGTCGTCGCAGCAGCCGATGTGCCCGCAGAGCGCGCAGCGGCGCAGGTGCAGCCACCACGAGCCGGACTGCTCGCACTCGACGCAGCCGGGGCCGCTCGGCGGGACGGAGGGGTCGATCATCTGCTGCGACGTCATGCCGCTCAGCATGCGCCTCCCGCGGCGGCAGGCACCAGGTCGGATGACTCGATCCTGCGGCTCCGTCACGCGCTCCGGGCGTCCTCGAGGCTGAGGAGCGCGTCGCGGAGCCCGGCCCGCGAGGTCACCCCGAGCTTGGGGAAGATCCGGTACAGGTGCCCGCTGACGGTGCGGGGCGAGACGAAGAGCTGCTGGGCGATCTGCTTGTTCGACAGGCCGGCAGCGGCCAGAGAGACCACGCGCCGCTCCTGCTCGCTGAGGTCGGCGGCGACCGGCGCCTCCCCCGCTCCGCCCGCCGCCCGCAGCTCGTGCTGGGCGCGGGCGAGCCAGAGCTCGGCCCCCACCGCGGCGAATCCCGCGGCGGCCTGGCGGAACCGGGTGCGCGCCTCCAGCGGGCGCATCCGGCGGCGCAGCCACTCGCCGTGGCAGAGCTGGACGCGCGCCCGCTCGAACGGCCACTCCTCGGAGGCCGGGTCGAGGGAGCGCTCGAAGAGGGCGCCAGCGCCGCCGGTCTGATCGAGGACCGCGGTCGCCGCGAGGGCGAGCATCCGCCCGCGGGGAGCGAGGGGCCGCGCGGCGAGGTCCGCCGCGGCCGTCGCCAGCTCGGCGCAGTGCTCGGGCAGGCGGAGGCGCGAGGCGGCCTCGGCTGCGTCGAGGAGCTCCAGCGGATCGCCGCCGGCGCGGGAGGAGGAGCGGGCGTGCGCCTCCTCGAAACGGCCGCCGCCGAGGTCGAGCGAGCACAGGGCGTGATCGGCGGCGCGCGCGACCGACGCCGCTCCGTGCCGCAGCGCCCAGGCCGTCGCGCGCTCGGCGCACTCGAGGGTGCGTGCGCGGTCGCCATGCACGGCGTGGCCCCGGGCTCGAGTCGCGTCGATCAGCGCGCGCACGGCGGGCAGGTCGTCGGCGCGGGCGGCGGCGCGGTCGAGGTCGGCCGAGGCGTCGTCGAGGCGACCGCCGTCGAGGGCGGTGGTGCCGCGGCGGAGGAGGGCGAGGGCGCCGGGCAGGCCGTCCGCCTCCTCCCCGCCGTCGAGGAGCCCGGCGAGGCGGTCGCGGCGATCGTCCGAGACCTCGAGCAGCGACCAGGCGAGATGCAGCGCGACCGTCTTCCACGGGTCGCCCGTGACCACGGAGTCCTCGGCGAGCCGCAGGCGACCCTCCCACTCCTCGTCCGGGACCGACCGCACGCAGGCCTCCACCAGGCGCAGGACGGGATCGAGGGGGTGCTCCTCGCCGACGGCGAGCGCCTCCTGCCACCACGCGGGATCGCCGCGGAGCGTGCAGGCGAGGTGGAGGACGGTCGCCAGCAGGTCGGCGGCGTCGTCGTGAGGGGCGGCGCGGTCGGCGGAGAGGCTGCCGGCGTCGTCGCGGGAGGCGCCGGTCTCGGCGGGAGCGACACCGCCGACTGGAGAGGCACCACCGACAGGAGAGGCACCACCGACAGGAGAGGCACCACCGACAGGAGAGGCACCACCGACAGACGAGTCACCGCCGGCGAGCGAGGCACCACCGACTCCCGAGCCCCCACGCCCCACCCGAGCGCCGAGCCCCCGGAGGGCCGCGCGGCGGACCCCGCCCACGTCCCCCGTGCGGAGCAGCGCATCGGCCAGCCGCGCCGCCTCGACGCCGGCCCCGGGAACCCCGCCGTCCTCCCGCGAGCGCTCGACCACCCGCTCGAGGGCCGCCGCGTCGCCGGTGAAGGCCGCGACGGCGGCCGCGCGCGCCTCGAGCTCCTCCCGCAGAGCAGCACCGCGCGCACTCGAGCGCGCCTCGGCGAGGAGGAGCAGCGCCTCCTGCGGCCGACCCGCGCGGAGTCGCTCCTCCGCCGCGTCCCTCAGCAGCCGCGCCCGCTCCTCCGGCCCGGCCGCGTCGTCCGCCGCGAGCAGCAGGCGGAGGTGCGGGGCCGACTCCGGGCGCTCGGCGAGCCGCCTCCGTGCCGCCCGCAGCGCTCGGGGCGACGCCGTCGAGAGCACCACCGCGCGGACCACCGGGTCGCGGAACGCACGGCCGCCCGCCGTCAGGATCCCCGCCTGCACCAGGGCGCGGTCCCCGTCTCCGGGGGCCGACCCGATGCTCTCCGGGAACTCGGCGCACGCCACCGCGGCGACCAGGAGCGCCTCCCGGCACTCCTCCGACAGCGGAGCCAGCAGGTCGAGCACCCTGGTCTCGGCCTGCTCGAGCCGCGGGTAGACCGGGAAGGGCGAGGGAGCGTCCTCGTCGGCCCAGGCCCGCCCGAGGACGTCGAGGAGCAGCGGATTCCCCTCCGCGACCCGCAGCAGGCGCGCCTCGACGGCGAGCGACCGCCGGCCGCCGTGGGCGCGCAGGAAGCCGCAGGCCGCCTCCGCGTCGAGGGGCTCGGTGCGACGGCGCCGGAGGCCCTCCCAGCCGGCGAGGACGCGCCGGTCGCCGGTGGCGAGGAGGCAGGCTGCGCCGACCTCGTCGACCAGCCGGGTCACCAGGGCCTGGAGGGTCTCGCGGGCGGCGACGTCGAACCGCTCCCAGTCGTCGACGACGATCAGGAAGCCGGGGTCGCAGGGCGAGGCGGAGGAGTCGCGCACCCGCTGCAGACGGCCGATCAGCGTGGCGAACAGCGCGAGCGAGGACGCGCCGATCACGGCGTCGCCCCGGTCCGGCCGCACCTCCACGACCTCGCAGCCGGCGGCGCGAGCGGTGGCCGCGGCGGAGCGCAGCATGTGCGTCCGGCCCGAGCCGATCCCGCCCTCGACCACCAGGAGCCGCTCCCGCGCGGGCGACGCCGAGCTCAGCATCCGGACCACCACGTCCTCGGGGGCGCTCGGGTGCGCGGGCGGCGAGGAGAGTGCACTGATCGTCATCGCGACTCCTGAGGGACGGGTTCCGAGGACCCCATGCTGACCGCCGGGCGCGGCCGCGCTCTCCTCCCTCTGTCGGAACCCTCCGGACCGCACCCTCTGTCGAACCGTCCCGAGCGCCCGTCTCCCGGTCGGCGCCGGGCAGGAGGCACAGGAGGGCAGTGGGCCCCGCGAGCGCCCGACGGTACTCTGTGTCCCACCGGACGACCGGTACGGCCCCACCCCCGCATGACCGCCGCTCGACCCGGCGGGTGATCCGATGGAGTCGCACGATGAGCTCTCGCAGCCCCCTCGCGGAGTTCCTCCGCGCTCGCCGGGCGGCGCTGCGGCCGGAGCAGGTCGGCGTGCCGACCGCGGGCACCCGGCGGCGGGTGCCGGGCCTGCGCCGCGAGGAGGTCGCCGACCGCGCCCGGATCAGCCGCGACTACTACCTCCGCGTCGAGCAGGGGCACGCGGTCGCCCCGTCCGACCAGGTGCTGAACGCCCTCGCCGAGGCGCTCGCCTTCGACGAGTTCGAGCGCGCCTACCTCTTCCGGCTGGCCCGGCTGCGCCCCGGCCCGCGCGATCCCGACTCCCCTCCGCCGGGCCAGGGCGTGGAGTCGCTGCTCGCCCACTGGCCGAGGACCCCGGCGTACGCGTTCGACCGCAACCTCGACGTCCTCGGCGCGAACGACCTGATGAGCCGTCTCGCCCCCGACAAGGGCGTGCCCGGCGCCAACATGCTGCTCTCCACGTCCCGCGGCTACGTGCGCGCCGTGGCGGACGGCGACCCGCCGGACCAGCTGCAGGCGTGGGGCCAGGTCTTCCGCGAGCTGATCGCCGCGCTGCGGTTCTACAGCGACCCCGACGATCCGCGGCTGCACGAGATCGTCGGCGAGTGCTCGGTCGAGAATCCGCTGTTCCGGTCGATCTGGGCCGAGTACCAGGTCCGCCCCTTCACCCACCGGTGGATCCGCGTCCACGTCGAGCCGTTCGGCTGGCTCGACCTCGAGATGCAGACCCTGGAGCTCGCCGGCGCTCCGGGCCGGTACGTCGTGACCTACCTCGCGGCAGCGGGGACTCCGGCGGCCGCGGCCGTCGACGTCCTCGCCTCGCTGCGGCCCGCTCCGGAGGCGGGCACCGCGCTGGCCGCCCCGGCCGGCGCCTGACGCGTGGCCGCGAGCCGGGCGAGAGCCTCGCGACCCGCCGCGTCACCCGCCTCGAACAGGAGCAGGAGGCGCGCGCCGTCCCGGACCAGCCGGTAGTCCATCGGAACGGAGCCGACCGCGGTGTCGAGGAACACGACCGACCCGCGTGCGTCGGCCTCCGCCCCGGCCGCCCACGAGTCCGCGAACCGCGGGCTCCTCGCCGAGAGCTCCCCGACGACCGTCAGGAACTCCCGGTCCCCCCGATGCCGCTCGAGCGAGTCGCGGAGCATCGCCGCGACCTGATCGGCGGCGGACCCCCAGCAGGGCAGGTCCTCGACCTCGGACGAGTCCAGGAAGGTGAAGCGGGCGATGCTCACTCCCGGGGCGAAGGCGGGCGAGAGCGCCCGCGCGCGCGGAGTCGCGGCCAGCACCCGCAGGTGCCGGTCCAGCAGCACCGCCGCCCTCCCCGCCCACGGCAGGAGCGCCGCCTCGTGATCCTCCGCCATGTCCCCGTCCCCTCCGCGCGTCCCTCCCTCAGCGCAGCGGAGTGATCCCCTGCGTCCCGGGCGGGAAGGTCGCCAGCACCTCCTCCGGGATGTTCAGGTGCTGCGCGACCAGCGACGGCGGCAGGTGGCTCAGCCACTGGGCGAGCGACACCTCCTCGTAGCGGGAGCTCTTGAAGGTCTCGATGTAGACGAGCGTGTCGTCGCCGGTGTTCTCCACGTAGTGGCCGAAGTTGCGGCGCACGACGCCCACGTCTCCGGCGTGGAAGTCGGTCGTGTTGGCGTGCGGGCCGGTGTTGAAGACGGTCATCCGAGCGGATCCGCGGAGGTAGTACTGCCACTCGTCGGCGTTGGGGTGCCAGTGCAGCTCGCGCATCGAGCCGGGCTCGACGGTCGTCAGCGCGGCCGAGACCGTGCGCGATGCCGGGAAGTTCGTGCTGTCGGCGATCTGGATCCGGCCTCCGCTGTTCTGGTAGACGGGTTCCGAGCGGGAGAGCCGGAAGATCACCGCCTCGTCGCCGTCCTGCACCCCGGCCGCGGCCCGGTCGGCCTGGAGGTCGCCGGGCACGTCGCCCGGGAAGATCCAGAGGTCGTGCAGCGGGATGTCGCGGAAGACCTCCTGCGCGACGCCGAAGTTCTTCGCCAGCACGTCCGGCGGCGTGTGCGCGAACCAGTCGGTGAGCAGGAGCGTGTTGCTCTCGGACTGCTCGCCGTCGTCGAACGCGAGCACGAACTCCGCCCCGTCCGGGCCGAGGCCCTGCAGGGAGTGCGGCAGGCCGGGCGGGAAGTACCAGAGGTCCCCCTCCTGCACGTCGTCGACACTGGGCCGGCCGGTGCGGCTGAGCGTGGTGATGCGGCAGTTCCCCTTGGTCATCAGCGCCCACTCGGCGCTCTGGTGCCAGTGCAGCTCGCGGATCCCGCCGGCCTCGAGGTACATGTTCACGCCGGCGATCTCGTTCGAGATCGCGAAGTCGGCCTGCGTGAGCTCGCGCGCCCAGCCTCCCCGCTGCACCCGCCGCGGCGAGATGTTGAAGGAGGACCAGAAGAACGGCTGCGTGCTGATGTCCGTCGCGGGCGCGGCGATCTGGTTCGGGAACAGTCCCTCCAGGACGCGGTTCTGCGGGCCGGTCATCGTGTTCGCCGAGGGATCGCCCTCGGTGTTCACGATCCCCTCCTGGGGGAGGTCCGGGTCTCCGAAACCGGGGGTCTCGTGGTGCGGAGCGGTGCTGTCGTCGGGTTCCACGGCGTTCTCCCTGCTGATCGTCCTGCGCGCCTGCGCTGCTCCGATCCCACCGCTCCGGCCCGGGCGGCACCACGGTCATCCGACTCGATCCGCCCCCCGACGACCGGCCGCGCTCAGCCGCCCAGGCCCTCGAGCACGTCCCGCGAGGGCACGAAGTAGACCCCGCCGGTCGTCGCGGTCGAGAAGTCGAGGAGGCGGTCGTGCCTGCCCGCGGGCACGCCGACGAACATCCGCGTCAGCATCGTCTCGATCACCGACAGGTCGGCGGCCAGGCCGAGGAAGTACGTGCCGAACTCGCCCTTGCCGGGCCGGCCGAAGGGCATGTTGTCGCGGAGGATGTCGTGCTCGGTCCCGCCGGCGTCGACCACGGTCGCGAGCCCCTTGTGCGAGAGCTGCGCCGGATCGTCCTCGCGCTCGACGTTGTCGGCCTTGCTCCGGCCGATGACCCGCTCCTGCTGCTCGGTGGTGAGCGCGTGCCAGGCCGTCAGGTCGTGCAGGTACTTCTGCACGACCAGGTAGCTGCCGCCCGCGAACGCCGTGTCCTCCGCGCCGATCAGCGCGACGCGGGGCAGCGCCTCCCCGGTCGGGTTCTCGGTGCCGTCGACGAAGCCCAGCAGGTCGCGGTTGTCGAAGTAGCGGAAGCCGACCACCTCGTCGCGGACGACGACGTCCTCGCCGAGCGCGTCGAGCAGGAGGCGCTCGAACTCGAAGCAGGCGTCGTCGCGCTCCGCCCGGATGTGGAACAGGAGGTCGGTCTGCGTCGAGACGGCCGTGTGCGCCGCGCCGACCACCTCCCGGAACGGGTGCAGCTGCGCGGGGCGCCCCTCCCCGCCGAAGCGGTCCCACGCATCGCTCCCGATCCCGACCAGGCAGGAGAGGCGCAGGCCCAGGTCGCGGAAGCCGACCGCGCGGAGGATCCCGCCCACGTCGGCGACGACGTCCCGCACGCGGTCCGCGGCGTCCTGCCCGCCGACGATGTCGAGCGAGAGGAAGACGGCGGACCGGCTGAGCGGAGCGACGACCGCCTGCGGCTCGATCGGGACGCGGTCCTCGACGGTCACCGGAGCACCGCCGGCCGGGGCGTCGTCGTCCTGCGCGTCGGCAGGGCCGTCGTCGTGGGCGTCGTCGTGGGCATCGCGACCTCCGATCCGCGCGCCGCGGGAGGGCGCGTCCGCCGCGATCCTGTCAGCGTCCGCGGTGCCGGTCACGAGTCATCCGACCCCACTCGGCGAGCGCGGCCGGCGGCCCCGGCACCGCCCGGGCGACCAGGTCTGGACGATCGTCGGAACATCTCCCCGCACTCTTCAGGGAGCGCTCCCACGCCCCTATCGTGGAGCCGCTCCCCACCCTCATCCGGGGAGGCACCACCTTGGACACGACCCGGGCCGGGCTCGGGATCGACACGAGCACGGAGGTTCGAAGATGCCGTTTGTGACCACGGACGACGACGTCGAGATCTACTACAAGGACTGGGGCAGCACCGACGCGCAGCCCATCGTCTTCCACCACGGCTGGCCGCTGTCGTCCGACGACTGGGACGCGCAGATGCTGTTCTTCCACGCGCACGGCTACCGCGTCATCGCGACCGACCGCCGCGGGCACGGACGCTCGACCCAGGTCGGCACCGGACACGACATGGACCACTACGCCAGCGACGTGAACGCGGTCGTCGAGCACCTAGACCTCCGGAACGCGATCCACATCGGCCACTCCACCGGAGGCGGCCAGGTCGCGCGCTACGTCGCGAAGTACGGCGAGCCCCAGGGCCGAGTGGCCAAGGCCGTCCTCGTCTCGTCGGTCCCGCCGCTGATGGTGCAGACCGAGGCGAACCCCGAGGGCACGCCGATCTCGGTGTTCGACGGCTTCCGCGACGCTCTCGCGGCGAACCGCGCCGAGTTCTACCAGGCCGTGGCCTCCGGGCCCTTCTACGGCTTCAACCGCGAGGGCGTCGAGCTCTCGCAGCCCGTGGTCGACAACTGGTGGCGCCAGGGCATGACCGGATCCGCGCTGGCGCACTACGAGGGCATCAAGGCCTTCTCGGAGACGGACCAGACCGAGGACCTGAAGGCGATCACCGTCCCCGTCCTCGTCACCCAGGGCGACGACGACCAGGTCGTCCCCTACAAGGACGCCTCGCTCAAGCAGCACGAGCTGCTGCAGAACTCGACGCTCAAGATCTACGAGGGCTACCCGCACGGCATGCTGACCGTCCACGCCGACGTCATCAACCCCGACCTGCTGGCCTTCATCCAGGAGTAGCGCGGTCCGCTCGCAGGCGCGTCCCGGCCGTTCCGGGGCGCGCCTGCGCGTCTGCGCTCGAACGGGGGCCGGGTGCCCCTGCGAGCGGAGTCCGGCCTCAGGCGTCGGCGCCCGCGGCCCTCCCGAGCACCGCGGCGAGCTCGCCCCGCCCGCCGATCCCGAGCTTGCGGTACGCCGCGTACAGGTGCGCGCCGACCGTGCGCGGCGAGAGGAACAGGTTCTGCGCGATCGCGCGGTTCGACAGCCCCGTGCTCGCGAGAGCGCAGATGCGCAGCTCCTGCGGGGTCAGCGTCGCAGCGGCCGGCGACGGCGCGTCGGCGATCCTCCCTCCGGCGGCCCGGAGCGCGTCACGGGCCCGATCGGCCCAGGCGTGGATCGGCAGCTCCTCGAGCATCGCCAGCGACTCGCGGAGGAGGGGCCTCGCCTCCGCCGCCCGACCGGCCCGGTGCAGCGCGTCGCCCACGAGCAGCAGCGCCCGCGCCCGCACGTACGGGAGCGGCGGCGGAGTCCGGCGGAGCAGCCCGGCCGCGGCGTCCGGCGCTCCGTCGGCGCGCGCCACGGCGATCTGCGCGTACCGGAGGGCCGCCTCGATCATCGGCTGGTGCCAGCGCTCGAAGAGCGCTTCCAGCCTCGCGGCGTGCAGGCGCACGACTCCGACGTCCCCGATCGCGAGAGCCGCGTCGACGAGGTCGGGCGTGGTCAGGATCGCGAAGCCGGGGTTCAGGGAGTCGTCGTCCGTGTCGAGGAGGGGCAGGAGCTCCGGCACGGCGTCGCCCGGTCGCGACTCGAGGACCGCCACCGCCGCTCGCGATCCGCGGAGCGTCGCCCGCATCACGCTCGAGCAGAGGACGGCCGCGCCGATCGCGCTGCCCGCGCTGATCGCCTCGGGATCGGGCGCGACTCCCTCCATCGCGTCGAACCAGGCCAGGCAGGCCCGGGAGGCGGTCTCGAAGCCGACGTCCCCCAGGTCGCTCCCGAGGACGAGCGCCTCCTCGGCGAAGGAGCGGGCGCGCGAGATGCGGCCGGCGAGCGACGTGGTCATCGAGGCGGCGAGGAGCGCCTGCGGGAGGATCCGGATGTCGCCGCGCGCGCGCAGCCCGGTGATCGCCGCCTCCAGGAGCTCCCGGGCGACCTCGACCTCGCCCGCCGTGTTCAGCGCGTAGCCGAGCCACCACGCCTCCTCCGGACCGCTCGCCCCGCCGGCCGCCGCGAGCGCCCGGCGGACGACCTCGTCGCCGCGGGCGATCGGCTCGGTGACCGCCGCGAGCAGGACGGCGCGCGGGTCGGAGTCGTCGAGGGCGAGCGCGCGCACCGCCTGGATCATCGGCTCCCCCGGCGACGCCTCGCGGTTGTGGTCCCAGGCGATGGCGGCGAGGTGCAGGAGCGCGGCGGTCGCGGCGTCGACGGCTCCGTGGCTCTGCAGCGCCGTCACTGCGGCGAGCGCGGGCGAGAGGTCTCCCCGCGAGAGGGCCGTGCGCCCGGTCGGCAGCGTCTCGCGCGTCCAGGCGGCGCGGGCGGTGAGCACCGGATCGACGGTCTCGCCCGCCGCGCGGTGCACGAGCAGCGCCGCCTCCGCGGTCCGGCCGGCGAGCCCGGAGTACTCGGCCGCGTCGATCAGGCGCGAGACGCGCAGCGGCCCCGCGGGGGTCAGCTCCGCCGCCCGCTCCATCGCCTGAGCCGCCAGGACGACGTCGCCCGTCGCGAGGCCGGACGCCGCGAGACCGGCGAGCTCCTCGCCCACCGGCCCGTCCGAGCCGGTCGCGAGCTCCGACCGCCACCAGAGCGTCCGGCTCGGGTCGTCGCGGTGCTCCTGGACGAGCGTGCGGAGCACGGCCGCGCGCTCGGAGGGGCGGCTCACGCTCGTCACCGCGGACTGCACGAGAGGGTGCCGGAAGCGGAGTCCGCTCCCCAGCGTCCAGCTGAGCAGCGACGCGGCGACGGCCCGGTCGATCCAGGAGGGGTCGGGGTGGCGGCCGATCGCCAGGTTCGCCAGCCGGCTCGCCTCCTCCGCCGTCGCGACGTCGCCCAGCGCCACGGCCAGCACGGCGAGCCGCGAGGGCTGGTCGAGCTCCGCGAAGCGCTCGGCGAAGGCCGACTCGAGGCGTCCGGTCACCGCGCGGTCCTCCGCCTCGTCGGCCGACGGGTCGCGCCCGGTCAGCTCCACCAGGGCGAGCGGATTCCCGCGGGCGAGGTCGAGCAGAGCGCGCCGGGCGGCGCCGCGAGGAGGATGCGGGAGTGTGTCGAGGAGAGCGGCCGAGTCGGCGGCCGACAGCGGCCCGAGGTGGAGGTGCTCGAGGCCGGAGTCCTCCTCGGGCCGGTCCCTCGTGGTCATCACGACGACGACGCGGTCCTCGCCGATGCGCCGGGCGAGCATCCGCAGCGCCCACGCCGACTCCGGGTCGATCCGGTGCAGGTCCTCCACGACGACCAGCAGGGGCCGATCGGCGGCCGCGTCGCTCAGGAGGGTCAGGGCCGAGAGGCCGGCCAGGAGCGGCGTCGGCTGCACTCCGTCCGCCAGGTGGAAGGCCACGCGGAGCGCGTCCCGCTGCGGCAGGGGCAGGCCGTCGAGGCCCGGGCGGAGCGGGTGCAGGAGGAGCTGCAGCGCCGCGTACTGGTCGCCCGACTCCGCTGCGGAGCCCGCGGTCCGCAGCACCCGCACGTCGAGTGCGCGGGCGTAGGCGACGACCTCCTCGACCAGGGTGGTCTTGCCGACCCCGGCGTCCCCGTCGATGACGAGCGCCGATCCGTGGGCGGCGATGCCGTCGACCATCAGCCGGAGTCGCGCGAGCTCCGATCCCCGACCGACGACGAGCGCGTCCCGCTTCACGCGTCGAGTATCGCACCCTCGCGCAGACACTCCTCGACCCGGTGACGGGCCCGGATGAAATCGATCGCGGCGGCCGCGGCGCTGCCGGGGGCGCCGAAGAAGGAGGTCAGGAAGTGGTCGCCTCCGTGCACCTCCAGGGTCTGCCAGCGGAAGGCGATGAAGCCGAAGGGGTCGACGCGCACCGGCGACGAGCCCTCGCGGAGCGGGTACGCCTCCTGGCTCGCCCAGACGCGGCGGAACACCCGCGAGCGGCCGCCGAGCGAGGCGACCAGGACCCGCAGACGCGGGTCCACCGGGTCGGAGTGGAAGCGGAGGGCGGCGGTCATCACGGCGATCGTGCGGTCCCAGTCCTCGTGCCGCTCGGCGTCGGTCTCGAGCGCCGCGGCGTCGACGACGGCCTCGATCATGTTGGTCCCCTGCTCGCAGGCCAGGGGGAGGAACAGGCGGCCGAGCTCGTTCACGGCGACGAGGTCCTGGTAGCGGTCGACCACGTAGGCGGGCGTCGTGGTCCAGGACGAGACCATGCTCGTCAGGCTGCCGACCTGCGCCGGGGTCGGCCCGGCCTGCGCCCAGCCCGGTGAGCGGCGCGGCGCGGCGTGTCCGCCGAGCCGGAAGAGGTAGTCGCGCCCGTCCGCGTCGAGACGGAACGCGCGGGCCAGAGCGTCCAGGACCTGCGCCGAGGGGCGGCGGTCCTTGCCCTGCTCGAGCCGCAGGTAGTAGTCCGGGCTGATCCCCGCGAGCACGGCGACCTCCTGGCGGCGCAGCCCGCTGACGCGGCGCCTGCCGTCGGCGCCCAGGCCGACCTCGTCGGGGCGCAGCCGGTCGCGGTGCCCCCGGAGGTAGGCGCCGAGCCGCGCGGTGTCCGTGTCCACGATCCCGCCCTTCTCTCCCTTCGAGGCTAGGGAGGAGGCGGGCCCGACTCCACGCGACGCCGACCTAGATCCGCGGCGGGAGTACCTAGATCGGCGGGGCGTGCTTCCGGGTGGGGGTGGTGCGCGGCGGGGTGCGGAGCGCGCACCGGAACGCAGCGCACCCCTCCGCGATCGGTAAGACTCCGCGGTCAGCTCAGCTCCGCCGCGGCGTCGGCGATGACCCGCGCGACCTCCTCCGGGTGCGAGCGCATCACCAGGTGCGGCGCGTCGAGCTCGACGACCGAGCGCACGCCCGCCCGCCGGTAGCCGAACCGCTCGACGTCCGGGTTGATCGTCCGGTCCGCGGCCGCGACGACGCCCCAGCTCGGCCGGGTCCGCCAGGCGGCGACGGGAGCGGTCTCACCGAAGGCGAGCGCGGCGAGCGGGCGCTGGCCGACCGCGAGCACGGCCGCCTCGGCCGGGTCGATCCCGGCCGCGAACACCTCCGGGAACGCCGGCACCGCGACCGACACGTCCGTGCCCGGCTCCGCTCCGTCGATCGGGAACGGGGTGTAGACGAGGTTCGCCGGGAGGTCGGAGTCGGGGAAGGCGCCCTGCAGCTGCCCGAGGCTCTCCCCCTCCTCGAGCGCGTAGGCCGCGAGGTAGACGAGGCCGACCACGTTCTCGGCGACCCCCGCCACCGTGATCACGGCGCCGCCGTAGGAGTGGCCCGCCAGCAGGACCGGCCCGTCGAGCTGCTCCACGAAGGAGCGGAGGTACTCCGCGTCGCCCAGCAGGCTGCGGTTCGGCACGGCCGGGACGCGCACGGCGTGGCCGGCGTCGAGCAGGATCCGCGTGACCGGGGCGAAGCTCGCGGCGTCGGCGAACGCTCCGTGGACGAGGACGATGGTGGGTGCGGGCATGGGGTGTCCTTCCGGTCGGGCTGCGGTCCGGCAGCCGGCTGCGCAGCCGATCCGGACCCGGGCCGAACCTAGGACGGCGGACGGCGCGCGTCGTGACCCCGCGACTCCCCTGCCGACCGGGCGGCCGCCTGTCGCCCGCCCGAGGACACGCTCCAGCGCTCGTCCCGCCCGCTCACGGCGGGCCCCGTCCGCTGCAGCGTCCGCGTCCTGGTCCCGGCGGGGTCACCCTCCGCCGGCCGGACCGCCCGGGATCGCGCGAGGCGGGTCCGCTCGCGGGCTCTCCGGCCGGATCGCCGGCGACAGCGGCGGATCGGCACGCGGACTCCTGCGGCCCGAGACCCGGGCCGCGGCGCGTCAGCTCGCGAACTCCTCCGGCCATCCCAGCGCGGCCAGCGACCGGCGCACGCGCTCGATGTCCTCCTCCGAGGGCAGCTCCGAGGTCACTCCGGCGATCGCGGTGCCGACGTCCGCGCGGGAGGCGGGCGCGTCGGCGGCGAGACCGGCGGCCACCTCGGCCACCTCCTCGTCGCTCAGACGGCGGCGGAGGAGCGCCAGCAGCGGCACGAAGTCCTGCTCGGGCAGCCCGGCCGGATAGCCGGCGCGCAGCCAGCGGACGATGCGCGCGACCAGGCCCTCGCGAGTGTCCGGCTCGGCCAGCGACTCCGGGCCCGCCAGCGGCCAGCCCGCGCTCGCGAGCCGCGAGGAGACGCGGGCGACGTCCTCGGGCAGCGCCGGTCCGAGCAGCAGCTGCTCGATCCGCTCGCGCACGACGGCCCGTGAGACGACCGTCTCGGCCCGCTCCGACTCCGACAGGAGCCGCGCGACGACCTGCTCGACCTCGTCCGTCGTGAGGCTGCGGCGCAGCAGGCCCAGCAGCGGCAGGTAGTCCTGCTCCGGCACGCCCGACGGGTAGCCCGCGCGCAGCCAGCCGACCACGCGGGCGACGATCCCCTCCCGCGCCGCGATCGGATCGGTCGAGGCCATGCTCAGCCCTTGGGCACGAAGGTCGGGATGACGTGCTCGAAGCTCACCGACTGGCCGAGGCCCGTCGCGATGATGACGCTCAGGCCGATCACGACGGAGCCGACGACGAGGGCGAAGCAGAGCACGCCGATCCCGCGCAGCACCGGAGCGGGCAGACCGCTCCGGACCGCGGGGGCGTCGGACCCGCCCGAGGCGGGAGCACCGGCGGCGACGGCGAAGGAGCGGACGCCGACGGCGAAGAGCACGGGCAGGCCTGCTCCGAGGAGCACGGCGACGAGGGCCACCTGGCCGGCGGCGGAGAGGAAGAGGGAGAGGGAGAGCACGGTGCGGATCCTTTCGCTCAGACGCCGGCGGTCTCGGGCGCGGGGCGTGCCGCCGCGTCCTGCCACTCGTCGTTGACGTTGTGCGCGCCGATGCTGTCGCGGCGCGAGCGGATGTAGATGAGGGAAGCGACGGCGACGAGGATCGCGGCCATCAGGAGGCCGCCTGCCGCGCCTCCGACGAGGTGGCCGATCCACCACATCACGGCGCCGACGAGAGCGGCGGCCGGGAGCGTGATGACCCAGGCGATCACCATGCGCAGCGCCACGCGCCAGCGCACCTGCGCGCCGGGGCGGCCGACTCCGGAGCCGAGGATCGAACCGGTCGCGACGTGGGTGGTCGAGAGGGCGAAGCCGAGGTGGCTGGAGGCGAGGATGACCGCGGCGGAGGCGCTCTCGGCGGCCATGCCCTGCGGGGTGTCGATCTCGACGAGGCCCTTGCCGACGGTGCGGATGATCCGCCAGCCGCCGATGTAGGTGCCGAGCGAGATGGCCAGCGCGCAGCTGAGCTTGACCCAGAAGGGGACCGACTCGGTGTCGCTCCAGCCGCCGGCCGCGATCAGCGCGAGCGTGATCACTCCCATGGTCTTCTGCGCGTCGTTGGTGCCGTGCGCGAGCGAGACGAGGGAGGCGCTGCCGATCTGACCGAAGCGGAAGCCGCGGTGGAGGCTCTTCTCGGCGAGGTTGCCGATCACCCGGAAGACGAGCCAGGTGCCGATCGCCGCGACCGCTCCGGCGAGCACGGGCGACATCAGCGCCGGGAGGATCACCTTGCCGACGACGCCGTCGAGCTTCGTGCCGTCGCCGGCCCAATTCACGCCGTTGAGGCCGAGGCCCGCGAGAGCGGAGCCGATCAGGCCGCCGAAGAGGGCGTGCGACGAGCTCGAGGGCAGGCCGAGCAGCCAGGTCAGCAGGTTCCAGACGATGCCGCCGATGAGGCCGGCCAGCACGATCAGCAGCAGAGCGGAACCGCCGTCCTCGAGCAGCGCCGGATCGGGTGCGCCCGAGGAATCCTGGATCTTCACGACCGCGTTGGTGACGGTCAGCGCCACCTCGATGCTGAGGAACGCACCGACGAGGTTCAGCGACGCCGAGAGGGCGACGGCGGTGCGGGGCTTCAGGGCACCGGTCGCGATGGACGTGGCCATCGCGTTCGCCGTGTCATGGAAGCCGTTGGTGAAGTCGAAGGCGAGGGCCGTGACGACGACGAGCGCGAGCAGGATGAAGGGATCCACGCAGACATGATGCTCCCGCGGCGGGAGGCGTTCCGGCGTGGTCGCGAGGCTTCACCTGCTGTTCACCTCGCGGGGCACGCCCGCCCGAGTACCCTGTGCGGATTCTCAGGCGGGCGGCGCATGCGGCGGCTGCGATTCTCCTGAGCCCGCACCGGCATGCGGCGCTCAGACGGGTGCGCTCAGGAGGCCGAGCGCGGCATCGGCGGGGTGAGGTCCGGGGTGTGCGCGGGGTCGGAGTCGGGGGCCGGCTCCGGCTGTGCGGCGGACCCGGCCGCGGCACCGGCGTCCTCGGCGGACTCCTGATCCTCGGCGGGCTCCTTCGAGCCGGGAAGCGGCGGGGTGAGGTCGAGGGCGCCGACCGCCGGCTCGGCGGCGCGCTTCGGCGTGGTCGGGCGGTTCTCGGCCGCGGCCGCCTTCTTCGCCGCCTTCTCCTGGGTCCGCTTGAGCTTCTCGGTCTGCTCGGCCAGCTTGCGGGCCTTCTTGCGCAGCTTCTTGCTGGAGTCGCGGACCGCCTCGTGCGCCGCGCGCACCGACTTCTCGGCCTTCTTCAGCGCCTTCTTCGCGCGCTTCTGCGCCGCCTTGTCGCGTGCGTCCTTGTCCTTGCCGGTCCCGGCCATGTCCGCTCCTCCGCTCGTCGACCGCTCCGGCCGACTCCCCCACGCTACCGAGCGGCACCCGCCCCGCGAACCCGCTGGCGAGCGCGCCCGGGCCGCGCTAGGCGCGCGGGCGGCGGCCGTTCTGCGCCCGTGCCGTCCCGCCTCCCCTTCCCCCTGGTCGCCGCCTCTCCTCCTTTCTCCTCGGCTCTCGCTTCAGCCCGCGGTGCCGTTCGCGGCTGGGAGTCGCGGGCGAGTCGACCCCGCGACGGGCGCGGGTTCGGCAGGCTGGGGGCATGGTCTTCCAGCACGATCCCGGCGGCTACCAGGGCCGCGCCGGCCTCCGGCGTCCCGTGCGCGGGCCCAGGCGCGACAAGTGGATGTGGTGGCGCCTGGGCTCCGGAGTCGCGGCGACGGTCGCCGGTGTGATCGCCCTGCTCGTCTTCACCGCCGACCGCTGAGCACGCCCACCGGCGACCCGGCTCACCCCCGCCACTCCGGATCGAGAGCCGATCGATGCGCTCAACCGCTTGACTCCGGAGGTTTCTCTCAGGTCGGATCCGGCGGAACGCGGGTAGTTTGGAGGGTCGCATCGGCTCAGCCGTGCGATCAGCCCCACTGCCCCGCCCGGCGCTCGCCTCCCCCCTCGAGCGTCGGCAGACCTGGAACCTCCTCTGCATGCACCGTTCGTCACGCGCCTCGACTCCCACCCCCGCAGGAGCCGAGACCGGCAGTCCGTCCGCCCTCCCGACCCGTCGCTCGCTCCGTGAGCAGGAGTCCCGCAGCCGCCGCCCCTCGCGCGGCCCGTCGCGCCCCCGCGTCTCCGCCGTCGCCGCGATGACCCTCGTGGCCGGCATCGCGATCACCTCGACGATGCCCGCGTTCGCCGTGGGCGGCACCGCCGACTCCGAGCTGACCCGCGACACGGCCACCGCCGTCGCCGCGGCCCGCCCGCAGAGCTTCGTGGCGGCCGGAGTCGTGCAGCAGAGCGTCACCCGCGACGCCTTCGCCGCCGAGGCCAAGCCCGAGGTCCTCGTCCCCACCGCGTCCCTCGACGCGATCACGGCCACCTCCGGCGAGTCGACCGCGGCCGCCGCCGGAGCGTCCGGAGCGTGGGTCGTCCCGATCTCCGGTCACATCAGCAGCAGCTACGGCCCCCGCCCCGACGCGCCGGTCGCCGGCGTGAACCTGTTCCACAAGGGCACCGATCTCGCCGGCGCCTGCGGCACGCCCGTCCTCGCGGCCTCCAGCGGCACCGTCGAGGAGGCGTCGTACCAGGGCAGCTACGGCAACTGGATCCTGCTCGACAACGGCGGCGGCATCGAGACCGGCTACGCCCACAACAGCGAGCTGATGGTGTCGGTCGGCGAGAGCGTCACCGTCGGCCAGGTCATCGCACTGCGCGGCTCGACCGGCGCCTCCACCGGCTGCCACCTGCACTTCGAGACGCGGGTCGACGGCGAGGCGGTCGACGCCGTGCCGTTCATGGCCGAGCTCGGCGTCCCGATCGGCTGACGCCCCGGGCGACTCGAGAACCCGGACGTCGCGGTGGCCGCTCTCGACCACCGCGACTTCTGCGTTCTCGGAGGGCGCGGACCGGCGTCAGGGCCCGGGGACCGTTCGCGCCCCGGTCGAGACGGCGGCCGACCAGTGCGCGTCGTCCGGCACCGTCGTCACCCTGATCTCGGCGTCCTGCTCGACGGCGATCTGCATGGTGCCCGTGTTGCCGCCTCCGGTGCCGGTGCGGGTCGTGCTCGGGCTGTAGACGCACGACGATCCGCTCGTCATCAGGCCGACGACCTCGATCGTCACCTCGGCGTCCGCGGTGTCGCAGGCGACCGAGACGGTGATGTGCAGCGGATCGCCGCTGAGGTACACGGTCTGCGGATCGACGGGGCCGACCTGGTCGGTCCACCGCACGGCGGCGGTCGCGCCCTCGGGCAGCGTCACGGGCCCGAGCGGAGCCTCGGTGGGCGTCGCGGTCGGAGCGGCGGTCGTCGGAGCAGCGGTGCCGGGAACGGCGGGTGTCGCCTCCTCCGCCTGGTCGGCGCCGCTCGTGCAGCCGCTCAGCGCGAGCGCCGCGAGCAGTGCCGAGGCGCCCAGCACGGTCGTGCGCCGTCCGGCCCGGAGCCCCGTCGCCCGGCGCGGAGCGGTCGTTCTCGTGGTGTCCATGGTGGTTCCCCCTGTCCACTGGCGTCCCTCCGGTCTACCCGAGCCCGCGCGGCCGCGGACCGCACTCTGCGACGGTTGCCAGGGTCGGGAGCCGTGCTGCGGATCGATGGGGAGCTCCTCCGTACCGGCGCGGCGGCCCGTCGATCCGCTCGGGTGCCGCGGATGATCGGCACCGGGCGGATCCGACGCCCGCCGCACCCGGCGCACCCCGCCGAGCCGCCCCTCTGCACCCGGAAGGCACCGCCATGATCGCCTCGAACACCTACCCCTTCGCCGGACGCACCGTCCTGGTCACCGGAGCCGGCTCCGGCATCGGCCGCTCCATCGCACGCGCCTTCCTCGAGCAGGGCGCGAGCGTCGCGGTCGCCGGGCGCACCCCCGCCACGCTCGAGGAGACCGTCGCCGGCTTCCCGGCCGAGCGCGTCCTGGTCGTGCCCACCGACGTCTCGGTCCGAGCCGAGGTCGACGCGCTCGTCGAGGGCACCGTCGCGAGGTTCGGCGGGATCGACGTCCTCGTGAACAACGCGGCCGGCCACCTCGGCGGCCCGATCGAGGAGGTGGAGGACGACGCCTGGCGCTCGCTCTTCGCGACGAACGTCGACGCTCTCTTCTACGCGGTGAAGGCGGCGCTCCCGCACCTCAAGGCGAGCCGCGGCAACATCGTCGTCGTCTCCTCCGTGTCGGGCATCCGCGGCGACTGGGGCCAGGCCGCCTACAACGCGACCAAGGGCGCGATCACGACGTTCGTGCAGTCGCTGGCCCTCGACTTCGGCGCGCACGGGGTGCGGGTCAACGCCGTCGCTCCCGCCTTCACGCAGACACCGCTGACCGAGTCGATGGCCTCGACCCCCGAGGAGCTCGCGCCCTTCATCGACCGCATCGCCCTCGGACGCCCCGGGCAGCCGGACGACATCGCCCCGCCGGTGCTGTTCCTCGCCAGCGCGGACGCGGCGTACATCACCGGCGCGATCCTGGCCGTGGACGGCGGAACGAGCGCCTCGACGGGGCAGCCGCACCTGTAGGCGGGCGTGCGGCGGATCGGGGTCGGGGGGGCGGGGGCTCTGCCCAGAACCCGAGTGCTCGCGTCGGATCCTGCGGCCCCGCTCGCGAGGGTCCACCGGGCTCGACTGCGGGCGCCCGCAGCCCGGATCACTCCATCCCTGACCGCGCACTCAGACTCAACCGACACCTGTGGCGTATCGTGGAGTCAATTGCATGCAGACGCATGGATACGGACTCGCCGACCGCACGGCCTCCGAGCCCATCCCTCTTCGAGCAGGAGTCGTCATGACCACCACCAGCACCCGATTCACCGACCGCGTCGTCCTCATCACCGGAGGTGGATCCGGCCTGGGCCGCGCTGCCGCCGTCCGCCTCGCCCAGGAGGGCGCGAAGCTCGCCCTCGTCGACATCTCGGAGCAGGGCCTCGCCGCCACGGTCGACGTCCTGCCGGAGGGCACCGAGTCGATCACCGTCCTCGCCGACGTGTCGAAGGAGGCGGACGTCGACGCCTACGTCGCGCGCACCCTCGAGGCGTTCGGCCGCATCGACGGCTTCTTCAACAACGCCGGCATCGAGGGCCGCCAGAACCTCACCGAGGACTTCACGGCCGACGAGTTCGACAAGGTCGTCGCGATCAACCTCCGCGGCGTGTTCCTCGGCCTGGAGAAGGTGCTGAAGGTGATGCGCGAGCAGGGCTCGGGCATGGTCGTCAACACCGCGAGCGTCGGCGGCATCACCGCGATCGGCAATCAGTCCGGCTACGCGGCCGCCAAGCACGGCGTCGTCGGCCTCACCCGCAACTCCGCGATCGAGTACGGCGAGTTCGGCATCCGCATCAACGCGATCGCGCCCGGGGCCATCTGGACCCCGATGGTCGAGAACTCGATGAAGCAGCTCGACCCGCAGAACCCGCGCAAGGCGGCCGAGGAGTTCATCCAGGTCAACCCGACCAAGCGCTACGGCGAGGCCGACGAGATCGCCTCGGTCGTCGCCTTCCTCCTCTCGGACGACGCCTCCTACGTGAACGCGACCGTCCTCCCGATCGACGGCGGTCAGTCCATCAAGTACTGAGGTCCCGCGGAGGGAGCGGAGGGAGCGCCTGCTGCGGCGGGCGAGCCCTCCGCTCTCCCGCTGACGCCGTGTCGTTCGTGGGACTGACTCGGCCGCTCCTCCACAGGTGCTCCCTCCGACGTGCGTCCCCACCGGGCCTCCGTCGCGCAGCACCCGGCACCGCGGCGGGAGCAGAATGGGGGTCGGTCCCGCCAGCGGCCGGACCTCGACCGCTACGGAGACATGCATGAACCCCACCGGGAGCTTCCGCGCCGCCCGCGACACCCTCCTGCAGCACCGCACCGATGCGGTCGCCGCGAACGAGGCCTTCCAGTGGCCGGACGTCGGGCCCCGCTTCAACTGGGCGGTGGACTGGTTCGACGCGATCGCCATCGGCAACGAGCGCCCCGCCCTCTGGATCGTGGAGGAGGACGGCTCCGAGGAGAAGTACTCCTTCGACCGGATGCGCTGGCGCTCCGACGAGGTCGCCGCCTGGCTCCACTCGGTCGGCGTCGAGCAGGGCGATCACGTGATGCTCATGCTCGGCAACCGCCTCGAGCTCTGGGAGTCGATGCTCGCGATCATGAAGCTCGGCGCGGTCATCCTCCCCACGACGACCCTGCTCTCACCCGCCGACCTGGCCGACCGCCTCGAGCGCGGCGAGGTCGCGCACGTCATCGCGGACGCCTCCGAGACAGCCAAGTTCGACGAGATGGAGGGCGGCTTCGGCCGCATCGCGGTCGGCGGCGCCGTCGAGGGCTGGCTCGACTACGCCGACTCGCTCGAGCCCTTCGGCATCAGCCCGACCGTGGTCGTCCAGAGCTCCGATCCGTGCCTGATCTACTTCACCTCCGGCACCACCTCGAAGCCCAAGATGGTCGTGCACACGCACGAGTCGTACCCCGTGGGGCACCTCAGCACGATGTACTGGCTCGGCGTCCAGCCGGGCGACGTGCACATGGCGATCAGCTCGCCGGGCTGGGGCAAGCACGCGTGGAGCTGCTTCTTCGCGCCGTGGAACGCCGAGGCGACGGTGTTCGTCTACAACTACAGCCGCTTCTCCCCCACCGCACTGCACGAGCAGCTCGACCGGGCCGAGGTCACCACCTTCTGCGCGCCGCCGACCGTGTGGCGGATGCTGATCCAGTCGGCGCTGGGAGCGAAGCCGCGCGCGCTGACCGAGATCCTCTCGGCGGGCGAGCCGCTCAACCCCGAGGTCATCGCGACCGTCGAGCGAGAGTGGGGACTCACCATCCGCGACGGCTACGGCCAGACCGAGACCACCGCGATCATCGCGAACCCGCCCGGCGCCCCCGTGGTCCCCGGAGCGATGGGCCGCGCGCTGCCCGGCGTCACCATCGCCCTCGTCGATCCGCTGACCGGCGAGCCCGCCTCCACCGGTGAGATCTGCCTCGACCTGTCCGTCGAACCCGTCAACCTGATGTCCGGCTACCTCGGCGACGAGGACCGGACCGAGCGCGCCCGCGCCGACGGCTACTTCCACACCGGCGACGTGGCGGTCCGCGCGGTCGACGGCACGATCACCTTCTTGGCCCGCACCGACGACATCTTCAAGTCCTCCGACTTCAAGATCTCGCCGTTCGAGGTCGAGAGCGTCTTGCTGCAGCACCCCGCCGTCGCCGAGTCCGCGGTGGTGCCGGCTCCGGACGAGGTGCGCCACAGCGTGGTGAAGGCGTACGTCACCCTCGCCGAGGGCTGGGAGCCGACCGCCGAGACGGCGAGCGCGATCTTCGCCCACACCCGCGAGCTGCTCTCCTCCTTCGAGCGGGTGCGGCGCCTCGAATTCCACCCCCTGCCCAAGACGATCTCGGGCAAGATCCGCCGCGTCGAGCTGCGCGAGCGCGAGGAGGAGGCGTTCCGCCGCGGCGAGGAGATCCCCACGGAGTGGCGCGCCGACCGCCTCTAGGCGCGGCGGCCCTCGTCCGCCGGGACACCGCCGAAGCACCGCCGAGACGGCGGCGTCTCGGCGAGGCGGTGGTGTCTCGGCGGGATGCGGTGGGCCGGGACGTCAACCGCCGGTGACCAGCGGGAGCGAGTGCCGTCAGCGCGGAACCAGCGCGGCGTCGGCGGCGTCCGGATCAGAGGCCGGCGATCAGCTCGGCGTCAGCGTGGGCGGACGGCGATCAGCTCGCCGTGGTCGCGGACGCCGGGGGCGCTGCGGCGGAGCGAGTGGGTCACCTCGAGGCAGGCCTGCTCGGCGAGGGCGCGCATCTCGGCGAGCGGATGGAACCACGCCGGTGCGACGGCGTGCGCGAACGCCTCCGTGCGCGGCCCTTCGAAGAAGCCGATCAGCAGGCTTCCGCCCGGTCGGAGGTGAGCGGCGAGCGCCGCGACCGCGCCGGGCAGCTCCGCCGGCGGCAGGTGGATGAGCGAGTACCACGCGAGAACGCCCCCGAGGCCGTCGACGTCGAGCTCGAGCGCCGAGCCGAGCCGGAACGGGACGTCCGGGAACCGCGCTCGAGCCAGCGCGACGAACTCCGGCACCGGGTCGACGCCGACCGCGGCGGCTCCGCGGCGCTGGAGGAACTCCGTCCAGTGCCCGGGCCCGCAGCCCACGTCGGCGACCGTGCCCTCCAGCCCGTCGGCCCACGACCCGATCAGCTCGCGATCGGCCGCGGGCCCCGCGTCGACCGATCCGAGCAGCGCCGCGTACTCCTCCGCCCGTGCGCCGTACGCGTCCCGCACCTCGTCCATCCGGTGAGCGTAGGCCGTCTCGAAACGGCGCGCAGCGGGCACGCGGAGGCGCGTGGCACGTTCCGCGGTGCCGTTGGCACGGCTCGACGGCACGGTCCTCTGGCGCGTTCTGACGTTCTGGCGCGCCTGCCTCGTGAGCGTTCGCGCCCGGCCTCCCGAGGCGCTCCGCGAGGACGGATCATCGAGGTGCCGCGCGCCCCGTCCCCACCCCGAAGGAGACCCGATGACCCCTGCCGACGCCGCCCCCGTCCTGCCCGCCGCCGCCCTCGTCTTCCCCCTGCTCGTCGGCCTCGCACTGCTCGCCTCGGGCGCGACCGCCCTGCTCCGCACCATCGGTCCTCATGGCGTCCGGAGGCGCCTCGAGCAGTCCCGCGCCCTCGCCGCGGCCCTCGGCGGAGGCCCGCGCGCGCGCGGATGCAGCGCTCCCGGCGTCCTCCCGGCCTGCCTGCGGATCGTCGTCGGCGCCCTCCTCCTGCTGGCCGCCGGCCCGGCCTACACCGCGGCCGCCCTCGTCGCCGCAGCCCTCTGCGCACTCGCCCTCACGCACGCCGTCCGCCGCTTCGCCCAGGTCTCGGAGGGCGACCCGCCCGCCCCGGCCGCGGTCGCCGCCACGGCCGCGCTGCTCGCCTTCGCCACCGTCGCCGCGGCCCAGGGGATCCTCGGATTCACGGGCGTCCCGGCGCACGTCCGGGAGTTCGACCAGCAGGACCTGAGCTGGACGGCCGCCCTCGTCGGAGTGGTCGCCGCGTGCGGCCTCCTGCAGTTGGCGGGACGCGCAGCGGAACCGGCGGCCGCACCGGCGGCGGGCGTCAGGCGGCGCGGCTGATGCTCGGAGCTCCGACGCTCGATGCGCCCCCGCACCTCGTCCTCGACGGCAGCGCGGTGCGGCTCGCGCCCGCCCGCGGCTCCGTCGCCGTGATCACCTTCTGGATGCAGTTCCACAACTCCGGCGCCGCCGCCCTGCACGACCTCGCCCTGTTCTGCGGCTCCTTCACCGACGGCTCGGGCGTCGAGCTCGACTACGACGAGGCCCCGGTCACCGTCGTCGGCCGGCCCGAGCGGGTCGCCCCGGGAGCGGGGTTCGTGGCCGTCGCGCACTACACGATCGCGCCCCTGCGGGCACCGCGGACGCTCCGCCACTCCATCGTGCTGCGGGGCCGCACGAGCGACGACCGGCCCTTCACCGACGTCGCCGCGCTCGAGGTCCACGTCGATCCGAGGCGCACTCCGGAGGTGCGGTTCCGTCCCCCGATGGCGGGATCCGACACCTTGCGGTGGAGGTGAGCGACGATGCGGTCGCATGAAGACTTCTCACCACCGGGCCGGATCGGCCAGGGTAGAGGGATCGCGTCGTACGGAGGACGCGCCAGAGGAAAGGACTCCGCCGTGAGGGGAATCGCAGAAGGCAGCCGACCGATCGTCGATCGCGGAGTGTCCCGCCGGGACACCGCGGCCGCCGCGTGGCTGGCCCAGAGCGGCGTCGACGTCCGCGCGAACGGCGCGTTCCGCATCGTGGCCGACACCCTCTGCAGCGACGGCGTCGACGTGCTCCGGATCTGGCACTCGCCGGCCCGCCTGCACCGCACCTCCGCCATCGGCCCGGGCGTCCGCCTGATCATCCCGCTCGAGGGCGCGCTCGTGATCCAGCCGGATGATCCGGCGGCGCTCGAGGTCCGCGTCGCGCCGGGCGACATCGCCTTCCTCCACTGCGACTCCCCGTTCACGATCGTGACCGACACCCCGAGCGCCCGCACCGAGATCGCCCTCGACCGCCCGCTGCTGGGCCTGGTCGACTCGGCCGACCGTGGCGCCGTCGTCACCGAGGCCGACGCGGCCAGCCGCGGCATCCTGCTCTCGACCGTCAACGCGACCTTCGGCTCCACCCTCGACGCCGACTCCCCCGCCTTCCCCCTGGTGCGGGCCGCCGTCGAGCAGCTGGCGGGCGCTGTGCTGGCGACCTCGCTGCCGCGCGAGAGCAGCGAGGACGTCTACACGCGCGCCCTCGCCTTGATCGCCGCGATGTCCACCGACCCCCGCCTCTCGGTCCAGGAGATCTGCGAGCGCCTCGGCGTCCCGAAGCGGACGCTGCAGCGCACCTTCGCGCGGAACGGCACCACCGTGTTCGACGAGATCCGCCGCGCACGCCTCACGACCGCGCGCGCCCTGCTCGGCGGGAGCGACTCCCCGCCCTCGCCCGAGCACGTGCTGAGCAGCTACGTCCGCTCGCAGCGCCTGCGCCGCGACCTGCTCCACCTCGAGACGGTGCCCGCCTCGAAGCTGGGCTGACGCCGGGGCCGCAGCTCTCTCCGCGTCGACAGCCCCGTGGGCGAGGGAGGTCACCGCGCGGGAGCACGCCTCCGGTCCGGACGCTCCAGCTCGGTCGCACCGTCTCCGCAGCCGCCCCGCGCTCAGCCCGGGTACGGCACCGCCGCCGCCGGCCACCCCGAGGCCGCGAGCTCCGCGCGCAGACGATGGTGGTGCTGCACCGCGCCGAGGGAGTCGGTGCGGAAGGCGATGGCGAGGGCCGCGTCGGCCCAGTAGGCGTCCCAGCCGGAGTAGCGCTCGAAGACGCGGTCGCCGACCGCGGCCAGCAGCTCCCAGGCCCGCGCCGCCGGGAGGTAGCCGGCGACGTAGGCGTAGCGGATCGCTCCGATCGTGCGCTCGGTGTCGCCCGCGAGCAGGAGCAGCGGCGGACGCCCGTCGACCGCCTGGGCGAGCTCGAGGAGGTGGAACTCGCTGCCGCCCGTGAGCGCGGCGACCCGGGAGCGCATCCGCTCGGCGTCGGCGGAGGCCGAGACCTCGGCGAAGCGGGTCGAGAGCGGCCCGCGGGTGAGCACGTCGGCGACCAGCAGTTCGATGTCGTCGGCCGAGGCGATGCGGAAGTCGCGGTCGAGCGCGACCCGGTGCTCGACGAGCGGATGCAGCGGCAGCTGCTGCCACGGCGCTCCCTTCGCTCCGTCGGCGTAGCGGCGCCGCAGCTCCTCCGGGAGCTCGGCCCAGGAGGGCTGGAACGCGAGGGAGGAGTTCCAGCCGGCGAACGAGAAGTCGCTGACCGCGTCGAGCGCGAGCAGCTGCTGCTGGCGGAGGGACGGGCTCGGCGAGCCGGCCGCGCCGAGGTACGCGAGCTGCTCGCGGCGCGGCGCGCGCGCATCCCACTGCTGGAAGCCGACCGTGGCGGCGAGCAGCCCGAAGGCCAGAGCGAACGCGAACGCCGTGAACGCGACGACGCTCTCGCCGCCGCCGAGCGCGAGCCCCCACGCGAAGCCGACCAGGCCCACCGGAGCCGCGAAGGCGATCACCAGGAGGGCGCGGCGTCCGGCGCCCTGACCGCGACGATGCGCATCGGCCGCCCGCGCGTAGCGCAGCCGGGGTCGGACGGGGAACTCGACGTCTCCGGGATGGTTCTGCAGCGGCACGGTCGCAGCCTAGGGGCGCAGGTCGCGCCGATGTGTGCTTGCCTGGTCGCATGACTCTCGCCGAAGCACTCCTCGAGCGGGCCGACCTGCAGAAGCGGATCGAGGCCCTCCAGTCGCGGATCGTCGCGAACGCCTCCTACCAGGAGGGGGAGGAGCCGACCGAGGACCCGGCCGAGCTGCTCGCCGACTGCACGCGCGCACTGGGCGAGCTCGAGCGGCTGGTCACGGCGATCAACCTCACCAACGCGACGGCGACCACTCCCACCGGAGAGGTGCTGACCGCGGCGCTCGCCCGGCGCGAAGCCCTGCGCGCGCGGCACAGCCTCCTGACCCGCGCGGCCGACGCGGCCGCCGGCGAGCGCGGCTACCGCCAGCTCCGGAGCGAGCTGCGCCGCCTGCCCGCGCTGCCGGTGCGGGAGCTGCGCGAGCAGGCGGACGCCGTGGCGCGCGAGCTGCGCGGGCTCGACGCCGACGTCCAGAGGACGAACTGGGGGGTCGAGCTGCAGAGCTGACACGAGACGCGGTGAGTCGGTAGGCGCACCGGAGCGAGCACGCACCGTCGGGCCGGCGGTTCATCCGGCCCTCTGTCACGCGGTGGGCAGCGTCCCGGCTCCGGCCGTCACTCACAGCCCAGCACCGAGGACCGGTGACCGCGCAGACAGGACACCTCATCACCATGTGCTGGCCGGTGCGCCGAGGGCGGGTTCGGGGACCTCACCGCGTCTCGGGCGCACGCGGACGCCTACCGGGTCGGGGCGGGATCTTCTCGAACGGGCACGTGGACGCACGCCGCGCTCGGGGCAGCGGCTCCTCGAACGGGCACGTGGACGCCTGCCGGGTCCGGGCCGGTGTCCGGCCGGCCGCGCCCGCCTTCCCGCCGCTCAGTACTCGATGCGCCCGCGCCGGTCGTGGAACTCGCCCGTCGGCCCGTCGGAGCCGAGCAGGGCGAGCGCGACGGTCGCGTCCGTGCCCTCGGTGACGGTCTGGTGCCCGCCGTGTCCGTTGAAGTCGGTCGCGGTGTATCCGGGGTCGCTCGCGTTGATCCGCATCGCCGGCAGGTTCTTCGCGTACTGCACGGTGAGCGCGACGACCGCCGCCTTCGACGCCGCGTAGGGGATCGCGGTGACGGGGAACTCGTCGTGGCCCTCGGTGCTCAGCCAGCGCGGCCAGCCGACTCCGGACGCCACGTTCACGACGACCGGGGCCGCGGAGGCCCGCAGCAGCGGGAGCGCGGCCTGCGTGACGCGCACGATGCCGACGACGTTCGTCTCGAGGACGCCCGCCATCGCCTCCGGGGTGAGGTCGTCGACGCCGAACGAGGTGCCGAGCACGCCGGCGTTGTTGACGAGCACGTCGAGCCCGGGCAGGGAGGCGATCGCGGAGTCGACGCTCGCCTGATCGGTGACGTCGAGGCGGACGGGGTGGGCGCCGAGCGCGCGGGCGGCGTCGCCGTCGGCGGTGTCGCGCATGCCGGCGTAGACGGTGTGGCCCGCCTCGAGGAGTCGGCGGGCGGTCTCGAGGCCGAGGGAGCGGTTCGCTCCGGTGATGAGTGTCGTGGTCATGCGCCCATCTTGCGCGGGTCGTCGGGCCTCGACCAGGCCGCGCTCGACGGGGGGACCGGCAGTACCTGGCTCGGCGACGGCGGGCGGAGGAGGATGGGCGGCATGGAGGAGTTCGCCACGGTGCTGCGCTCGTGGCGCGACCGCATCCGTCCCGCCGACGTCGGCCTGCCCGCGGGCTCGGGCCGCCGCGCCACGGGCCTGCGCCGCGAGGAGCTGGCGGCACTCTCGGGCGTGAGCGTCGACTACCTCGTGCGGCTCGAGCAGGGACGCGCACGGAACCCGTCGCCGTCGATGCTCCGCTCTCTCGCGGTGGCGCTCCGGCTCACGGACAGCGAGCGCGACCACCTCTACCGGGTCGCCGGTGCCGCCGTCCCCTCGCCGGGCGTCGTGCCGCAGCACGTGAGCCCGGGCGTGCAGCGGATCGTCGACCGCCTGGGCGACGTGCCGCTCGCGGTGTTCACGGCGGCCCACGACATCCTGCTGTGGAACCCGCTCTGGGCCGCCCTGAACGGCGACCCCTCGGTGTACACCGGGCTGGAGCGGAACCTCGTCTGGCGGCACTTCACCTCCGGCCACGCCGGCACCGAGTTCGACGCGCAGCACGAGGAGGACTTCGCGAGCGACCTCGCGGCCGACCTGCGCGCGGCGACCGGGCGCTACCCGCGCGATCCGGCGCTCACCGCCCTCGTCGCCCGGCTGCGCGAGGAGTCGCCCGAGTTCGAGCGGCGCTGGGCGGAGGCGCGCATCGCCGAGCACCGCGCGAGCCGGAAGACGGTGACGCGGACGCCCGTCGGACCGATCACGATCGACTGCGACGTGCTCACGGCTCCGGGCACCGACCTGCGGATCGTCGTCTACACGGTGGCGCCGGGCAGCGAGGACGAGGCGCGGCTCGACCTGCTGCGGGTGACGGGGCTGCAGGCGCTGAGCACGGCGCCGGCGTGAAGCGGGCAGGCGCGGCTGGGGCGCGCACAGCGGAGCGGGGCGCTGGCTGAACCGGGCTGAGCTGAGTCGAGCGGGCCGGGCTGAGCCGAGCCGCCGGGCGGGGTAGGCCGGGCTCGTCCCACGACGGGCGGGGCTCGGCGCGGCCGACGGCGCAACCTGCCGATGCGGGCGAGCGGCGGCGAGTGACGGCCGAGGTGGACGGCGAGACGCGTCCGCGGCGCCGACGTCCGCGTCCCCGGACCGCCCGCCTCCCCGCTCAGGACGCGCAGTACGCGGTGATGAACGCGTAGAGCTCGCCCTTCTGCTCGGGGGTCGCGGCGACGACGACGGTGCCCTGCCGGCCCGCGGTTTCGACGGTGACAGGCAGGCGCGTGCCGACCTTGTCCTCGGCGAGCGCGTGGGTGTCGCAGCGGGTGGGGACGGCGTCCAGGACCACGGAGTCGAGGGTCCCGGCGGGCACGGAGCGGTCGAGGGTCCAGGCGTCGGCGGCGTCGGGCGGCTGCAGCAGGATCGTGGCGTCGACGCTGCGGAGCACGAGGGGGGTGCCCCGGACGTCGGCGGTGATGGTGAGGCGCGCCGGCTCGTGCGCGGCGCCTCCGGACGTGTCGATCCGCAGGGCGAGGTCGGCGTCGACGGTGCGGGCGAAGCATCCGGACCGGGCGAGAGCGTCGACGAACGAGAACGGGTCGTCGGCGGGGTACGCGTGCTCGCCGTGGCCGTCGATGGCGAGGACGACCTCGAGCGCGGCGGGCGCTTCCGCGACCGGGCAGGCGGGCTCGGGCACGTCGACGCGGAGGTCTCGCGAGGCCCCGTCGGGGACGCCCGTGCCGCCGGTCCAGGTGAGCGGGGCGGCGAGGCGCGGGTCCGTGAGGCGGGCCGCGGTGACCTCGATCGGGACGCCGCTGCCGTTGTGGACCTCGAAGGCCATGGTGCCGCCGGCGATGTCGGAGCGGTTCTGCTGGACGGAGACGGTGACCCCGGGAGCCGGGGCGGACGAGGCGGAGGAGCGGGCCGGGTCGGGGGTGGCCTGAGTCGGAGTGGCCTGAGCCGGGGTGGCGGTGGTCGGAGCCACGGCGGCCGCCTCGGTGCCGCTCGGGACGCCTGTCGCGCCTCCCGGCGCGCAGGCCGCGAGGGCGGGCAGGAGGAGCAGCGCGGCGGCGAGGGCGCGGAGGCGTCGCATCGTGCCTCCCTCCGCTCGCCGTCAGTCTGGCGCCCCGGCCCCCTCTCCGCGAGCGGGCGCTCCGGCACCCCCAGCTCGATCGATGCGTCACGAACGGTCGCCACGGCGGGCGGATGACGACCGTTCGTGACGCATCGCCGGAGCGACAGGGGGTGAGGACGCGGGGACGCGCACCCATCCGGGTGTGCGTCCGCTCCGAAGAAGGGCGGGGACTTCAGGAGGAGACAGATGGCACGCGGCAGATGGCACGTCGGCACGATCGTCGCGCGAGTGCGCGCATCCGCAGCGATCGGGGCCTCCGGGCTCGAGGCGGTGGAGCGGGCGGAGCGCCGGGCAGAGGTCCTGCGCATCGCCGGGGGAGTCGACTCCGGTCGTCTCGGCGACGACCAGGCGATCGCGGCGTTCGGCCGGATCGTCGACGGCCTACAGCGCGACCTGCCCGGCTCGGCGCTCGGCGCCTAGCCCGCGAGGCCGGCGTCCCGGCACCCGCCCGAAGCGGACACCCGCCGGGCCGGCATCCCGAGCCTCCGCGCGGCGCTGAAATCCGCCGGGCGAGCGTGCCGACGGCCCACTGGGCGCGGAGACCCGCCAGCCCGGCACCCCGAGCGCCAGCCCGGCACCCCGAGCACCCGCGCGCCGCAGAGCCCCGCTACCCCAGCGTCCCGAGCGCGATCCGCGGCAGCAGCCGCTGGATCGCGACGGCCGCCGCGCCGCGCGCCCACTCCACGAGCCCGCCGTCGTCGACGAGCAGCGCCAGGGGCGGAGCGTCCGGGTCGCGCGTGGCCGCGATCGCGGCGTCCACCACCGCGGCCTGCTCCGTGTAGAGGGCGACGCCCTCCCCGGCCAGGATCACCGTGCCGGACATCGAGAGGTTGCCGATCGCGGCGATCATCGTCCCGAGCGCCGTGCCGGAGTCGGCGAGGATGCGCTCGGCACCGGGGTCGCCCGCGCGAGCGGCGGCGAAGCCCTCGGCCAGGGTCAGCTCGCGGCCGGTGGCGACGAAGAGCTGGCGGAGGAGCGAGGGCAGGCTGAGCATCGCGGTCGAGCAGCCGCGGTGGCCGGCCTCGCAGACGGGGCCGGTGGGATCCAGCGGGTAGTGGCCGCCCAGGCCGAGCCCCGCCTCCGGGGGCGCGACCACCCGGTCGTGCACCACCAGTCCGTAGCCGACGCCCGCGCCGACCGTGAGCACCGCGAAGTGCGGGATGCCGCGGCCGCGCCCGAACCAGTGCTCGGCGCCCGTGAGCGCGACCACGTCGTTCTCGAGGGCGACCGGCAGCCCGAGGGCGGCGGAGAGCGGAGCGGCGAGGTCGACGTCGCGCCAGCCGAGGAACGGCGCGCGGCTCACCCGGCCGTCGGCGGCGATGCTCCCGCCGAGCGTCACGCCCAGGCCCGCGAAGGCGGAGGGGCCGCCGAGCTCGTCGACGACCGAGACGATCGCGGCGATGACGTCGGCGGGCTCCGTCCCCGGCAGCGGGCGGACCAGCTCCCGCTCGGTGCGCGCGCGCAGGTCGGTGCGGACGGCGAGGACCTCGGTGCCGGTGATCTTCACGCCCGCGAAGCTCAGCGCGTCGGCGCGGATGTCGAGCGGGCGGGCGGGGCGGCCGACTCCGGTGCTCTGCTCGAGGCCCTCGACGACCAGGCCGCCGTCGAGGAACGGGCGCGCGAGCCGGGTCAGGCTGGCGGGCGAGAGGCCGAGGCGGCGGCCGAGCTCGGCCCGCGAGACGGGACCGTGGATCAGGACCTCGCGCGCCAGGAGCTCGGAGGAGCTCCCGGAGGCGTCCTCGGCGACGATGGTGTCGGTCACGGGGCTCCTTCTTTCCGGCCTGGTAGAAAGCTACCGGCAGTGCGCCGCTCCAGGAACGGATCCGGACACTCGCGCCGCTCTTGACACCCCTATTACTTCTGCTCTAGAAATAAGCCATGCACCGCAGCATCGCCCCCACGAACGACTCCGTGACCCTCTCCGGCCAGGAATCGCGCCTCTTCCACCTGCAGGACGGGGGCACCAGCGTCGTCATCGACGCCCGCCTCGTCACCTTCCCCACGATCGTGCACTGGGGCGCCGCGCTCGGAGATCTTTCCGCCGCCGAACTATCCGCCCTCGCCGACGCCGCCCTCCCCCAGCGCGTCTCGGGCGGACTCGACGCCTTCGCGCCGTTCGGCCTCGTCGCCGTCGAGGCCGACGGCTGGCAGCACGCCCCCACCTTCGAGGGCACCCACGAGCGCTCGGCCGCGTCGGAGCGGTTCGAGGTCGAGAGCATCGAGGCGCTCGGCTCCGCCCTCCGGACCGTCGCCACCGGCGCGGGCGTGCGCCTGACCGTGGACCTCGAGGTCGACGCGGCCGGCCTGCTCACCCAGCGCGCCCGGGTCGAGAACCTCGACGCCCGCCCGTTCCGCCTCGAGCGCTTCGAGCTCGGCTTCCCGCTCCCCGCGACCGCGCGCGAGATCCTCGACACCACCGGGCACCACCTCCGCGAGCGCCACCCGCAGCGCCGCCCACTGACCATCGGCGAGCACACCCGCCGCACCCGCCGCGGCCGCCCCGGCGCCGACGCGACCCTCCTCCTCGCCGCGGGCACGCCCGGCTTCGGCTGGGAGCGCGGGCTCGTGCACGGCGTCCACCTCGGCTGGAGCGGCGACACCTCGCTCCGCGCCGAGCGCACCGTCGAGGGCGTCTCGCTCCTCGCGGCCGGCGAGCTGCTGCGGCCCGCCGAGATCGAGCTCGCGCAGGGCGAGAGCTACGAGACCCCGGTCGCCTACGGCTCCTGGGGCGACGGGCTCAGCGCTCTGCAGGCCCGGTTCCACGCGTCGCTCCGCGCCCGCCCGCAGCACCCCGTCGCTCCGCGGCCCGTCACCCTCAACACCTGGGAGGCCGTCTACTTCGACCACGACCTCGCTCGCCTCACCGCCCTCGCCGAGCGGGCCGCGCGGATCGGGGTCGAGCGCTTCGTGCTCGACGACGGCTGGTTCCTCGGCCGCCGCGACGACACCGCGGCGCTCGGCGACTGGACCGTCGACCCTTCGGTCTGGCCGGAGGGCCTCACTCCGCTGACGGACGTCGTCACCGGCCTGGGCATGCAGTTCGGCCTCTGGGTGGAGCCCGAGATGATCAGCCCCGACTCCGACCTGGCCCGCGCGCACCCGGAGTGGATCCTCGGCCCGGCCGGCCATCTCCCGGCCTCGGGGCGGCAGCAGCAGGTGCTCGACCTCTCGCAGCGCGGCGCGTTCGAGCACGTGCTCGACGCCCTCGACGCGCTGCTGACCGAGTACCCGATCGCGTACCTCAAGTGGGACCACAACCGCGACGTGATCGAGGCGGTCTCGCCCGCCACCGGCCGCTCCGCCGTCCACGAGAACGTGCTCGCGCTCTACCGCCTGCTCGACGAGCTGCGCTCCCGGCATCCCGGCGTCGAGATCGAGTCGTGCGCCTCCGGGGGCGCCCGCGTCGACCTCGGGATCCTCGCCCGCACCGACCGCATCTGGACGAGCGACTGCATCGACCCGCTCGAGCGGCAGACCATCCAGCCCTTCACCCAGCTGGTGGTGCCGCCCGAGCTGATGGGGCAGCACATCGGAGGGCCGCGGTCGCACTCGACGCAGCGCACCCACTCGCTCGCCTTCCGCGCCGGCACCGCGCTGCCCGGCCACCTCGGCATCGAGTGGGACGTCTCGGATCTCGCCCCCGCCGTCGAGGAGGAGCTGACCGCCTGGGTCGCCTTCCACCGCGAGCACCGGGCGCTGCTGCACACCGGGACGGTCGTGCGCGCCGACCTCGCCGACGACGCCGCCTCGCTCTCCGGAGTCGTCGCCGCCGACCGCTCCGCCGCCCTCTTCACCTTCGCCCAGCTGCGTACCGGCGAGACCTACCCGCCCGGCCGGATCACGCTCCCGGGCCTGGACCCGGAGCGCACCTACTCCGTGGCGCTCGCCCCGGTCACGTCGCCGCTCGGCGGCCCCGGGCAGTCGCCGCTCGGCTGGGCCGAGCACGGGACCGCGCTCCGCGGCCGCGTGCTGGGCACCGTCGGGCTCCAGGCCCCCGTCCTCGATCCGGAGCAGCTCGTCGTGCTCGTGCTCACCGCCCTCTGACCCGCCCTCCCGGCTCCGGAGCCGACCCGCTCCACGGCCGCCGCACCTGCTCTCGCACCGCCCTCCGCGGTCGAGCGCGCCCTGAGACCTGTCCCCACGCGCAAGGAGGCGCCGCATGTCCGCTCATCCGCATCCCCCCGGGTTCTCCCGGCGGCTGTTCCTCTCGGTGCCGCTCGCCGCGGCGTCCGCCGCCGCCCTCGCCTCCTGCGCCTCCCCCGGCGCCGGCGACGGAGTGACCACGCTCGACTTCTTCCAGTTCAAGGCGGAGGCGGTGGAGGACTTCGCGCGGATCATCCGCGAGTTCGAGGCGGCCAACCCGGACATCCGGGTCATCGCCAACAACGTGCCCGACCCCGACACGGCCATCCGCACCCTGCTCGTCAAGGACAAGGTGCCGGACGTGCTGACCCTGAACGGCAGCGGCTACTACGCCGACCTCGCGAAGGCCGGCGTGTTCCACGACTTCACCGGCGACGAGCTGGTCGAGCGGGTGAACCCGGCGGCCCTCGACATCCTCGCCGCCCTCGGCAGCTTCGAGGGGAAGGAGGTGAACGCGCTCGCCTTCGCGAACAACGCGGACGGGATCCTCTACAACCGCACGATCTTCGCTGAGAACGGGATCGAGGTGCCGACCACCTGGGACGAGCTGATCGCCGTCTGCGAGACGCTCACCGCCGCCGGGATCACTCCCTTCTACGGCGCCCTGCTCGACAACTGGACCGGCGCCCCCGCCTTCAACGCGCTCGGCGGGCAGCTGCAGCCGGACGGCTTCTTCGACGCGATGCGCGAGGAGGGAGCGGCGCTCGGCCCCGACTCCCCCGTCTCGTTCACGAAGGACTACGCGACGACGATGGAGCGGCTCGGGCAGCTCTTCTCGTACACGCAGGAGGGCTCGTTCGGCCGCGGCTACGACGACGGCAACCAGGCCTTCGCCGCGGGCGAGGCGGCCATGTACCCGCAGGGCATCTGGGCGATCAACCCGGTGCGCACGAACAACCCGGACATCGACCTCGGCGTCTTCCCCTACCCGGTGCTCGACGACCCGGCGGACACGCGGGTCACCTCGGGCGTCGACGTGGCCGTCGCCATCGGCCGCGGCACTCCGAAGCTCGACGCGGCCCGCCGCTTCGTCGACTTCCTGCTGACCCCCGGAGTCGTCGAGCCGTACGTCGAGAGCCAGGCCGCCTTCTCGCCGCTGGTCGGCGCCGCACCCAACTCGGACCCCACGCTGGCCGAGCTGCAGCCCTACTTCGAGCAGGGACGGCTGATCGGCTTCGTCGACCACCAGATCCCCGCGAGCATCCCGCTCAACCCCACGCTCCAGGCGTTCCTCGCCAGCGGGGACGCCGACGCGGCGCTCCGGACCCTCGACAGTGAGTGGCGCAAAGTCGCGGCACGCACGACCAGGAAGTGACCCCATGACCACGACCACGACGGCCGCCGCGCAGGCGGTGGCGACCACTCCTCCGCCGCCCGCGCGCCGCAAGCGCACCATCGGCCGCACCTCGAAGACCTTCTACTGGATGACGGTCCCCGCCGTCCTGCTCTTCTTCGTGCTCCACACGGTCCCGGTCCTCACCGGAATCTTCTTCAGCTTCACGGACTACGCGGGCTACGGCTCCTGGGACCTGATCGGCGCCTCGAACTACCTCGCGCTCCTCCAGGACGACCGTGTCTGGAAGGCCTACGGGTTCACCTTCGGCTTCGCGATCGTGGCGACCGTGCTGGTGAACGTGATCTCGCTCGCCATCGCCGTCGCCCTCAACGCGCGGATCAAGTTCCAGACGGCGTTCCGCGGGATCTACTTCATCCCCTACGTGCTCTCGACCCTGGTCATCGGCTACGTGTTCCAGTACCTCTTCGCGAACTCGCTGCCGCAGATCCTCGGCGCGATCCCGGTGATCGGCGAGAACATCCTCGCGAACGCCGACTGGGCGTGGGTGGCGATCGTGGTGCTGGCGGTCTGGCAGGCCTCGGCCTTCTCGATCATCATCTACCTCGCCGGACTCCAGACGATCCCGGGCGAGCTCTACGAGGCGACCTCGCTCGACGGAGCGGGGAGGTGGCGGCAGTTCACCTCGATCACGTTCCCGCTGATCGCCTCCTTCTTCACGATCAACATGGTCATCTCGATGAAGAACTTCCTCCAGGTGTTCGACCACATCATCGCCCTCACCAACGGCGGTCCCGGCACCTCGACGGAGTCGATCACGCTGCTGATCTACCGCGGCGGCTTCCAGGGCGGCGAGTACGCCTATCAGACGGCCAACGCCGTCCTCTACTTCCTCATCATCATCGTGGTCTCGCTGATCCAGTTCCGAGTCCTCAGCCGCAGAGAGGCGTCGTTCTGATGACATCGACCATCACCCCCACGACCGCCATCGCCCTCGGCGAGCCCGAGGGGCGGCGCAGGCCCTCCCGCGACACGTACCGGATCAACTGGTGGGCGACCGCGCTCATCGCGGTCTGCTCGCTGACGATCCTCCTGCCGCTCTACTTCGCCGTCGTGACCGCGCTGAAGACGCCCGACCAGCTCGGCGGCACCGGGTTCGAGCTGCCGACCTCGATCTCGTGGGGCAACTTCGCCGAGGCGTGGACGGCGACCCGCTTCCCCCAGGCCTTCGTGAACACCGCGCTGATCACGGTCGGAGCCGTCGTGCTGACGCTGTTCTCGAACTCGATGGTCGCCTACGCGGTCGCCCGGAACATGCACAGGCCGTTCTTCAAGGGCGTCTACTTCTACCTGCTCGCCGCGGTCTTCGTGCCGTTCCCGATCATCATGCTGCCGGTGGTGAAGGAGACGGCCCTGCTGGGCCTGGACAACCAGGCCGGGCTGATCCTGCTCTACGCCGTGTTCGGGCTCTCGATCAACACGTTCATCTACACCGCCTTCATCCGCTCGATCCCGATCGAGCTCGAGGAGGCGGCGCGCACCGACGGCGCCTCGACCTGGCGGACCTACTGGCAGGTGATCTTCCCGCTGCTCGGCCCGATGAACGCGACCGTCGGGATCCTGACCTGCGTGTGGGCGTGGAACGACTTCATCCTGCCGCTCGTGGTGCTTTCGGACCCGTCCGCCCGCACCCTGCCGCTGGCCGAGTACGTCTTCCAGGGGCAGTTCAACACGAACTACACGATCGCCTTCGCGTCCTACCTGATGGCGATGGCGCCGCTGCTGATCGTGTACCTCTTCGCGCAGCGCTGGGTGGTCAGCGGAGTGATGCGCGGGTCGATCAAGTAGCGGTCGCGGCGAGCGCCGCCTCGAGCAGGTCCGTGAGCACGGTGCCGCGCGAGCCCGCGTCCTCCGGGTGCCACTGCACGCACCAGAGCGGCGCGGACTCGTGCTCGAGGGCCTCGACGGTGCCGTCGTCGGCGCGGCCGACCACGACGAGGCCCTCGCCGGGACGGTCGACGGCCTGGTGGTGGGAGCTGCGGACGTCGAGCTCGGCGGCGCCGAGGATGCGAGCGAGGGCGCTGCCCGGCTCGAGCGCCACGCGGTGGTCGACCATCCCCGACAGGTGCTCGCCGGGGACCGACCGGCCGACGTGACCCGCGCCGGGCAGGTGCTGCACGAGGTCGCCGCCGAGGGCGACGTTGACCAGCTGCATCCCGCGGCAGATCCCGACCAGCGGGGTCCGCGTCTCGACGGCACGGCGGACGAGCGCGATCTGCGCGCGGTCGGCCGCGGGGAAGGACTGGCCGCGGTGCGGGTCGTCGGGCCGGCCGCCGTAGAGGGACGGGTCGACGTCCTCCCCTCCGGTGACCACGACGGCGTCGGCGGCGGCGAGCCGACGCTCGAGCTCGGCGGCGCCGGCCTGCTCGGCAGGGACGCGGTCGACCACGAAGCCCGCGGCGGTGGCGGCCGAGACGACGCTCGCGGTCAGCAGCTGCAGCTCGATCTCGAACTCGGGATCCTCGCGGCCGCCGTCGGCGACGTCGACGACGAGCAGGACGGGGCGGTCGGAGGCCATGCGGACATCGTGCCACCCGGCCGGCTCCGGCAGGACGTCGGCGGAGAGGAGGGCCTCTGCGTCGGCGGGCGAGGGATCGCGCTCTCGGCGGGCGTTCTGCAGGAGCCCGCAGACCTCTCCCGGGGACTGGTCAGGATCCGGCACCGCGATCTAGGATGTTCACGTTCACATACCGTGCGAAGACGCACACCTCCGCGGCCCTGCGGATCGTGCCTCGACGCCGCACCCGATCACGAGGGCCTATCTGCATGAGACGATCACGATCGGCGGTGAGGACCGCTCTGGCGGTCGCGACCGTCGCCGCCACGGCGCTGCTCGGCGCCACGGTCCCCAGCTCCGCCTTCGGAGCCACCGAGACCCCGCTCCTCCACTACACGTTCGACACCGCCCCCACCGGCACCACGGTCGCCGACACCAGCGGCAACGGCTACAGCGCGACGCTGCGCGGCTCCGGAGCCCAGTTCCGCAACGGGCTCATCAGCCTCCCCGGCGGATCCGCCGCGGCCGCCCCCTACCTCGAGATCCCCACCGCCGGCCTCGTCGGCAAGAAGGACCTGACCTTCTCCACCTGGCTCGCCCACAAGGGCGGCACCGGCAACGTCGCCGCCGCGTTCGTCGGAGCGCCCGTCGCCTCCGGCGCCTCGTTCTCCTCCGGCTACTGGCTGCTCAACCCGAGCAACCTGTCCGGCTACACCAAGTCGGTCGTCACCAACTCGGTCAACGCGGGCGCTCCCTACAACACCGAGGTCGGCGCCGGAGCGACGGGCACCCCGACCGTCGGCGCGCGCACCCCCTCGGGCCTCTCGCTCTACACGACCGTCGTCGACGGCTCGACCGGCAAGCTCACCGTGTACGTCAACGGCGCGCAGATCTCGCAGAGCGCGATCGCCCGCGACGTCTCCTCGTTCGGCCCGTCGCTCGTCGCGTACATCGCGCGCTCGACCTACAACGACCCGGGCTGGAACGGCGAGATGGACGACTTCGCCGTCTACGACAGCGCCCTCAGCAGCAGCTCCGTGCAGGCGCTCTACTCCTCGCAGGCCCTCGACCGCGCCGTCGCGTCGGTCACGGTGCCCACGGAGGCGACCGCCGGCTTCACGGTGCCCACCACCGCCAGCGGCGTCGGCATCACCTGGACGTCGAACAGCGCGGCCGTGGCCATCACCGGCGGCACCGCGACCGTCACGCGCCCCGCCGCGGGACAGCCGGACGCCACCGCCACCCTCACCGCCACCTACAGGGTCGGCACCGAGACCCGCTCGGTCGACTACACGGTGCGCGTCGCCGCGCAGCTGGACGACGCGACGAAGGTCCAGCGCGACCTCGCCGCGATCGCCATCCCGAACGTCGGCGACATCCGGACGAACGTCTCGGTGCCCACCACCGGCACGCTCGGCTCGAGCCTCGCCTGGAGCGTCGTCAGCCCGAGCGGAGCGACCGTCCGCGACGGCAGCGCCGCCGGCACCCGCACCATCGACGTCGACCGCCCCGCGACCGGGAGCCCCGCGATCGACGTGGTCGTCCGCGCGACCGCGACCAGCGGATCCACCACCCGGACCCGGGACTTCACCCTCCGGGTGCAGCCGCTCCCCGCCGGCACCGACGACACCGAGGCGTACGTCTGGGCGTTCTTCACCGGAGAGGGCGACGGCGCCGAGCGCATCAGCCTCGCCGCCTCGAAGGGCAACGACGCGCTGAGCTGGAACACGCTGAACGGCGGCAAGCCGGTCTTCACCTCGAACCTGGGGACGATGGGCCTGCGCGACCCGTTCATCATCCGCTCGCACGAGGGCGACAAGTTCTTCATGCTCGCCACCGACCTGAAGATCGACGGGCTCCCCGGCGGCTTCGACACCGCGCAGAAGTCGGGCTCGAAGTACATCGAGGTCTGGGAGTCGACCGACCTGGTGAACTGGTCCGCTCAGCGCCACGTCAAGGTCTCCACCGACTTCGCCGGCAACACCTGGGCCCCCGAGGCGTACTGGGACGACGAGCTCCAGACCTACGTCGTGTTCTGGGCCTCGAACATGTACCCGACCACGAACACGGCCGACCGCACCTCCGTCACCTACAACCAGATGATGTACGCGACGACCGAGGACTTCACCTCCTTCTCGGAGGCGAAGCCGTGGATCGACGTCAAGCGCGGCGCCGGCAAGGGCACCATCGACTCGACGGTCGCGAAGGACGGCGACACCTACTACCGCTTCACCAAGGACGAGGCGTCGATGACCCTCCGCGAGGAGAAGAGCACCGAGCTGCTGGCCACCGTCTCGGGCTCGCTGCCCGGCACCGGCGGACCGGCGGACGAGTGGTCGCTGGTCAAGGAGAAGGTGGCCTCGGGCCTGCCCAACGGCGAGCCCGGGAAGACCTTCACCAGCGGTGAGGGCCCCAACGTCTTCCCCGCCAACGAGGGCGACGTGAACGGCCTCGACTGGTTCCTCTTCATCGACCAGCCGAACTACCACGACGGTCCGAACCACTACATACCGTTCGGCACCGACGACCTCGCGAACGGCGACTCCTGGCAGCCGCTCGGAGCGAAGCTCCGCACGGGCCTGCCGCAGAACGCCGACGGCGGCAAGCCGCGCCACGGCACGGTCATCCCGGTGACGCGCTCCGAGTACCAGAAGGTGCTCGAGGGCTACGCCCCCGGCCTGGCCGTCGCCTCGGTCGCTCCGCTGACCGCGACGACCACGGTCGGCACCGCGCCGCTCCTGCCCCGCGCCACGATCACGACCGCCGCCGGCACCACCAGCACGGTCGACGTGGCCTGGGACGCCGTCGCTCCCGCCGCCTACGCCACGGCCGGGACCTTCACGGTCTCGGGCGTCGCGCAGGACGCGTCGCGCATGCCGGTGCAGGTCACGGTCACCGTGCAGTCCTCGCTGAAGGTGAGCGCGACCGCCACGTCGCGCTGCGTCGCCGGCAAGGTCGTGCTGACGGTCGTCGGCAAGAACGGCGACACGGTGCCGATGGACGTCTCGATCAGCACCCCGGAGGGCGTGAAGACGATCGCCGGAGTGAAGCCGGGCGCCTCCGGCTCCGCCGCGTTCACGGTGCGCTCGACGCAGCTCGCCGCAGGCGAGGCGACGGTCACCGGCACGGCCACGGTCGGCGGCAAGACCGTCACGGCCGCGGCCACCGCGCCGTACAGCGCGCGCAGCTGCGGCTGACGCACGGCACTCCCCGGGAGCCCGTCGCACCTCACCGGTGCGGCGGGCTCCCGTCGTCGTGCGGAGGGAGTCGGGACACCGCCCTGACACCGAGGCACCGCTCCCTCGGCGGCGCCTCGGCGGACGGCGCGGTGCCGCGGCGCGCGGGCGGACCCGGGACGGCCCGCCCGGCGTCATCCGGTGACGGCTGCCGGTCCGGCTTCGAGCAGGTCGCGGACGCTGCGCGGCTCGCGTCCGAGGAGGCGCCCGAGCTCGGGGCCGGTGCCCGCGAAGAAGCCGCGCTCGGCCGCCCGGTGCATCCCGAGGGTGAAGCGCACGAGGAACTCGGGCCGACCCGCCGCGACGCGCGCGGCGACCCACTCGTCGTCGCCGAGGACGCGCAGCTCGACGGGTCGCCCGCCGACCTCGGCCGCGATCCCGGCGATCTCCTCGAACGTCGGAGCCTCCGTCGCGGTCAGCGTGATCGGCCCGTCCTGCGGGCTCCCCGAGAGGAGGAGCCGGGCGGCCGCCTCCGACTCGTCCTCGCGGGCCGTCCATGAGACGCGACCGTCCGAGGGGACCTCGATCACGCCGGTCTCCCGCCACGGTCCGAGGAAGAGGCCCAGGCTGTGCGCGTAGAAGCCGTTGCGGAGCGACGTCCAGGCGAGTCCGGACTCGGCGAGCAGGCGCTCGGTCGCCGCGTGATCCCGGCCCGGGCCGAAGGGGGTGTCGGCGGCGGCGCCCTGGTGGCTCGTGTAGAGGACCCGTCCGACTCCGACCGCGACGGCCGCCTCGACGGCGGTGCGGTGCAGGGCGACGGCGTCGGCCCGCGGATCGCTCGAGGAGACGAGGAGCAGCTGATCCGCTCCGTCGAAGGCGCCCGGGAGGGAGGCGGGGTCGGCGTAGTCGCCGACGCGCACCTCCACTCCGCGCTCCGCGAAGCGGGCGGCCTTCGAGGCGTCGCGGGCGACGACGGCGATTCCGGAGGCGGGGACGGAGTCGAGGAGGTGGTCGACGGTGGCGCCGTTCAGAGCGCCGGTGGCACCGGTCACGATGATCATGGGGAGAGCCTTCCGATGAGGGGTATCAGCGATACCACGACGAAGATAACCACGGAATTCCCTTGATAGCAACCGTGCGCTACCGTCGATACGTGACCAGCTCCACTCCTCCGACCGACACGCGCCTGCGCATCGTCGAGGCGGCCGCCGGCCTCCTCCGCGACGAGGGCCCCGCCGCCGTCACCACGCGAGCGGTCGCCCAGGCGGCCGGGCTGCAGGCCCCGGCGATCTACCGCCTCTTCGGCGACAAGGACGGCCTGCTCGAGGCGGTCGCGGAGCACGTGCTGGCCACCTGGGTCGGCTCCAAGGCGCGGACGGTCGAAGCGGCCGTCGCCGGGGGCGTCGACCCGGTCGAGGACCTGCGCGCGGGCTGGGCCGCGCAGGTGGAGTTCGGCCTGGCCAACCCCGCGCTCTTCCGCCTCCTCAGCGATCCGGGCCGCGCCTCCGGATCGCCGGCCGCCCTCTCCGGGCGGCGGGTCCTCGCCGCGCGCGTGCAGCGAGTGGCCGCCGAGGGCCGCCTCCGCGTGCCGGAGGAGCGCGCCGTCGGCCTCATCCAGGCGGCGGGCACCGGCGTGGTCACCACCCTGCTCTCCACCCCCGCCGCCGACCGCGACCCCGGTCTCGCCGACGCCGCGCTCGACAGCGTGCTCGCGGGGATCCTCACCGACCCGCCCTCCCCCGGCGACGGCGGGCGGCTCACCGCCCTCGTCGGCGTCCGGGCCCTCGCACCGGAGCTCGCCGGCCTCACGCCCGCGGAGCGCCTGCTGCTCGCGGACTGGCTCGACCGTGCCCTCGCGGCGGCCGAGCAGGAGTGACGGCCGCGCAGGAGTGACGGCCGCGCTTCCACCACAGGAGTGACGAGCGCCGTCCCGCCGCGGGGACGACTGCGCCTCCGCCCCGCAGAGGCGCGGGCTTCGCGGCTAGGCGCGCCTGCCGTCGGGCGGGAGGATCGACGCCTGGATGAGCGGCACAGGGAAGTGCGACGCCCGCAGCGGGTCGAGCAGGCTGTCGGTGATCCCCGCGGTGAAGTCCTCCGTGCCGAAGACCTTGAACAGCGCCTCCCGCCCGAACTTCGAGCTGTCGGCGACGAAGAACGCCTCGCGCGCGGACGCCATCATCAGCCGCTTGAGCTCGAGCTCGTAGCTGGTCGTGCTGTAGATGCCGTCGTCGCCCACGGTGTCGGCGCCGAAGATCGCGACGTCCACCCGCAGGTTCGAGAGCTGCTGCACCGAGGTCGGCCCCCACATCGAGAAGGCGTTCGGCAGGAGCTCGCCCCCGATGAAGACGAGGTGGATCGTCTGCTTGCGGGCGACGGCGAGGGCGACCCGCAGGTCGCCGGTCACGACGGTGAGGCGCTGGTTCTCGAGGTGCCGCGCGACCTCGAGCGTCGTGGTGCCCCCGTCGAGGAGGATCGTCTGCCCCTCGAGGACGCGCTCGGCCATCGCCCGCCCGATCGCCGCCTTCTCGCTGCGGTGCAGCTCCTCCTTGAAGTGGTGCGGAGTCTCGGACTGCTTCACCGGGATCGCACCTCCGTGCGTGCGCTTGACCAGGTCCATCGCCTCGAGCCGCTCGAGGTCGCGACGGATGGTCGACGGAGTGACGTCGAACCGCTCCGCGAGGTCTCGCACCGACTGGAAGCCGCCGTCCTGGAGGGCGTCGACGATCTCTGCTTGACGGGACATCCCACACCTCGATCCTGGTCTCGCCTCCGTCGAGGCTACGGGGCGGAGCGGGGAGGAGGCGCAGACGGCGCGCGGAAACGCGCAGATTGCGCGCATGCGCGGGCGGCTGCGCGTCCCGACCGCCGGGTGCGCGGCGGATCTGCGCGGTCGAACGCACCAGCTGCGCCCGCGATGCGCGATTCGCGCGCTTCCCACGCCCCATGCGCGAAAGAGTGCAGCCATCTGCGCGTTATCGCTTGACGGAGTGCTCGATCAGCGATTAGCGTCGGGCTCCTGCGACGGATTCCGACACAGCAGCGTCAGAACACCGCACCGGATGAGGGCCGAACGGCCGCCATCCTCTCGTTCACGAAGGAGTCAACGAATGGACCGCTCTCGACTTTTCCGAGGCATGACGCTCGCAGCGGGCGCCGCAATCCTCCTCACCGGATGCACGACCGTCGGCGCCGGCTCCGACACCGCCGCCGGCAGCGGAGGCTCGGCCGCCCCCGGCGAGATGGTCATGGTGACCGTCGTCAAGGCGCAGACCATCCCGTGGTTCCAGCGCATGGCCGTCGGCGTGCAGGACTTCGCCGACGAGACCGGGATCGACGCCCGCCAGGAGGGCGCCGACGACGTCAGCCCCGAGAAGCAGACCGCGATCGTGCAGGACCTGATCGCGCAGCGCCCGACGGCCATCACGGTCGTCCCGAACTCGCCCGAGTCGCTCAGCAACGTGCTCGCCCAGGCCCGCCAGCAGGGCATCATCGTCGTCTCGCACGAGGCGTCCGGCATCGAGAACGTCGACGTCGACATCGAGGCCTTCGACAACGCGTCCTACGGCTCCGAGATCATGGACAACCTCTCGGAGTGCATGGGCGGCGAGGGGAAGTACGTCCAGTTCGTCGGCGGCCTGACCGCGAAGACGCATATGGAGTGGGTCGAGGCGGCGTACGAGACGCAGCAGGCCGACTCCCCCGGCATGACCCGCGTCGAGACCCCCATCGAGAGCACCGACAACCAGGAGACCGCGTACGAGCGCGCGAAGGAGATCCTCGCGAAGTACCCCGACATCGCGGGCTTCCAGGGCTCCGCCGGCAACGACGTCCCCGGCATCGCGCGCGCGGTGCAGGAGGCGGGCATCCAGGACCAGGTGTGCGTTATGGGCACCTCGATCCCGTCGGTGGCCAACCAGTACCTGGCCGACGGCTCCATCGACAAGATCTTCTTCTGGGACCCGGCCCTCGCCGGTGAGGCCCAGCTGTCGATCGCGAAGATCCTCGCCGACGGCGGCGAGATCACCGAGGGCACCGACCTCGGCGTCGAGGGCTACGACTCGCTCAAGAAGCTCGACGGGTTCGACAACGTCTTCGTCGGGAACGCGTCCGTCGCGGCCGACGCGGAGACCGCCGCGCAGTACGACTTCTGATCCCCCTCCACCCCCGCTCCGGGGCGCGCCGCCCGCGCGCCCCGGAGCACCCTCAGGAAGGTCGACGATGACCGACGCTCCCCCCGGCACCACCGCCCCGATCCTCAGCGCCCGCGGCATCACCAAGCGATTCGGCGGCGTCACCGCCCTCGACGGCGTCTCGCTCGACCTGATCCCCGGCGAGGTGCACTGCCTCGCCGGGGAGAACGGCTGCGGCAAGTCCACCCTGATCAAGATCATCTCCGGGGCCGAGCGCCCCGACGCGGGCGAGATCTCCATCGACGGGGACACCCGCTCCCGGATGGACACCACCTCCGCGATCACGAGCGGGATCCAGGTCATCTACCAGGACTTCTCGCTCTTCCCCAACCTCACGGTCGCCGAGAACATCGTGCTGACCTCGGCCGTCGCGGCGAAGCACCGCCTCTACCGCGCCGGCACCGCGCGCCCCCGGGCGGAGGCCATCGTCGACGAGCTGCAGCTCGACCTGGACCTCGACGCCGACGTCGCCGACCTCTCGGTCGCCGACAAGCAGCTCACCGCGATCTGCCGCGCCCTCGTCAACGACGCGCGCGTCATCATCATGGACGAGCCCACCACCGCGCTGACGCACACCGAGGTGGCGCGGCTGTTCACGATCGTGGAGCGGCTGCGCAGCCGCGGCGTCGCGCTCGCGTTCGTCTCGCACAAGCTCGAGGAGGTCCTCGAGATCTCGCAGCGGGTGACGATCATGCGCTCCGGCCGCGTGGTCACCAGCGGCCCCGTCGCCGACTTCGACCGCCGCTCCATCGCCGAGCACATGACCGGCCGCGAGCTCGACGAGTCGCGGATCGTGAGCACGCTCGACGAGTCGGCGCCCCCGATGCTCGAGGTCGTCGGCCTCTCCCGCCCCGGCGCCTTCCACGACGTCTCGTTCTCGGTGCGCCCGGGCGAGATCCTCGGCATCACCGGGCTCCTGGGCTCGGGCCGCACCGAGATCGCGGAGGCCGTCTTCGGCTCCCAGCCCGCCGCCTCCGGGATCATCGCCGTGGACGGAGCGCCCACCGCGGTGCGGAGCATCCGCGACGCCGTCCGCGCCGGGATCGGCTACGTGCCGGAGGACCGCCTCTCGCAGGGCCTCTTCCTGGAGAAGCCGATCGCGGACAACATCATCGCGGGCTCCCTCGACGCGCACCGCACGCCGTGGCGCTCGCTCGACAAGCGGCGGATCCGCGCGACCATCGACCGGCTCTTCGCCGAGCTGTCCATCAAGGCCCCGAACCCCCAGGCGCCCGTCCGCTCCCTCTCGGGAGGGAACGCGCAGCGCGTGGTGATCGCGAAGTGGCTGGCGACCGACCCGAAGGTGCTGATCCTCAACGGCCCCACGGTCGGAGTCGACGTCGGCTCGAAGTCGCAGATCCTCGAGCTGCTGCGGCGCGAGGCCGCCCGCGGGATGGCCGTCGTCGTGATCTCGGACGACGCCCCCGAGCTGGTCGCCTGCTGCCACCGCGTGCTGGTGGTCGCCCGCGGCCGCATCGCCCACGAGCTCCGCGGCGACGAGATCACCGCCGAGAACCTCCAGAACAGAATGGCGGTCTGACGTGTCCACGCTCCGATCCCTCCGAGGCGCGAACAACGAGGGCGTCCTCGCCCTGGTCCTGGTCGCCCTCGTGATCGTCATGACGGCCGTGAACCCGGTCTTCTTCAGCGCGACGACGGGTCTGTCGATCCTCCGCAGCGCCACCGTGCCGCTGATCTTCGCGCTCGCGGTCCTGATCGTCATCGTCTCCGGAGGCATCGACGTCTCGTTCGCGGCCGTCGCGATCTTCTCGGCCTACACGGCGGTCAGCGTCACCCTCGCCACCGGGCAGGACCTCCCCGCGCTCGCGATCATCGCGATGGCCGTGGTGATCGGCGCGGTGCTCGGCCTGGTCAACGGGTTCGTGATCGCGCGGTTCCGGCTTCCCACGCTGATCGTCACGCTCGGCACGCAGGGCGTGTTCGTCGGGGTGATGTACACCTTCGTCGGCGCCCAGTACTACGCGCAGCTGCCCCCGTCGCTCGCGGCGCTCTCCTCGGTCAACGTCGTCGACGTGGCGACCTCGGGCGGCCGCGCGGCCCTCCACCTGATGACGCTGCTCGCCGTCGTGCTCGCGGTCGTGGTCTGGCTGATGCTGACGCGCACGATGTTCGGACGCTCGCTCTACGCGATCGGCGGCGACATCGAGGCCGCCCGCCGGGCCGGCTTCCGCGTGGTCAGGACCCAGCTCTCGGTCTACGTCCTCGTCGGCGTCCTCGCCGCCCTGGCCGGGATCGCGCACATGGTCCTCGGCCGCAGCGCCAACCCGCAGGATCTGGTGGGCGACGAGCTCGACATCATCGCCGCGGTCGTCCTCGGTGGCGCGTCGATCTTCGGCGGCCGCGGATCGGTGCTCGGCACGGTGCTGGGCGTCGTCCTGATCCAGGTGATCAACAACAGCCTGCTGCTCGCCGGCGTCCCCAGCGCCTGGCTGCGCGCCGCGGTCGGAGTCCTGCTGATCGTCGGAGTCGGCGTGCAGGCGATCGCCGCGCGCCGCAAGGCGAAGCGGGTCAGGCCCGTCGACGACGACGTGAGCCACGAACGAGAGAGCGCGAGGGTCGCATCATGACCGACGGATCCCGGACCACCTCCGAGCACCCGGCTCGGCGCATGAACGACCGCCTCGACGCGTTCACCCGCGGTGTCGTCGGACGCGCCGCGGGCAACCGCGGGACGGGCCGCATGCTCATCGCGCTCGTCGTCGCGGTCGCGATCTTCGCGATCGCCAACCCCCGCGTGTTCCTCAGCCCGCTCAACCTGCAGAACATCGGCGTCGCGGCTCCCGAGATCGGCGTGATCGCCATCGCGATGATGCTCGCCATGCTCACGGGCGGCATCGACCTCTCCCTCGTGGCGATCGCCAACCTGTCGGCGGTGACGATGGCGACGATCTACTCCCAGGTCGCCGCCGCCGACCCCGCCGCCGCGGAGGCGATGACCGTGCCGATCGTCCTCGCGGGCCTGGTCGTCGGAGTCCTCTGCGGCGCCCTCAACGGCTTCCTCGTGAGCGTCGTCGGGATCACCCCGATCCTGGCGACCCTCGGCACCATGCAGATCCTCAACGGCATCGCGGTGGTGTGGACCGGCGGGACCACGCTCTACGGAGCGCCGTCGGCCCTGACGACCTTCGGCATGATGGCCGTCGGGCCCGTCCCGGTGCTGTTCCTCGTACTGCTCGTGGTGGCCGTCGCGGTCGCCCTGCTGATCAACACGACCTCCCTCGGCCGCAAGGTGCAGCTGGAGGGAGCGAACCCCGAGGCCGCGCGCTTCTCGGGCATCCGCAGCGTCAGCGTCCTCTCGCGCAGCTACATGATCGGCGGGCTGCTCGCCGGCGGCGCCGGAGTGCTGTTCCTCGCCCGCAACCCCACCGCGTCCGCCGACTACGGCTCCTCGTACGTGCTGCTCGTCATCGTCATCGCGGTGCTGGGCGGGACGAACCCGTCGGGCGGCTTCGCCTCGGTCGCCGGAGTCGTGCTCGCCACTCTCACCCTCCAGGTCGTCTCGAGCGGATTCACCGCTCTGCGGCTGACCTCCTACGAGTACGCCATCGCCCAGGGCGTCCTCCTCATCGCCGTCATGGTCCTCGACTCCGTCACCGCGAACCGGCCGCGCCGGCAGCGGGCGACGGCCCCGACCCCTCCCGCGCCCGCGCGGCCCACCGTGGACGCGTCCACCAGAACGGAGCACCAGTGAAGAAGATCATCAACGAGCCGAAGGACTTCGTCGACGAGTTCGTCGAGGGCATCCTGCTCGCCCACCCGACCCTGGTGAAGACGCCGGGCACCGACCTGCGGATCCTCGCCCGCGCCGACGCCCCCGTCGCGGGGAAGGTCGGGATCGTCACGGGCGGCGGCTCCGGCCACCTGCCGCTGTTCAAGGGCTACGTCGGCACGGGGCTGTGCGACGCGGTCGCCATCGGCAACGTGTTCTCCTCGCCGTCGTCCGCGCAGATCCTGGAGGCGACCAAGGCCGTCGACGGCGGCGCCGGCGTCCTCTACCTGTACGGCAACTACGGCGGCGACGTCTTCAACTTCGACCTCTCGGTCGACATGGCCGAGCTCGAGGGGATCCGCACGCTGACCGCCCTCGGACGCGACGACGTCGCCAGCCAGCCGAAGGAGCGGGCCGCGGACCGCCGCGGAGTCGCCGGGATCTTCTTCGCGTTCAAGGCGGCCGGCGCCGCCGCCGAGCGCGGGGACTCGCTCGACGAGGTCGCGGCCGTCGCCGAGGACGTCATCGAGCACACGGCGACCATGGGAGTGGGCCTCTCCCCGACGATCCTCCCGATGACGGCCAAGCCGAGCTTCGAGCTGGCCGAGGACGAGATGGAGATCGGGATCGGGATCCACGGCGAGCCCGGCATCCACCGCGGCGCCCTCGAGTCGGCGGACAGCATCGCCGAGCACCTCACGGAGCGGCTCGTCGCCGACCTCGGCATCGTCGAGGGCGACCGCGTGGCCGTGCTCGTCAACGGCATGGGCGCCACTCCCCTCGAGGAGCTGTACCTGCTCTACCGGCGGGTCCACGGGCTCCTCGCCGAGCGCGGCGTCACCGTCGCGAAGAACTACATCGGCGAGTACGCGACCAGCCTCGAGATGGCCGGAGCGTCGATCTCGCTCCTCGCCCTCGACGACGCGCGTCTCGAGCTGCTGAACGCCCCCGCCCACTCCCCCTTCTTCCGAGAGGTCTGATCACGATGAACGGAACCGAACTCAGCTCCGCGATCGCGAAGTGCCTGGTCGTCTTCCCCGAGCACGCCGACGAGCTCGGCGACCTGGACCAGGCGCTCGGCGACGGCGACCTGGGCATCACGGTGTCGCTCGGCGCCAAGGCCGCCCGCGAGGCGCTCGCGCTGCTCCCGGACACGGCGACGCCGACCGAGGTCGTGCTCGCCTGCGCCAAGGCCTTCGCCAATGCGAACCCGTCGACGATGGCCGCACTCGTCGCGGGCGCGCTGCTCGCCGGCTCCCGGGTCTGGGGCGACGCCGCCGCCATCGGCTCCGACGACGTCAGCGCCTTCGCGCTCGCGGCCGCCGAGTCGATCAGCCAGCGGGGCAAGTCGCAGGTGGGCGACAAGACGATCCTCGACGCGATGTTCCCCGCGGCCGAGGCGCTGCGCACGTCGGAGCCCGGCCCCGCCGCCCTCGACGCGGCGATCGCGGCCGCCGAGCAGGGCGTGATCAGCTCGAAGGAGCTGCAGTCCCGCCGCGGCCGTGCGTCGTGGCTGCAGGACCGCAGCATCGGCCTGCAGGACCCCGGAGCCACCGCCTACCTGCGGTTCCTCCAGTCCTGGAGGGCCGCCAATTCCGACCAGGGGGCGGAGCTCCCCGCGGAGACGACCTCCGACACAGAGATGAAGGTGCACTGAGATGGCGAGAATCGGATTCCTCGGACTGGGGACCATGGGACGCGGGATGGCGGACAACCTCGTGAAGGCGGGGCACGACGTCACCGTCTGGAACCGCAGCGCGGTCCCGGAGGTCGCGGGAGCGGCGACGGCCGGGTCCGTCGCCGACGCGGCGGAGGGCGCGGACTTCGTCCTCTCCTGCTTCGCCGACGACATGGCCGTGCGCGAGGTCGTGCTCGCCGAGGGCGGGCTCGCCGGCCTCGTCGATCCGTCGACGATCGTCGTCGACCTGTCCACGATCAGCCCCGAGGCCAGTGACGAGGAGCGCGCGGCGTTCGACGCCCGCGGCGTCCGCTTCCTGGACGCCCCGGTGTTCGGCTCGAAGGGCGAGGCCGCGGCGGGCGGGCTCTGGGTCGTCGTGGGAGGCGACGCCGAGGTCTTCGCCGAGGCGCGGCCCGTGCTCGAGGCGATCAGCGAGACCGTCCACCACATCGGCCCCGGCGGCTCCGGTGCGCGGATGAAGCTGGTCGGCAACCTGATCGTCGCGTCGCAGCTGCTCGCGCTCGGCCAGGCGCTCACCCTCGCCGAGAAGGGCGGGCTCGACCTGCACAAGGTGCTGGAGGTGCTCGCCGTCACCGACTTCAAGTCGCCGATCTTCGACGGCGTCGGTCCCTCCGTCCTCGCCGGCGACTACTCGCCGTCCTTCGCCCTCGCGCTGATGCAGAAGGACGCGGGGCTGATCCAGGCCTACGCGGACAGCGTCGGCGCGCCCGTCCCCGGCGTCGCGACGGCCCGCCACTACATCGACGAGGCGATGGCCGCCGGCTTCGGCGGGGAGAACGCCTCGGCGCTGATCAAGGCGATCGCCGCCGAGGCCGACGTCGACCTGACCCGGCGCTGACCCTCCACCCCGGGGGTGCCCCTGCCCGGCCGTGACGGCCGCCGCAGGGGCTCCCCCGGCACCCTCCCCGTCCCCGCCGCGCCGCGTGCTTCACTGGAGGGATGACCACGCGTGACGACCACATCGCCGACTTCGCCGAGTTCCTGACCGCCTCCCCCTCCTCGTACCACGCGGCCGCCGAGGCGGCACGGCGCCTCGAGGGAGCCGGATTCACGGGGCTGGACGAGACGCAGGCGTGGCCCGCGGAGCCCGGCCGGTACTACGTCGTCCGCGACGGCGCGATCATCGCCTGGCACCTGCCCGAGGGCTCCGGGGCGACCACGCCCTTCCGCATCCTGGGCGCCCACACCGACTCCCCCGGCTTCATGCTCAAGCCCCGGCCGACGATCGGCTCGAAGGGCTGGCTGCAGGCCGGCGTCGAGATCTACGGCGGCCCGCTGCTCAACTCCTGGCTCGACCGCGAGCTCGAGCTGGCCGGGCGCGTGGTCACCCGCGACGGCTCGACACGCCTGCTCCGGACCGGCCCGCTGCTGCGCATCCCGCAGCTCGCGATCCACCTCGACCGCACGGCGAACGAGGGCCTCACTCTCGACCGCCAGAAGCACACCGTCCCCGTGTTCGGCATCGGCGACGCCTCCGAGGTCGACCTGCTCCAGCTGCTCGCCGCGCACGCCGGGTTCGACGACGCCTCCGACATCGCCGGCTACGACCTGCTCACCGCCGACACGCAGGCGCCGCGCCGCTTCGGCCTCGACGAGATGTTCCTCGCCGCCGGGCGGATGGACGATCTCAGCTCCGTGCACGCCGGCCTCGTCGCGCTCCTCGCGGCGAGCGCCGATCCCGCGGCGCCGCCCGCGCACATCAGCGTGCTCGCCGCCTTCGACCACGAGGAGCTCGGCTCGGCGAGCCGGTCCGGAGCGAGCGGGCCGTTCCTCGAGGACGTCCTCTCGCGCATCGGCACGGCCCTCGGCGCCGGCGTCGACGAGCGCGCCCGGGCGATCGCCGCCTCCTGGTGCCTCTCGGCCGATGCGGGCCACTCCGTGCACCCCAACTACTCCGAGAAGCACGATCCCGCGAACCAGCCGGTCGCCGGGAAGGGGCCGCTGCTCAAGATCAACGCGACGCAGCGCTACGCGACGGATGCGCGCGGTGCGGCGCTGTGGGCGGGCGTCTGCGAGCGCGCCGGCGTCGGGTACCAGGAGTTCGTCTCGAACAACTCGGTGCCGTGCGGATCCACGATCGGCCCGCTGACCGCGACCCGGCTCGGCATCGCCACGGTCGACGTCGGAGTGCCGCTGCTCTCGATGCACTCGGCGCGCGAGCTCGCTCACGTGGACGACCTGGTCGCCCTGACCGCGGCGATCGAGGCGTTCTTCACTCCCTGAGCCGGGTCCGGCGCGACCGGGGCCCGTGGCTCCGCGCAGCCTGTGGGCGGACCCTGCGACTCCGCGCAACCGCCAGGCGGGCCCCGCGGCTCCGCTCAGTCGCCGGGCGGCCGCCGGCGCTGCTGCTTCGTCTCGGAGCGCTGCTGCTTCGCGGCGAGCCGCCGGCGGGTGGAGCCGCGCGTGGGCCGGGTCGGGCGCCGCGGGGCGGAGGGAGGCGCGAGCGCCGCGGTGATGATCCCGCGGAGCAGCTCGAGGGCCGTCTCGCGGTTGCGCAGCTGCGAGCGCTCCTGCGCCACCGTGACGGTGACCGCCCCGGAGACGAGCCGCCGCCCGAGGCGCTCGAGCAGGCGCGAGCGCTGCTCGTCCGAGAGGGCCGTCGACTCCTCGACGCTCCAGGTGAGCTGCACGCGGCTGTCGGAGGTGTTCACGTGCTGCCCGCCGGGCCCGGAGGAGCGCGAGAACCGCCACTGCAGCTCCGATGCGGGGACGACGAGCCCCGGCCGCACCTCGAGATCCATGCGGCAAGCCTGGCACGCGCCCGCCTCCGAGCGGGAGCGCCGGCGATCCGCTCCCGGGCGCGGTGTCCTCTTCCGGACGTGTCCGCTACAGGCTCTTGTCCCCGCCGTGGTCACGTCCGGACACTGGAGAGGTGCCCGGGCGGGCGCATCGGCCGACTCCTCGCTGCCACCCGAAGGCGTCGAGGGGTCGGCCGCACGGCTCGGTACCGCGGGGGCTCAATCGCGCGGCACCGTCTCGGCGAGGTCGATCTCGCCGTCGTCCAGCGCTTCCGGCTCGAGTGCCTCCGGATCGTCGAGCACCGATTCGCCCACACCGGCGTCGCCGTCGCGGGTGCGCGAGTCCGCCGCCCACGCCGTGCCGAGCGCGAAGAGCGTCGCCACTCCGTAGTGCTCCATCGCGGCGGCCACGCGGCGGCGGCCGGTCCGCGGATTCATGCCGAGCCGGTGCGACGCGGTCTCGAGCGTGACGCCCTGGCGCATCAGCCGGAGCAGCGGCAGCCAGCTCTGGTCGACGGCGCCGATCGGAGCGGCCTGCCGCCACAGCACCTCGAAGTACGACTCGACCAGCCCCGCCAGCGCCGCATGGCGCACGCCGAGCACGCTGGTCGGCTTCGTCTCGCCCCGCTCGAACGGGACGGCGAGGTGGTCGCCGTCGACCCAGAACCAGCTCGGCGGGCTCTCGAGGAGCCGGTACTCGACGCCCGCCGCCTGGTACGCCTCCACCCGGGCGAGCACCCGGGGGTCGCGCGCGCCGGCGGCCGGCATGATGACGCGCACCCGGTCCTTCGCCGCGAGCGCGTGCCCGAAGCGGATCGCCCGCTCCGTCGGCGGGTCGAGGAAACGCTCCACGTTCGGGAGCACCGCCACGAGCGAGCCGGAGTCGCGGCGGACGAGGTCGAACCAGAGGTCCTCGGACGCGTGCGGCCCGTGACGGAGGAGGGTCGGCACCGGATCCGTCGTGTCCTCGCCGACCCGCCAGGCGCCGAGCAGCATCGGCAGGCCCGCGACCACGCTCTCGATCCCGTCCAGCGACTCCCTGCCCGCCCGCCGCGCCGACTCCGTGTGCCGGGCGATGGCCGCGGCCGCCCACTCCATCGGCGCCGGGAAGTCGAGCTGCTCGCCCTCGCCGCCCATGAGCCCCCGGCCGCGGAGCCGCTCGATCGCCGCAGCGACCTCGGCCTCGTCGATGTGGGTCAGCTCCGCCGCGTCGGCCAGCGTCGCCGGCCGTCCCCGCAGCAGCGCAGCCAGGAGTCCGTCGTCGTCCATGCGTCTCCTTCGCCGTGGGCCGTCACCCGAGGGTGCCGTCTCCGCGGTCGAGGAGCAAGGGACGCGCGGCGGACGGCGGGGAGCGGCCAGGCGGGGGCGGCGGATGAACTCGTGACGAGCACGGACCTCGGCCCGCCTGAGGAGGCCAGCCGGAAGATCAGGGCCGTCCCTGGTTCTCCGTCTCGATGCCTCCCCAGGCCTACTGTTCTGCGACGTCCCGTACGCGACCGGACTCCGAGCCCTTGAGAGAGGAGACGTCTGGTCGACTTCAGACGCTCGGGCTCCCGTCGTCGAGGTCCTCGTGGTGGCGGTCGACGTATCCAGCCATGCCGGGGACCGTGAAGGCGATCTGGCCGTGCTCGGGTGAGTAGACCAGTCCTTTGCTGATGAGCGCGGCACGGTAGGGCCCGAGGCTGGTTGTCGGGATACCCATTCGCTGCGTGACGAGAGCGGTGGAGGAGGGTCCCTCACCGTCGGCTGCCATGGCGCGGAGCATTCGTCGCTCTGAGCGCGTGGCTCGCTGCCATCGTGAGCGGAAGAATCCGGCATCGAGCTGTTCGGTCCCGTACTGCACTGCTGCCGTGGCGTCGGCCAGAGTGACAAGACGACTGGAGAGGTTCCATGCGGCCTGCCCGTACTCCTGAATGAAGTACGGGTAGCCGCCTGCGGCTTCGAGGAGAATCTCGAGCGCATCGGGAGCGAACTCAGCGCCGAGCCGCTCCGCGGGCTCTCGGAGAGCGTGCGCCGCATCGTCGCGAGAGAAGGTGCCTATCTGTCGGTAGTTGAAGAGGCGCTCGGCGTACGAACGCGTCTCGGTGAGGACACGGGGGAGATTCGGGAGGCCGGCGGCGATGATGTAGAACGGCCACTCCCGCTGGTTCGCCGCATGCTGAGCGGCGATGAGCGCACCCATCGTCTCCGCATCGAGGTCCTGCATCTCATCGACGAACACACCGAAGGCACGACGACGCTCCCCCAGAGCGGTGGAAACGTCTTCGACGAGCTCGAGGAGGTCGACTTCAGCGTCGCCGGAGTCGGCACGTCCGTCGTTGAGTGCGACTCCGAGTTCGATCCCCGTTGCACCGACCTTCGCATTGAACGAGGAGATCGTGCCGAGTGCTTCTCGCATCAGCTCCGTCGGCTTCGAGCGGGTGAGCTTGCGAGCGGACACGACGAGCTCTCGAGCCAGGGCACGCCGTACGGCCCGCGCGCCGCCTTCATCCCGACGCGCCTCGAGGCGCACCGTGAGCCACTCGAACGACTCCGCCATGCGGTGCATCTCGTTCAACAGCACCGTCTTGCCGACGCCGCGGAGGCCCGTGAGCACGATGCCGCGGTCGCTCATTCCATGCGTGACACGAGCGCGGATCGTGTCGAACGCTTCGAGCTCGCCAGTCCGACCAACGAGCTCGGGCGGCCGCCGACCGGATCCAGGGCTGTAGGGGTTCTGCTCAGGCAACATCTAGCCGATGATAGTCACCTCTAGCCGAAACCTAATTCATTGCTATCGACTGCAATCGTCCGCGCCGGCGCCACGTGGTGGCGACCATGCGATGCTGCGAACCCCCGTTCCAGCTTCCCTTCGAGTCGCCGCCGGGCAGCGCATCGGACCCTGCACGCTGAAGGGCGAGCGCGAGCCATGTCCGCTCCGACCGAGGATCGGCTCGCGCCGTCGATCCGGGTTCGGCCGGGCGCATGATGCTGCGGTCACTCGGACAGCAGCGGGATCGAGCGGCCCAGGCGCCTGCCGTACTCGGCGATGGCGCGGCCGACGGGGAGCCGCTCGGCCTCGTAGCGCTGGAGCGCCTCGTCGACCGGGTGCCGCGCGAGGGAGCCGGCGAGGGCCAGCGCGTCGCCCGCCGCCTTGGCCGCGCCCATGGCCGTGTGCGGCCGCACCGTCACGGCGGCGTCACCGAGGAGGGCGACCCGGCCGCGGACCGTCCGCGGCGGGACGTAGTCGACGATCGCCTGCAGGAAGGGCTGCGGCTCGGCCAGGACGGCGGCCGCGAAGGGCGGCGGCAGGCGGTCGACCGCGTCCTCCTCGAGCCGGCGGCGGAGGTCGTGGGCGAGGTCGCCGGGCGCGAGGGACACGCTCTCCGGCGGACGGCCGGACGCCGTCATCACTCCGCGGAGGGCGTCCTCGGAGAGGGGCCGGTACCAGACCCAGTTGTAGCGCCGTCGGCCGGGCTCCACCTCGCCGGCGGGTCCGGGGACGAGGTAGCCGAGCATGTGCTCGCCGGGCGCGGTGTAGAAGGCGAAGCGTCCGAGCAGAGTCGCCGCGGCCTCGGCGGGGAGCGCCGACTCCGGGATCAGCCCGCGCCAGGTCGAGTAGCCGGCGTAGCGGTTCCCCGACGCCTCGGGCGCGACCGCCGCGCGCACGACGGATCCGAGGCCGTCGGCTCCGAGGACGACGTCGAACTCCAGGCCGCTCCCGTCGCGCAGCTCGACGACGACCGGGTCCGTCCCGGTCGAGGGGCGCACCCCGGCGACGGCGTGACCGAGGAGGTAGCGGTCGGCGGGGAGCCGCGAGCGGAGCGTGTCGTAGAGGTGGTCCCACGACACCTGCGTCTGCGGGGAGGGGTCGCGGCCGATCACGCGCCCGGAGCGGTCGAGGGTGATCCGCTCGTGCGCGACGACGCCGACCCGCGCCTCGTCGTCGCGGCCGATCGCGTGCAGGAGGTCGATCAGGTCCTGCTGGGCCACCAGCCCGGCTCCCCGCCGCGACAGGCCCGTCGCCGACCGCTCGAGGACCGTCACGCGGTGCCCGTCGCGGACGAGCAGGGCCGCGGCGAACAGTCCGCCGATCGAGCCGCCGACGATCCCGACGTCGAGCGGGCGCACCGCTCTTCCTGCTGCCATGAGCGCGACCGTACAGGCGAGCGCGCGGCGCCCGTTCCTACAGACGGCGGAACAGCGCGGCCTCAGGCGCGGTCGTCCGCGCGCAGCGATCGGATCATCCCGCGGAGCAGGCGCGCCGCCGCCTGCCGCTCCTCCTCCGTGAGCCCCTCCAGCATCCGCAGCTCCACCCCGCGGACGGCGGCGGACGCCTCGGCCAGGCTCCGGCGTCCGCGCTCGGTGAGCCGGGCGGGGAGCGCCTTGCCGACCGGAGCCGCGTCGGGGCGGGTGACGACGCCGTCGCGCTCCAGAGTCTGCAGCAGGACGTTCATCGACTGCCGGGTGACGAAGGCGCCCCGCGCGAGCTCCGAGTTGGAGAGGCCCGGCCGCTGGGCGAGGAGCTCGAGGCAGGAGTAGTGGGTGACCGTCATCCCGAGCGGGCGGAGCACCGCCTCCATCGCCGCGCGCAGGGCGCTCGACGCCTCCTTGAGGAGGTAGCCGAGCGAGGTCTCGAGGTCGATGCCGTCTTGACTCATGTCAGTATTCTGACATACGCTCCGGTGTGTCAGAAAGCTGACACAACCGAGGAGGAACCCCATGCCCGTCACCGGCCCCGACTTCGTCTCGCTCCAGGTCCGCGACCTCGCGGCGTCCCAGGCGTTCTACGAGCAGTACCTCGGCCTGGTCCGCTCGCCCGCCGGCCCGCCGCACGCCGTCGTCTTCGCGACGACTCCGATCGCCTTCGCCCTGCGCGACCTCGCGCCCGGCACCGACCTCGACTCCGCCTCCCGCCCCGGTGTGGGCGCCGCGCTCTGGCTGCACGCGACCGGCGTGCAGGAGATCCACGACGCGCTCGTCGCCGACGGGCACCCCGTCGTCGCGGCTCCGATCGACGGCCCGTTCGGGCGCACCTTCACCTTCGCCGACCCGGACGGCTACCACGTCACCCTGCACGACCGCGCCTGAGCGGGACGGTGCGGACCGCGCCTGAGCTGAGCGGGGCAGAGCGGACGGGACGGGGCCGAGCGCCTCAGCCCATCGCGCGCAGCTGAGCCGCGAAGAGGTGCAGCGAGCGGTCGACCTCGGGCAGCGCCGGCGTCCGGTTGAGGTGCCCGTGGGGCATGCCGGCGGCCAGGTGCCCGGTCACGGCGACGCCCGCCTCCGCGAGCTGGCGCAGGAGCAGCTCGGCCGACCCCCGCAGCTCGTCGTACTCGTTCACGAGGACCGTGACCGGAGGCAGACCCGCCAGCGGCGCGGAGCCGGGCAGCGCCTCGACGGGGAGGTCGGAGATCCGCCCGAGGTAGGTGCGCACCATGCCCTCGATGCTCGACGGAGGGAAGCGGAGGACCGGCGGCAGCTCGCGCAGCTCGACCGCGATCGCGTCGTCGACGGCGGGGTTGGGGAAGTGGGCGAAGGGGTAGGCCAGGAGCACGTGCTCCGGCAGCCGCGCACCGGCGTCGCGCTCGCGGAGGACCGCGCCGAGGGCCAGGGCCGCTCCCGCGCTCGCGCCGCCGATCGCGACGGGCGTGGATCCGGACTCCTCGGAGCGGAGGTGCCGCCAGGCGGCGTGCACGTCGTCCAGCGGCACGGGGTAGCGGACGTCGGGGCCGGCGAGCCGGTAGTCGACGGAGACGACCCGGGCCCGCGCCCGGTGGGCGAGCTCCGCCGCGACGACGTGCGACTCGCGCATGTCGACGCTCCCGGCGGCGAATCCTCCTCCGTGCACCCAGAGCAGAGCGCGTTCGGGCGCGGCGGGCGAGTACACGCGCAGCGGGACCGGTCCGTGCGGGCCGGACGCCGTCTCCGCGACGACGTCGATCCCCTCCGGCAGCGACCAGGGCCCCGGATCCTCCTCGAACGCGGCCATGCGGGCGGCCTGCTCGGCGTCGAGCGGATACGCGAGGCCGGCCAGGAGGGGCAGCCGGGCGGCGAGGTACGGATCGAGCGGCATCGGCGCCTCCTGCGGGGTCGGGATCGCGGACCACGCTAGCCCGGCCGCGGGTCCTCGAGCGGCGCCTGCTCAGCCGCGTCGCTGCAGGAGTATCACGCCGTCCAGGAGCACGGCTGCCGTGCCGTCGGGAGCGGTCACGGCGCGCTCCCGCGTCTCGACGAGCTCCGCGGTCCACTCGGCCGGGTCGAGGGCCAGCTCGGCGAGCTCCTCCTCGGGGCCGACGAGGTGCATCGCTCCGTGGCGGTGGTCGTCGCCGCTCGCCCACGGCGGGGGTGCGGCGTGCGAGACGACGGCGAGGCGGCCGCCGGGAGCGACGACGGAGGCCGCCCGCCGCAGCACGTCGATCCGCGGGAACTCGGCCATCGAGTGCAGGAAGCTCGCCGTCACCAGGTCGAACTCCCCCACGACCGGCCAGTCCTCGGCGAGGTCGGCCTGCACGAAGTCCACGTCGGCGCCCCGCTCGGCCGCGGCCGCGCGCGCCCGGCCCAGCGCCGTCTCGGAGAGGTCGAGCCCGGTGACGCGCCAGCCGAGCGACGCCAGCCACAGCGCGTCCGCCCCCTCGCCGGCGCCGAGGTCGAGGGCGCGGCCCGGCGGCAGCGAGCCGACCAGCCCGACCAGCGTCGCGTTCGGCCGGCCCGACCAGATCCGATCGGAGTCGGCGTAGCGCGCCTCCCACTGCTCGCGTGCGGTGCTCATGCTGCTCCTCGTCCCCGGGCGCAGGGGCACCCGCGTCGAGGATGCCGCGCCGCCGCTCCGGCCGCCAGCGCTCGTGCCGAAGCGGCACGGGCACCCGTCCCCGCGGACGACACGGCCGGACGGAGCCGCGGCGCCGCGCGGACCCGCCGGACGCACTTCCCCGACACGCCCCGCGCCGATTAGCGTCGGTGCATGGCCCTCCGACTCGAAGAGATCATCGTCGACTGCACCGACTTCCGGACCCTCGGGCACTGGTGGCAGGAGGCGCTCGGCTGGGACGTCGTGGACGAGGACGAGGACGGCATCGAGCTGCTCGCCCCGTCGGGCCGCGGGCCGAGCCTGCTCTTCCTCGACGTGCCCGAGCGCAAGACCGTGAAGAACCGCCTGCACCTGGATTTCGTGCCGGACGACCAGGAGGCGGAGGTCGCGCGGCTGGTCGGCCTGGGGGCGACGCGGTCCGATGTCGGGCAGGGCGAGCAGTCCTGGGTCGTGCTCGCCGACCCGGAGGGCAACGAGTTCTGCATCCTCTCGGCGCGGGAGTGAGAGCGCTTCCACTTTCCGGGACGGTTGTCGGGAAAGCGCTTCCATGCGCACGCATCGAAAAAGAATCTGAGAAGTCAAGGGTAGAACGATCGTTCTCGACTCCCTAGCATCGCCTCCGACGCGTTTCCCGACCGGGAGCGCGCGGAGCCGAGGAGTCACCGTGACCACCTACGACAGACCCGTCGCCGCCGTCGGCATGACGCAGTCGCAGCAGCAGGGCGAGCTGCTCGCCGGCCGCGCCCTCGAGAACCGCGCCCTCGGCCTCTACGCGTACGCCTACCGCCTCACGCTGTCGGACTCCGCGGCGAGCGCCGCCCTCCGCCACGCGGCGGTCACCGTCCGCAGCGGACGGCCGCAGGGACTCGACGACACGGGCGCCCTCGACCTGATGCGCTCCGAGGTCGGACGCGCGAGCGTGCAGCGCGGCGGCTCCGCGATGGAGCGCGCCGAGCAGGCCCCGCCGGCGATCCGCGAGGACGACCTGCTGCGCTCGGGCTTCCACCGCCGCCTGCACGCCCTGCCGACGCTCGAGCGCCAGGCCTGGCTGCTCCGGCACACCGGCGGCCACGACGTCGACGCGATCGCGGCGATGCTGCAGGAGCCGGCGGAGCGCATCCGCTCGGCCCTCGCCTCGGCCGCCCGCACGCTGGTCGAGGGCGAGCTGGCCGAGAGCGAGTCCGCGGAGTAGCGCGGCACGAGGTGCCCGAGAGACGCCGGGTCCAGCCGGCGGCGCCCCTCAGGCGTCTGGGACCCGGCAGCGACACGGCGCGGCCGGGAGGACGGGGTCAGTCGAGGTAGTCGATGTCGTCCCACGGCTGGTGGACGTCACCGGTGTCGCGGTCGTCGTCCGGCACCTCGAGCTCCTCGAAGATCACCGGAACACCCGTCGAGATCAGGACGCTGACCTGGCGGTTGCCCACGATCACGAAGTCGACGAGGCCTCCTCCGGCCTGTGTCGCCTCGGTCGCCGACCGCTTCAGCTCGGCGACGTCGGTCCCCTGGGACAGCCCGTAGGTCTTGCCCTCGACGGTGACGGTGGTGCGGATCATGTGGCGCTGCTGCTCCTCGGCTCGATGGGTTCAGCGTACGAATCGCGCGAGAGCGCTGCCAGGCCTTGCGGTGGAGGCCCGCGGCTGCCACGGGTGAAGGGGTCGGCTGAGGCGAGCGGCGTCCGGAGCCGAGGCCAGGAGCAGCGTGACGGGCCGCTCGGGCGGATCCGCCGCTCCTGACCTCGGTTCCGGACAGCGGGCGGCGGAGTCAACCGGGCGCGCTCCACGGAGCTCCCGCCGTAGCGTGGAACCTGTCCGCACGTTCCGCATCCAGCGACAAGGAGGATCCGATGACCGAGAAGAACACTCCCGAGGACCCGCAGACCATCGACCCCGAGCACGTCGACCCCGAGACGGCCACCGACCCCGAGGGCGACCCGGTCGAGAACCCGTCGGGCTGACGCCCGCACCGGAACGGCCCGCGGCCACCGGGACACCGCTGAGAAGGCGGCGTCCCGGGGGTGGCGGGCCGTTCCCGCGTCCGGCGCCGCCATACTGTCGGAGTGCAGGCCGAGGACGACGAGCGCAGGGATCTCGAGCGGATCCTGTCGGCCCGACCCCGCGACGACGGCGCCGACCGGGACGAGCGGCGCGAGGCGCTGCGACGGCTCGGCGAGCTGGAGGCGGAGGACGCTCCTCCCGGAGTGACGCGGTCCGGCGCGCAGACCGGGGCCGCGCCGTCCGGAGCGCAGCCGGGCGCGGCGCATCCCGGGACGGCGATCGACTCGCGTCTCCCCCTGCCCGCGACCGCACTCCCGCTGTCGGTGACCGCCGGCTCCGAGACTGCGGAGGCGCCCGCCGGGCACCCCGACCGGCCGGCCCCGCGGACGCCGCACCCGCGCCGCCGCCGCCTCGTGCTCGCCGCCGCGATCGTCGGCGGAGCCGCGGTCGGCGCGATCGTCCCCACCGCGCTCCTCCTCCCTCCGCCCGCGGACCCCGTCGCCCCGCCGACCGCCTCCGCGGATCCCGCCGACCGCTTCGCCGCGCTCGTCGAGGGCTGGGAGCCGACCACCGACGTCCCGCCGGGCCTCGCCCTGCTCGCCGGAGAGGCCGTCGTCTACGGCTCCGGGTTCGACACCGCCGAGAACGACCGCCTGCTGATCACCGAGCCGAACGGCACCACGGTGTGCCTCGCCGTGCAGCGCCCGGACGCGTCCTTCTTCGCCGGCTGCACCGGCTCGGAGGCGTTCTTCGCCGGGGAGCCCCTCCGGGTCAGCGGCACGACGCTCCGCAGCGGCGCCCCGGTGTACACGCAGATCCTGCTCCGCCCGGACGGGACGATCGAGGGCGGCTACCAGCTGGTGCCGGAGTCGCCGCAGCCCGAGGCGGCGGAGTCCGGATCGGTGGAGTCCGGAACGGTGGAGTCCGGGTCACCGGACCCCGCGACCAGCGAGCCCTGAACCGCCGAGGCCGCGACCAGCGAGCCGTGAGCCCGCGACCAGCGAGCCGCTAGGCGCGCGTCGCCTCCGCCGCGTCCGCGATCACCTCGGCCGCGGACGCCGTCCGCTCCCACACCGCGCGCTGCCGCTCGGCGCCCGTGCCCCGCGCCAGGACCCGCTCGACGCCGCACGCCGCGACCTCCTCGTCGCCCGACTCCGCCAGCGCCCGACCCGCGTGGTCGAGCAGGCGCGCCAGTACCGCGGAGGCGGGGGCCGGGCAGCCGTCGACCGGATCGATCAGGTCGCCGGTCGTGCCGTGGCGGCTCGCCAGCCAGGAGGAGACGGCGATCACCGGAGTCGGCAGCGGCACGGGCGGGACCCCGGAGCCCGCGTCGCGCACGGCCGTCTCGGCGAGCGCCCGGATCAGGACGGCGATCAGCGCCGAGTCCTCGGCGTGCAGCGGGACGTCGGCGATGCGCACCTCGACGGTCGGGTGCGCACGGGAGAGACGGGCGTCGAAGTAGAGCATCCCCTCGTCCAGCAGCACGCCGCAGGACGTGAGGGAGGCGACGACGCTCCGGTACTGCTCGAGGTCGCCCCAGATGCCGACCGGGCCGGCGGTGGGCCAGCGCCCCCACGACTGGTAGCGCCAGCTGGCGAAGCCGGTGTCGACGCCGGCGCTCAGCGGGGAGTTGGTGCTCAGGGCGAGGAGGGCGGGCAGCCAGCCGCGCAGCCGGTCGAGGACCGCGATGCCCTCCTCCGGCGACCCGATCCCGACATGGACGTGCAGGCCGCAGGTGAACTGCTCGCGGGCGACGAGGCCGAAGCGCTCGGCCATCCGGTCGTAGCGCTCGTCGGCCGAGAGGTGCGGCTCGAACGCGGCGGGGCTGGTCGCGACCGCGACGGCGCGGGCACCGACCTCGCGGGCGGAGTCGTCGGCCAGGCGGCGGCCCTCGCGCAGTCCGGCCAGCAGCGCGTCGTACGTGCGGGCGGGCGAGCCGACCGCCTCGATCTGCTCCGCCTTGAGCTCGGCCGCCAGGGCGACCGCCGCGGAGCCGCGGACGGAGCCGAGCAGCAGCGGCGCCGCGGGCGCCGGGAGGAACGTGCCGGCGTCGACGAGGAGGTACTCCTCCTCCACCCCGAAGGTGCGGGCGCTCATCGGAGCGCCTTCCGCTCGAGTCCCCCGCCGCAGCCCACCCGGTCATCCCACCGTGCCGGGCGCCCGCCGGGCAACCGTCCTCGGCCGATGTTCAGCGTCGGGACGCCCGCGGCGCCGGTCCGCGGGCGGGCTGTCAAGGCCGGGTGCTGCCGGGCGCGGAGCGGCAGGATCGGAGCACACCCAGAACCGGAGGTCCCCGTGCCCGACAGCACTCCCGAGCAGGCCGAGTACGACGTCGCCGTCATCGGCGCAGGACCCGCGGGGACGGCCGCCGCCCTCCGCGCCGCGGAGCTGGGAGCGCGCGTGGTCGTGCTCGAGGCCGCGCGCGTCGGCGGCACCTGCGTCAACACCGGCTGCGTGCCCACCCGCGTCCTGGCGAAGACGGCGCGGATGATGCGCGAGACCCGCTCCGCCGGCGACTACGGGATCGAGATCGGCACTCCCGTCCTCGACTGGGCCGCGACCGTGCGCCACGTGCACGAGCGCGTCGACCTGGTGCGCTCGATCAAGCGCGAGGCGCAGCGGTTCGAGGAGGCGGGGGTCGACCTGATCCACGAGGGCCGCGCCCGCTTCGTCGACGAGAGCACCCTCGTGCTCGACAGCGGGCGGCGGATCCGCGCGCGCTCGATCATGGTCTGCGTCGGCGGGCACTCGCGGCGGCTGCCGATCCCGGGCGCCGAGCTCGCGACCGTGCCGGAGGACGTGCTCGGGCTGACCGAGCTGCCGCGCCGCGTCGCCGTGATCGGCGGCGGCAACACGGGCGCCCAGCTCGTCACCGTCTTCAACGCCTTCGGCTCGGAGGTGACGCTCCTCGACGTCGCCCCGCGGATCCTGATGACCTCCGACTCCAGCATCTCCGAGCAGGTCGGCGCCGCCTTCGAGCGCCAGGGCGTCCGCGTCCGCACCGGGATCGAGACGGTGTCGGGCATCGAGCGGCAGGACGACGGCTCGCTCGCGATCGCGTGGCGCGAGGGCGGCGAGGACCGGACGGCCGAGGTCGACGTGGTGATCATGGCCACCGGCTGGCCCGCCGACGTCGAGGACCTCGGACTCGAGAACGCGGGCATCGAGGTCGTCCGCTCCGCGATCCCCGCCGACCAGTACTTCCGCACCGTCGTGCCGCACATCTTCGCGGTCGGCGACGCGAACGGGCGCGACATGCTCGTCCAGGCGGCGCAGTTCGAGGCGGAGGCCGCCGCCGAGAACGCGGTGCTCGGCGCGAACCGGCGCACGCCCCAGTTCCTCCTGCCCGCGGGCGGATTCACGGACCCTGACTACGCGGGCGTCGGCTTCACGCAGGAGCAGGCCCGCGAGCGCGACCCGCAGTGCGTCGTCGCCTCGGTGCCGTTCTCGCACCTGGACCGCGCCGTCATCGACGACCGCGAGAACGGGTTCCTCACGCTGATCGCCGACCGGCGCCGCGAGCTGCTGCTCGGTGCGCACGCGGTCGGCGAGAACGCGATCGAGGTCGTGCAGTCGGTGACCACGGCGATGGCAGCCGGAGTCGACCTCGCGACCCTCGCGAACGTCCGCTTCGCCTACCCCACCTACAGCGCGGTGATCGGGATGGCGGCGCGCGCCCTGCTGGCCGAGCCGGCGCGCCCGACCGAGCTGGACTGACGCGCTACCCGATCCTCGGAGGCGGCGCCAGCCCCGAACCGGCGGCCCGCCGCCTCCGAACCACTGGAGACGGGCACTCCGCCCGCCCCGCCGAGAGGAACCCCTGTGCCGATCCCCGCTGTCGACTACAACCACGTCCGACTCACCGTCCGCGACATCGCCGTCTCGCGCCCCTTCTACGACTCCGTCTTCGGCTTCGACGTCGCCTTCGAGGCGCCGCCGGCCGACGCGTCGCCGGAGGAGAAGGAGCAGCTGGCGTTCGTCTTCGGCGGGGTGATCTACCAGTTCCCGGGCGGACTGCTCGGCCTGCGCCCCGTCGCGCCCGGCGACGACCGCTTCGACGAGGACCGGGTCGGACTCGACCACGTCAGCTTCACCGTCCCCGACCTCGACGCGCTGAAGGCCGCCGCGGCCGTGCTCGACGACCTCGGCATCGCCCACGAGCCGATCAAGGACGCCGGCGGCATGAGCCTCCTCGAGTTCCGCGACCCCGACAACATCGCGCTCGAGATCACGTCCCCGAGCTGATCGGAGCAGCGCGCGCACGATCGGGCGGGTCTCACCAGGTCTCCACGCTGATCGAGTAGCGCGCGTATCGAGATCCCCCACGCTCGAAGGGGCGGGTCTCGATCCGCCGTTGCGCCGCTACTCGACCAGCAAGGGTCCCCGCCGTGCTGATCGAGTAGCGCGCTCAGCGCGCGTCTCGGGATCCCCGCGAACCCACGGAGCGCGGACTACGGACGACGTCGACGGTACGGAGTCGTCGTCGACACCCGGACCAGGCCCGCGCGCTCCAGGATGGGCCGCGAGTACTCGGTCGAGTCGCTGTGCACGAGGGTCTTCCCGAGGGCTCGAGCGGAGGCGGCGCGGGCGGCCGTGACCAGGCCGTAGAGCCCGCGTCCGCGGTACTCCGGCAGCGTCGCTCCGCCCCAGATGCCGGCGAAGGCGGTGCCCGGGACGGGCTCGAGCCGGCCGCCGGACGCCATGCGCCCGTCGACCTCGGCGACCCACAGCTCCATGCCGTCGCCGCGCGCCAGGCGGGCGACGAGCGAATCGGCGATCGACACGTCGACCTCCTCCTCGAAGGCGGCGTCGATCATGGCGCTGAACGCGCGGACGTCCGGCTCGTCGATGACGCGCCGCAGCACGACCCCCTCCGGGACGGGCCGGTCCGAGAGCAGCGCCTCGACCGGGCCGATCATGATCGACTCGGCCTCGTCCGGCGCGAAGCCGTTCGCGACGAGCGCGTCGTGCAGGCCGGGGGCCTCGTCATGGCCGCGGGTCTTCCACTCGACGCGGGTGATGCCGGGATCGGCGTCGAAGTGCGCGCAGGCCGCGGCGACCAGGCGGGCGATCTCCGCGGAGGAGGCGCCGGCGAGGTCGCGGTAGGTGACGAAGCCGCGTCCGCCGGCGAAGGTCACCAGACGCAGAGGCCCTTCGCGCGTCACGGAGACGGCGCTCGGGGTCTCGGCGTCGGAGCGGAGCTGGTCGTCGTAGGCGCGGAGGTAGTCGGAGCTCATCGCCCCGACGCTACCCCCGGACCCGGGCGATCAGGTCCTGGATGAAGGGGATGACGTCCTTCGCCTGGTCGACGCTGGCGAATCCGGTCGCGACGAGCGGCCAGATCGAGCCGATGAGCGTCGCGATGACGGCGGCCACTGCGGCGACCCAGGCGAGGGCCGCGTTGCGGGAGAGGAACGCGACGGCGAGGCAGGCCAGGCCGACCGCGTAGCTGAGGACGATCGAGAGGACGATCGCGCCGACCGGGACATCGAGCGCCCCGGCCGTGGTGCCGTCGGCCGCGCCGATCAGCCCGAGGACGGGCAGCAGCACGGCGACGACGACCACGAACGAGAGCACGACGCCCGTGCCGAGCGCGATCCAGGCCGCGCGCGGCTTGCGTCGCGCGCCGTACGGGCGGGTGCGCACGGGACTACTCCCGACCGGCGGCGGACGACGCGCGGTCGTCCTCGGAGCGGTGGGCGTGGGCGTCGTCGGACGCGGCGTCGCGATCGGCCGCGGCCTCGTCGCGCTCGACGTGCTCGGACTCCTCCGCAGGAGCGACCTCGACGGTCGCGGTGCGGGGGTCGCCGTCGTCGTCGACCGGCTCGACCTGGACGCGGACCACGAACTCCGCGGTCTCGACGACGGCCGGGGCCGCGTGCGTCTCGACGCGGGGGTCGTCCTCGTCGCGCTCGGCGGCGCGCTCGTCGTCGGCCGTCTTCTGGGCGGCTGCGCGCTCGTCGCGCTCGTCGGCCGCACGGTCCATCGCGTCAGCGGCGTCGTCGGCGGCGTCCGCCAGACGTCCGCGGGCGGAGTCGACGGCACCGGAGACGGCGTCGCGAGCGTTCCCGGCGGCCTCCTTGGCGGAGTCGCGGGCGTCGGACGCGGCGCGCTTGGCGGTGTCGACGAGCGGCTCCTCGTCCTCCTCCGGCTTCTCGATCGGGTCGAACGGGCCGTGGACGTCGGTCGCCTCGACGTTGACGACGACGTGGCCGCCGGCGACCGGCTCCGCCACGCGCTGCACCTGATCGCGCACGGCGTCCAGGACCTCGCGGACGGGGTGGGGGTACTCGACGACGAGGTCGATGTCGACGGTGGTGACGCCGTCGGCCTTCGAGACCGTGACTCCGGGGACGGTGCTGGTGCCCAGCACGCGGCGGGAGGCGCGGTCGAGGCCGCGGGCGACGGCTCCACCGAGGTGGTGGACGCCGGACACGCGCTGGGCGCTCTCGCCGGCGGCGGTCGCGACCCGGCTCTCGGTCGACTCGGGCTCGGACGGCTTCCCGTCGCGGCGGGCGGACTCGCGCCGACTCTGCTCGTTCGGGGTCGGCTGCTCATCGGTGCGGATGAGCTCGACGGTGCCGGGCTCCATCGGATCGGACATGGGGTGCTCCTTCAGAAAGACTTCCATCCCGCCTGAGCGGGGCTCTCCGGCCCTCCCGATCGAGAGGGCCGGACGGTGGTGCCGGCGGCTACTGCACGCGGGCGGTGCCGCTCATCTTCGTCCGCAGACCACTGACGATCTGGATGACGACGGGCGTCTCCTCGCCGAGGAGGGCGTCCCACTGGCGGACGGCCTGGTCGACCGTCTGCCGGGTGCGGGCGGGCGAGGCGCCGCGGCGGGTGTGCGCGGTGACGCGCAGCACCTTCTGGTGCTTGATCTCGAACGCGGTCACGTCGACCGCGACGATGGACGGCTCCTGCGACAGTGCCTCCTCGAGGACCTGCTCGGCGACCTTCGCGTCGATGGTGACGGAGCCGCCCGTGGGCGTTCCCGCTCCCTCTCCGGAGCCGACGCGCAGCAGCGTGGCGGTGCGGCCGCGGCCCTGGCGCACGATGAAGCGCACCAGCAGCAGGATGAGGACGAGCGCGACGACCGCGATGACCCAGAGGATCCACGGGGTGCCGCCCGAGAGGGCCTGGCTCGTGGGGTCGGCCGCGTCCTGCGCGGCGGTGGACACGTTCTCCTGCACCTGCGGGAGCAGCGACCCCACCGCGACGGCGCCGCCGGCGAGGAGGAGGACGAGGCCCACGACGAACAGGAGCAGCCGGTTGAGGAATCGGTTCGTGGTGGTCATCAGCGGACCGTTCCCTTCTCGGACAGGCGCACCTTGGAGCGCAGGCGCGGGGTGCAGTCGAACGTGGCGAGCTCGGCGTCGACGGCCTCGCGGATCGGCGTGACGTCGATGCTGCGGCCGGAGGTGCGGGAGACCGTCACGTCGACGACGCGGGATCCGACCGACACCGACACGTTGTCCGGGTCGACGTCACCGGCGTAGCCGGCGGTGCGGGCGACGGCCTGCGCGATGACGCGGTCGTCGACGATCGCCGCGGTGCGGTCGGTGCTGACGGCGCGACGGCCGCGACGGCCGGGCTTGAGCGACACGACGATCAGGACGAGCCCGATCAGCGCGAGCACGGCGCCGGCGGCGGCGGTCAGCGCGATGGGCGCCGCGGCCGCGTTGAGCAGCGAGGACGCTCCGTCCTGCGGGGCCACGAGCAGCGCGGGCTGGCCGAGGACGGCGAGGACCGCCTCCGTGCCCAGCCACGCGAACAGGAGGATGAGCAGGACGGCGAGGACGATCGCCGATCCGGAGCGGGACGAGTGCGTCTCGCGCCGCACCAGGCGCGGGTAGAGCGCCCGGCCGGCAGTGGTGGGAGTCGTCACGACACCCTCCTTCGTTCTCGGAGGTCGGCACCGGTGATCCGGAGGTCGACCCGGCCGATCGTGGAGCCCGTCAGTTCGAGGCAGCGCGAGCGGATGGTCGTCTGCGCCCGGCTGAGTCGGTCCAGCAGCGTCCCGGAGGAGCGGCGGCCCGCCTCGCCCAGGGGCGTGACGTGGATGGGGGCGTGCGCGACGACGTGGAGGCGTCCTCCCTCGTCGTCGAGCTCGACGGACACGTCGGACGAGTTCACGTCCAGCGCCTTCGCGGTGACGGCCGACACGACCCGGCGCACGGCGCGCGAGCTGATCGTCGTGCGGCCGTGGCTGGCCTCGTCGGCCATCACCGCCGCGGTCACGAGGACCGCCGCCCGCGGAGGGTGTCGCCGAGGGAGCGCAGGTCGAGCTTGCCCTCGACGACCCGCCCGACGCCGTAGCCGATCGCCATGACGAGCGCGACCCAGAGGAGCGCCCAGAAGCCGAAGACGAGAGCGGTCAGCGCGAGGACCGCGCCGAGGACCAGGCCGATGTGGGACGGAGTCACTTGACGCGGCTCTCGGTCTCGTCGTCCTTGTCGTCCGAGGGGATGAAGACGTCGGAGATGGTGACGTTCACCTCGGCGACCTCCATGCCGACGACCGAGGAGATGGCCTCGGAGACGGCGGAGCGGATGCTGTCGGCGAGCTTCTGCAGCGCGACGGGGTACTCGGCGACGACGGTGATGTCGGCGGCGACCTGCTTCTCGCCGACCTCGACGGAGATGCCCTGGCCGCGGTCCTGCGCGTTGATCGCGTTGCGGATGGCGCCGATGGCGCGGGCGGCGCCGTTGCCCAGGTCGTGCACGCCGGGGACCTCGCGGGCCGCGATGCCGGCGACCTTCTCGACGACGCCGTCGGCGATCGTGTTCTTGCCGGCCGAGGTGGCGGTGCCGTGCTTGGCCGAGGAGGCGTTGGCGAGGCTGGTGGGGGTGACGTTGGTCATGATCTTCTCCAGATGGTCAGAGGTCGTGGCCGGGGCCGCGGTGCTCACGATCCGTGGCACATGATGAAGACGTGACCCGCGGCCCGGACGTCCCGGTGGTTCAGCAAAGGTGCAGGGAACGTCGAGCGGAGATGCGTTTCGCGGCCACCGGCGTCCATAGGCCCCCGCGGCGCACTCGCTGAGCGGCCAGCGGACTGCACAGGCCGCTTCAGGCCACGGTCGCCGTCCCCGCCGGGAACCGGCGGTCGCGCCGACGGGTGAGGGCGCGGCGCCAGGCGGGGCTCCACCGCTCCTCGGCGACCGCGTTGACGCCCCACGACAGCAGGAGGACGACGACGAAGGCGACGAGTCCGGCTCCGTCGCGGCCGATCAGCGGCCAGAGCGCGCTGACGATCGCGCTGCCCACGACCAGATGGAGGATGTAGAGCGAGTAGCTGATCCGCCCGAGCCAGAGCAGCGGCGCCCATCTCAGCACGGCGGTCCGGCGCCGCATCGCGACGACCGCGACGGCCGCGCAGACGCCGAGGACGACTGCTCCGTCCGGCCCGCCGTGGAGGAGCTGGGCGTTCAGGGCCGCGATCAGAGCCGCCGGCACGGCGAGGAGCTCGAAGCGCCCCTGGCGTCGCGAGAGGAACAGCAGCATCCCGACGCAGAAGAGCGGTCCGTACTCGGCCAGCGTCAGGTTCGCCAGGACCCGGACGGCGACCGGCGCCGAGACGACGTCGACGCCTCCCGAGGCGAGGTGGGCGGCGACGGAGGCGGTCACGGCGACGCCGAGCCAGACGACCACCAGCACGCGGACCAGCCGATCCGTGAACCGGCACTTCGTGAGGACGAGCACGAGCAGCACCAGCAGGTAGAACTGCATCTCGACGGCCAGCGTCCAGAACGCGCCGTTCACGTTGGGCACCAGCAGCAACCGCTGCACCATCGTGAAGTTGAGCAGCAGCTCCAGCGGCGTGAGGTCGGTGCCGGGGACGCGGGCGAGAGCGCCGACGACGATCGAGACGACCACCGCGATCCAGTAGGCCGGGTAGAGGCGGCTGACGCGGGAGATCGCGAAGTCCGACGGCCGCCGCGCGCGGTCCGCGGACATCAGGATCACGAAGCCGCTGATGACGAAGAAGAGCTGGACGCCGAACTCGCCGAACGGGAGCGCGAAGGATCCCGGCGGTGCATCCGGATGATCGAGCGAGAACGCGGTGGTGAAGTGGTAGACGACCACGCCGAGGGCGGCGAGGCCGCGCAGACCGTCGAGCTCGACGAAGCGTGACGCCACGGCTCCCCCGCTCCGGAGCCCCCGCCCCTCGCTCGAGTGTTCCAGAGCGCTCCGGCCGCCCGCGCGTCGGCCGTCCGTCGTTCCGCGCCGCGCCCGGCACCCGCCTCGACCCGCATCCCGGCGGCGGAGGCGCGGGGAGGGCGGCGCTACGCTCTCGGGACGGATGCGGAGCGCGCGGGCGAGGGTATGCCGAGCTGACCGAGCGGTTCGTCGCGGATGCGATCGCGTCGGCCTCGCGCATGACCGAGCGCGGACTCCTCCCCGCGGAGGAGCAGCGCGTCAGGCCGAGTGCAGGTGGCGGTCGAGCGTCATCCAGTTCTCGCGGCTGAGGCGGGCGGCACCGTCGGTGTCGCCCGCACGGAGGGACTCCACGATCGCGCGGTGCTGCTCCACGGATCCGCGGGCCGCGAGGGAGGCGAAGCGCTGGCGCTCGGCACGGCGGATGAGCGGAGTGGCCTGCTCGAGCACGTCCTCGATCATCCCGTTGCCGCTGAGCCCGGTGAGCACCGCGTGGAACGCGTCGTCGGAGCGCAGCGCCAACTCGACGTCGCCGTCTGCCAGCGCCCGCGCGAAGTCGTCGTTCGCCGACTCCATCGCGGCGAGCGCCTCCGCAGTGACGGCCGGGCCGGCGAGGCGCGTGGCGAGCTCGTGCATGGCGGCGGCGATCTGCTGGGCGTCGCTGATGCTCTCGGCCGTGGCGGGGGTCACGATCGTCGCCCGGCCGGGCTTGGCCGAGACGAGGCCGACGCGGGCCAGCCGGAGCAGCGCCTCCCGGATCGGCGTCCGGCTGACCCCGAGCCAGGCCTCCAGCTCCTGGTCGCGGAGGCGCTCCCCCAGGAGGCGCGCGGACACGATGCCCCCACCGGCACCGGAGAAGCCTCGCGCTCCTCGATGAGCGAGAGGACCTAAGCTCGCACACGTGGCAGCCGGCGCAGTGATGTACAACTTCGCGATACAGCTGGCTGATGTGGACCGCGGCGTCTACGAGGACATCACGCTGCGAGCCGCTCGGCACCCCTCCGAGACCGACGCGTACATGATGACGCGCGTGCTCGCGTACTGCCTCGAATACGTGGAGGGGATCACGTTCAGCGAGGGGATCTCGTCGACGGCGACCGAGCCGGCGGTGCTGGTCCGCGATCTCACCGGCAGGCTGACCACGTGGATCGAGGTGGGCGCGCCGGATGCCGAGCGACTGCACTTCGGGAGCAGACTGGCCGACCGCACGACGGTCTACACGCATCGCAACCCGGACAAGGTGATCGCGGCGTGGTCCGGCAAGCGCGTCCACCAGCTCGAGCAGATCACCGTGCAGAGCTTCGATCAGGGGTTCCTGGATGCCGCGGTCGCGGTACTCGAGCGCCGCAACACGTTGACCGTGTCGGTCGTCGAGGGGCAGCTGTATCTCGAGTTCAACAGCGTGACGATGAGCAGCGACATCCACGTGCATCAGCCGGGCTGAGCCGGCGCCGAGTGTCACGAGGTCCGTGTCCTGAAGACCGGTCGGAGGACACGATGGAGCATCCTCCGAGACGGTCCCTCGGGACGCACCCGGAGACGACGAGGGCCCGGCACCGTCCTGAGACGGTCCGGGCCCTCGGGCACGCAGGGGCTGCGCGTCAGCGGCGCAGCGTGTGGCTCGGCTTCTCGTCGAAGCGCACCTGGTACGCGCTCGCGAAGCGGCCGAGGTTGCCGAAGCCCCACTCGCGGGCGACCGCGGCGACGGTGGTCGAGCAGGGGTCGCCGGCGACCAGGTCGGAGTGGGCGCGGTCCAGGCGCACGTCGCGCAGGTAGACCGACGGCGACACTCCGAGGTGCCGCTTCGTCGCCTGCTGCAGCGTGCGGGTGTGCAGACCGGCCGCGCGGGCGGCGTCGGCCGGAGTGATCGGCTCGTGGGCGTGGTGCTGGAGGAAGTCGAGCGCCACCCGGGTGCGGGAGGCGGACGGGCGCCGCAGCACGGCCGGCACGTCCCACGCGCGCCACGGGAACAGCAGGAGCAGCACGCGGGCGAGGTCGAGCTCGGCGGTGAAGCGCACGAGCGGAGTGATCGCAGCCGTCGCGAGCGCGGCGCTCGCCTCCGTCACCGCGGCGCGCCAGCGGGCGAGGACGCCGGGGTCGGCGTCCGCCCCGTGGTCGAAGGAGACGGGCTGGCGGGGGCCGGCGTGCGTCTCGGTCGCGACGTCCTCGAGGAACCCGGGGGCGAAGTGGATGAGGTTCTGCCGGTGCGGCTCGAACTCGAGCCCGAACTGGCGCTCCGCGGGGAACAGGAACGGGGCCGAGAGCGCGCCGGTCCGGGTGAACGGCGGCAGGTTCAGGCGTCCGCCTCCGGCGCGGAACCAGCCGACGACGTACTCCTTCAGGTGGGGGACCTGGCCGGTGAGGGCGCCGGAGCAGTCGGAGGTGCGCAGGGTCACCCGGTCGCTGCCGCGGACGGCGTAGCGGTAGGAGAAGCCGCGCTGCAACGGAGCGACGCGGAACTCGCCTCCGCCGTACGCCTCGGAGTAGACGGCGGACGCGGCGGACGGATCGTCGCCGGAGGCTTCGTAGCGCCGGTCGGCCCGCTCGTCGCCCGCGAACGGGCTGCCGAGGGTGAAGGTCGACTCGCTCATGACGTCCGCCCGGGGCGGCGGCGGAGGGAGCAGTGCATGGGGGACTTCTTCCGGGTTCGGGGTCCGTGCGCTCGCGGGGACGCACGAGGGGTACGGAATCAAGACGTGTCGAGGAGCCGGAATGTCACGAATCCCGTCTCGAGACGTCCCCCATCGGCGGCACTCGCAATCCGGCCAGCGGATTCGCCGGCCCGTTGTCAAGGCTGGTAGTCATGCCGGACGGCGCTCCACACTGAGGGCATCGGCGCGCGGGGACACCGCGCGCGGGACCGCGGAGGAGGCGCTCATCGACGACGACCCCCTCCTGAACGCGTCCGACGCGACCCTCGCCGCGCGCGCCGTCGACGGCGACGTGCAGGCGTTCGAGCAGCTCGCCCGCCGCCACGGCGCCCTCATGCGCGTCTACGCCGCGAAGCTTCTCGGCTCCGAGGCGGAGTCCGAGGACGTGGTGCAGGAGGCGTTCCTCACCGGCTGGCGGCGTCTGGCCGATCTCGACAGCCCGGCGCACATCCGCAACTGGCTGATGCGCATCGTCACCCACAAGGCGATCGACCGGATCCGCGTCCGCCGCCGCCACGACGACATCGACGACTGGGATCCGCCCGCGCCGCCCGAGCACTCCCCCGAGCGCATCGTCGAGGCACGACTCCAGCTGGACGCGGTCTGGGAAGCGCTGGACCGATTGCCTGCTGATCAGCGACGCTGTTGGCTACTCCGCGAGACCGCCGGCTACAGCTACCAGGAGATCGCCGACGCTCTCGAACTCCCCGTCTCGACGGTCCGCGGCCTCCTCGCCCGGGCCCGTCGGTTCCTGCTCCACGAATTGGAGGCATGGCGATGACCGACGACGCCGCCGTGCCCGAGGACGACCTCGACGGCCACACGCTCGAGGAGCTGGGCGAGTACCTCGACCGCGGCCGCGAGCCGCGCGACCCCTCGATCGAGAACTCCGCCGCGTGCCGGCTCGCTCTCGCGAACCTCACCCGCCTCACCGAGCTCTCGGCGCGGGCGCTGCGGCAGGAGGCCGACCGCGAGCCCGACCGCGACGAGGTCTGGATCGCCGGCCTGCTCGACGCGATCCGCTCCGAGGTGCGCTCCGGCCGCGACATCCCCGTCCGCCACCCCGACCCGACCCTCCGCCTGGCGCTCACCGAGGCGGCCGTGCGCGGGATGATCCGCCGCGCCGGCGACACGATGGGCGGCGTCATCATGGGCCGCTGCACCCTCGACGGCGACGTCTCGGCTCCCGGCGCCGTGGTCCGGATCGACGTGACCTGCGCCCTCGAGTTCGGCCTGCCGGTCGCCGTGGCCGCCGACCGCCTGCGCGAGCGCATCCGCTACGCCCTCGAGCGCCACACCGAGCTGACCGTCGGCGCGATCGACGTGACCGTCGACGACGTGTACCCCCACCGGGAGGAGCGGGAATGACCGACGACACCGAGCTCTCGCAGCGGCTGACCGCCGAGATCCGCGACATCGAGGGCGTCGCGGGGGTCTATCCCGCCCAGCCGATCGTCGAGGCCGCGGCCGACGCGCTCGCCGTGAAACTGGACCTGCGGCAGCCCGACGTGCTGGTCGACATCGACCGGTCGGAGGGGTTCACCACGGTGAGCGCGCACATCGCCGCGTCCGCCGCACTGCCGGCCCCCGAGACGCTCCGGCTGGTGGGCGAGCGGATGCACGCGCTGCTCGCCGCCGACCCGTCGGTCTCGGGGCCGCTCGCCGTGAACGTGAAGGTGCGCCTCATCGAGGATTCGGGGCGCGCCGAGCACTGAGCGGGGCCGCCGCCGCCTCCCTCCCGCGAGAGACCGCTCGGGTACTCCTCTGCGGCGTGCCGCGTACCGGAGCGGCGTCTCGCGGAAGGGATCAGGGGCAGCCCGACCGGGTCAGCAGGAGACGAGACGGTCGAAGCGGGACGCGACGCCCGAGCTGTCGCTGAACTTGCGGTTGATGACGCTCATCTTGTTGCAGCCGCTGTCCGGGCCGTTCCTCCAGATGACCTTGACGTTGCTCGCCTGGTCGCAGTGCCACCACACCGTGACCTGCGCGCGACCCAGGGAGTCGCGCTGCGAGCGGACCTCGTAGCAGTTGCCCGGGCCGCCGTTCTGGTAGACGAGCTGCCCGGCGGAGGCGGGGGTCGCGACGGCGACGGCCCCTCCGAGGGCGAGGGCGATCGCGGCGAGCGTGGCCGTGAGACGACGGTGCATGGTGTTCTCCTTCGAACGGGCGATCGGAGGCGACGGCGGCCGCCCCTCTGCCAGCACCCTGGACCCGGCCCCGCCGAGCCCGGTCGTGAGCTTTCGTCCCGGAGATCACCCCGCCTGGAGGGTGGAGGGAGAGCGAGTACTCCTCACTAGCGTCGAGGCGCGTGCACCTGCGCGCCCCTTCGACGCAGAGGACTCGCCATGCCTTCACGACTCCTCGACCGGCCGCGACTCGCCCTCGCCCTCGCGGCCCTGTGCCTCGGAGTGCTCGCGGCGACGCCCCCGCAGGCGGTCGCCGCCCTCGCACCGGCGTCCGCGACTCCGACCGCCTCGTCCGCCGGCCAGGCCGTCACGGCGGCGCCCGCCGACGCCCCGGGCTGGACCACGCTCCTGCGCGACGACTTCACCGGGCCGGCTGGCGCGCCGGTCGGGAGCCAGTGGGAGCACGAGGTCGGCACCTGGGGCACCGGGGCGGTCGACCGGACGACCGCGTCGACGGCGAACGTCTTCCTCACGGGCGGCGGCGCTCTGGGCATCCGCGCCCTCCGCGACTCCGCCGGAGCATGGACGTCCGGGCGGATCGTCACCGCCGACAAGTCGTTCTCGGCGCCGGCGGGCGGCCGACTGCTGATGACCGCCTCGATCCAGCTGCCGGATGTCGCGCAGGCCACCGGGTACTGGCCCGCCTTCTGGGCTCTCGGGCGGGACGCGAACGCCGTCATCGACTGGCCCGCGACCGGCGAGTTCGACATGCTCGAGGCCGTCAACGGCACCGCCCAGGTGATCCAGACGCTGCACTGCGGGGTGCCGGACGGCGGCCCCTGCGACGAGCCCGCCGGCCGGACGAGCGGGATGCTGGACTGCGCGTCCTGCGTGACGGGGTTCCACCGCTACTCCGCCCTGCTCGACCGGACCGTGCCCGGCGACGAGCGCGTGGAGTTCCTCGTCGACGGCGTCACCCGGCACGTGGTGCGGGAGTCGGAGGTGGGGACGGCCGCGTGGCGGGCCGCGGTCCCGAACGACGTGCTGCTGATCCTGAACCTCGCCATCGGGGGCGGGCTGCCGAACGGCGTGTGCGGATGCGACAGCGCGGCCGCCCCGAAGAGCTCCGGCGGGACGATGCTCGTCGACCACGTCGCGGTCTACCGGTCCGACGCGGCGCCGGCTCCGGTCGTCGTCGGGACCGCCGCGGTGGGCGCGACACTGTCCTCCTCCGCCGGCCGGACGGGACCGCTCGTGCACCGCTGGGCGGCGGGAGGCGTCGACATCGCGGGTATGACGGGTCCGGATCTCGTGGTCCCCTCCTCCGCGGTCGGCAAGCGGGTGACCGTGACGGTGAGCGCCGCCGACGGCTCCGGCCCGACGACCTCGCAGCCGACCGCACCGGTCGCCGCCGGCACCCTCGGCGCCGCGACGCCGACCGTCACGGGCACGGCCCGGGTCGGAGCGGTGCTCACGGCAGCCCCGGGTCCGTGGACGCCGACTCCCGTCAGCCTCACCTACCGGTGGAAGGCGGACGGCGCGGCCATCGCGGGAGCGACGTCGCCGCAGTTCACGCTCACGAAGGCTCAGGCGGGGAAGCGGATCACGCTGACCGTCACCGGGACGAAGACCGGGTACACCACCGCGAGCCGGACCTCCGCGGCGACGGCGGTCGTGGGACGGTGACGGGCGCGGGCTGTCCCCCGCCCGCCACCGTGTCTCAGACCTCGCGCTTGCGGCGAGGAGCGATGCGCAGGACGGCGGTCCCCGCAGCGATGAGGGCGAAGGCCGCGAGGGCCAGCCAGACCGAGTCGAACCCGGTCATGGCGAGCGTTCCGGCACCGACTCCGGCTCCGGCGGCTGTTCCGATGTGGTTGTACATGTCTCTCTCTCTGTTTCACCAGTCGCGCCGACGGCGTGTCAGCGCATCCAGGTAGGCCTTGGTGTGGACGACCTGCAGGAACAGGTCGACGACGAGCTCGTACATCGACGCGGCGGCGAGCATGTACCGCCAGCCGCGGTCGCGGACCGTCACGATCCGCTCGACGACGAAGATCGCGGTGACGGCCAGCCAGAACGGCTGGAGGCTCAGCTCGCCCCAGCCGACCGCGTAGACGATCGTGGCCAGGTAGACGTAGGTGATGATGCAGCCGAGCATCGTGAGCAGCTGGCGCCCCCAGTAGGGAGCCGTGACCCGCGTGAAGCCGTACTGCACGCAGTTCTCGACCGCTCCGCGCTTCCAGCGCAGGCGCTGACGCCAGAGGTCTCCCCAGGTCGGCATGACCTCGGTGACGAGGGTGCAGCCGGCGGGGCTCAGCACGTCGTAGCCGAGGTGGCGGATCGCGAACGTGAGCTCGTTGTCCTCGGTGAGGACCGTGGTGTCGTAGATGCCGCCGATGCCGTCTCCGGAGGGGAGGGAGCCGGCCAGGCGGGCCGCGCTGATGCGGCGCATCACGGCGACCTGGAGCACGGCCGCGGTGCCCGTGACGACGAGGCACTTCCCGTTCAGCCGGCGCACGTCGCGGGCGTAGCGCGCGTACTCGTTACGCTGGAGGTGGCCGACGAAGCCGCCGCCCTCGCCGCCGCGGAACACTCCTCCGACCGCGCCGATGCCGCCGTGCAGCCTGCCGCGGGCGATCTCGAGGAACCCGGGGTCGAGCGCGGAGTCGGCGTCCTGCACGAGCACCAGGTCGTCGTCCTGCAGCCCCGGGAGGACCTCGGCGAGGAACTGGTTGAGGCCGCCCGCCTTCTTGTGGCTGTTCCCGACGGTGACGAACACCTCGGCGCCGTGCGCGAGAGCGATCTCGACCGTGGCGTCGGTGCAGTTGTCGGCGATGACGACGATCCGGTCCGGCGGCCAGGTCTGCCGGCGCAGGCCCTCGATCGCCGCGGCGATCCCGGCCTCCTCGTTGTGGGCGGGGAGGGCGGCGACCAGGTCGCCGATGCGCGACGAGGCGCGGCGGCCGCTGCGGGGGCGCGTGCCGCGAATCGGAGTGGATGCCGGAGGGAGCCGGTCGGCGTCGACGGCGGGGAGCACGGTGCGCTCGAGGACCGCGGCGGGGGCCGGCGGACGCTCGAGCAGCGCGGTCGGGGCGGCCGGACGCTCCAGGAGCGCGGTCGCGGCGGACGGACGCTCGACCACGGCGGTCGGCGCCGCCGGACCCTCGACCATCGCAGCCCGACGCTCCAGGACAGCGGTCGGCACGACCGGTCGCTCGACCACCGCGGACGGGGCGGCCGGACGCTCCAGCACCGCGGTCGGGGCGGCGGGAACCGTCACCGCTCCGGCAGGCAGCGCGGACGCCAGGCGGCGCGGCGCGGAGACCCGTTCGCGCCCGGAGCGGGCGGCGCGGCGTCCCGAGAGCGGGCGCGCGGCCGTTTCGTCGTGCGCCTCCCAGGTCGCCCGGCGACGGGGAGCCGTCGGCTCGTCCGCGCCGTGACCGGGCTGTGTCCTCATGACTGTTCCTCTCCGCGGCCGGGGGCCGATGTGCGCTGATGAGCGCCCGCGCGGAACGGAGGTCGTCGCCGGGGTGGGCGCGACCCGAGTGAGGAACCGCGTCCGACGGGGGGATCGGAGCAGTGCCTGACAGAGGACAGCATCGGGGGGTGCTGCGATCAATTTAGGGGCACGGAGATGATGGAAGCAAGTGATTTTTGTCACCCTAAAGGGGCCACGCAAGGCCCTTGCGGCTTCTTCGTCTTCGTCGTAGCAGGTCAATCGGCTCGCCGAGCCTCCTCCACACCCGGCGCACCCGTCTCCGCTCGGCCCCGCGGCGGGCCGTTGGGGGGTCGGCGGCGCTCTTGTGCGCCGAGCCGCCGGGGTCCACCATCGAGCGACGGCCCCCGCCCGGGGCGGCCGCACCCGACGGGTCAGGGGCGCCATGCGGTCGCGAGGTCTGCTCTTCTGCCTGATCCCGCCGATCCTCTGGGGCGGCATGCTGCCGGTCGCGGACAGCATCGCGGCGACGGTCGACTCCTTCTTCATGACCCTCATCCGCTACACGGCCGCCGCGGTCGTCCTCGCCCTGCTGCTCGCCCGGGCGGAGGGGCTCCGCGCCTTCCGGCTCGACGGCCGCGGGTGGCGGCTGGCGCTGCTCGGCGCCTCCGGATTCGCCGGCTTCGGCCTGCTCGCCTTCACGGCTCTGCGGTTCACCTCGGCCCCGAACGTCAGCCTGATGATGGGGATGATGCCCGCGATCGGCGCGGTGCTCGCGAGCATCGGCGCGCGTCGCCTACCGCCGGCCGCCACCGTCGGCTGCATCCTGCTCGCGCTCGCCGGAGTCGCGCTCGTCGTCACCCGCGGCGATGTCGCCCTCCTCCTCGACGGCGAGCTGGGATTCGGCGAGCTGCTCGCCCTGCTCGGAGCGATCTGCTGGGTCGTCTACACGCGCGGAGCCGCGGCCTTCCCCGGCTGGTCGGCGCTGCGGTACTCGACGCTCACCACCGCGCTCGGCTGCCCCTCGATCGCCGTCGCGGTCGCCGTGGCGACGGCCACCGGCTCCGCGCACCCGCCGACCGGGGCCGAGGTGCTCGCGGCCTGGCCGCAGCTGGCCTACCTGATCCTCCTGGCCGGCGTCGTCGCCGTGCTGCTGTGGAACGCCGGCATCAAACTGCTCGGCGCCCTCAACGGCACGCTCTTCCAGAACCTCGTCCCGGTCACGACCTTCGCGATCAGCATGGCGGGCGGCTACCGGCCAGGGCCCGTCGCCCTGCTCGGCGCGGCCATCGTCGTGACGGCGCTGCTGCTGAACAACTGGGCGACGCGGCGCGCGGCCGCGGTCGCCGCGCGTCCCGTCCCGGTCGCGGCGCCGGTGCCGTGAGCCCGCGACCGGTCTCGGCGCAGCGCCGGGCGCAGACGACGACCGCAGGCCGTCGCCGGGCGGGCTGACCCTCCGCTACGGGCTGGGCCGACGAGGCGCAACCCCGCGCGAGGGGCGCTCCCGTTCGGGAGAGTGGAGGCATGCAGCAGCTGACCTACGCCTCCAAGAGCTTCGTGACCACCGACGCCGTGACCGAGGCCCTCCTCGACCTGGTGACCGCGATCGACCGCCAGGAGCACTCCGAAGCGGTCACGGTCCCGGCGTTCACCGAGGACGGCGAGCTCATCGAGGCGAAGATGACGCTCGACGCGAGCAGCGAGCTCGTCGCCGTCCCCGTCGAGGTCTCCATCAAGGACGAGGAGTCGACCACCGGCGCCGTCGAGGCCGCCGTCGAGGACATCCGCTCCCGCATCAAGAGCAACCGCGCCACGATCGCGCGCCCCGTGATCGACGAGGACCCGGAGCCCTACAACTACGAGGAGTTCTGAGCAGCGCCTGCGGGCCTTCACGCCTCCGCACTGAGGTGCCTGGATCTGCTCGCGACACGCCGGAACTGCCAGCCGATCCGGGCACCTCAGCGGCGGTCCCTCAGAGCGCGGACGCAGCCCAGCGCGGGTCGAGGGCGTAGTCCGCGAGGCGCTTCTCGAGCGCGGCGCGCACCTGACCGGGAGCGTCGTCGCCCACGAGCAGACGGAACCGGGCGTCGCTCCGATCAGCGACGTGCGCGAGGATCTCGGCCGCCACCTCGGCCGGAGGCGTGCCTCCCTGCGGACCGTCGGTCGGCCAGGGGACCTCGGCCGCTCCGAAGAGCTTCCGCCGCAGGTCGTCGTACTCCGGCATCGGCGCCGCGAACCGCATGCTGCCGCCGGCCCAGTCGGTGGCGATCTCCCCGGGCTGCACGAGCGTCACGCGGACGCCGAAGGGGGCGACCTCTGCGGCCATCGCCTCCGTCCAGCCCTCGAGGCCCCACTTCGCCGCGTTGTAGACCCCGAGCGTCGGCATCGTCCCCACCGCGCCGACGGTCGAGATCTGCACGATGTGTCCGGACCCCTGCCGCCGCATCACAGGCAGCGCGGCCCGGCAGAGCCAGAGCGGACCGAGCAGGTCGACGTCCAGCAGCCCCCTCACCTCGTCCTCGCCCACCTCCTCCGCCGTGCCGATGAGCCCGTAGCCCGCGTTGTCGACGAGGACGTCGAGGCGCCCCTCGATCGCCGTGGCCGCGTCGACGGCGCCGGCGGCTGCGGAGGAGTCCGCGACGTCGAGCCGGTGGACCTGCAGCCGCTCGTGCTCGGGCAGGGAGTGCGCGCCCCGGACTGCGGCCAGGACGCAGTGGCCCTCGGCGAGCGCCGCGAGGACGAGCGCACGCCCCAGCCCGCGGGAGGCTCCGGTGATCAGCCAGGTCTGTCGAGTGGTCATGCCTGCACGCTACTCCGAACAAGACGCTCCGTCTCGTTTCGCAGTAGGATCGGAGAATGGCCACCAGCAGGACACGGCAGCGCGTGCACGCCGCCGTGCTCGACCTCGTCGGGACCGAGGGGCTTCCGCGCCTGACGATGGAGGGCGTCGCCGCCCGCGCCGGAGTCGGGAAGCAGACCCTCTACCGCAGCTGGCCCTCCACCGGTGCGATCCTCTTCGACGCGCTCCTCGCGCGGAGCCTGACTCCTGACGGGGCCGTCGCCGTCCCGGACTCCGGAGATCTGCGCGCCGACCTGCTCCTCCTGGTCACCGGCACTGCCGCCGAGCTGAGCGACCCAGTGGCCGAGCCGCTCCTGCGCGCGGTGACCGCTGCGATCCAGACCGACACCGAGCTCGCCGCGCAGTACCGCACCCTGCTGCTCGAGCCCCAGCTGAGCGCGATCGCCGCGCGTCTCGCGAGTGGAGGAGCGGCCGACCCCTCCGGCGCGGCGGAGCTCCTGCTCGGCCCGATCCTCCACCGATGGCTCCTGCGGAGCGGCCCCTTCACCGGCACGTGGGTCGAGCGGCACGTCGACCGGGTCCTGCGAGCGCTCCGCGCCTGACGCGTCCCCACCGACCGGCCGGCCTGCCGGGGCCGCATTCCAGCTGCGCCTCTTGACCGGCGGCGCAGCAGGGAGTCGGATGAGGGCGTGCGCGCGCTGGTCCCCGTTTCCGATCCGTGGTCCGTCGACGGGAGCGGGCGGACGGACGACGGGCCCGTCGACGACCTCTCGGTCCGCGCCGAGCGGGGCGGCGGCTCGTACTCGGTCCGCACGCTGCGGCTGACCGGTGTCCGCCTCGGGCCGCGCGGCTCGGTGCACGGAGTCGTCACCGACCCGGTCGCGACGGCCGCGCTCGCGATCGGCTCGCTCCTCCTCTCGGTGATCCCCGCCGGCCTGCCCGGGGACCGGACGCGAGCGGCGATGGTGGCGGCGGAGGCGCGGGCTCAGGAGCTGGCCGCCGACCGGCCCGCGTGGGACGTGAGCGCCCTCCCCCTCGACGGGATCGACTACGCCCTGTTCACCCGGACCCTGCCCGAGGGCGCCGTCGCGCACGCCGACCTCGGCTGGGCCGTCGTCGCGCTGTGGAGCACAGGCCCGCTCCCCCGGGGCCCCTTCCACCTGCTCGAGATCCCCGACGAGCCCGTCCAGCGCTGAGTCGCCCGGATCGGCTCGCGACACACCGCAGCGGGGAGCCGATCCGGGCGACTCAGCGAACGGGTCAGCGCACTCAGCGCGGGGTCACGCGCCCGCGACCGTGGAGCCGCGCACCAGCAGCTCGGTCGGCAGCAGCGTCACGCGCTGCACCTCCTCGCCGGCCAGGAGTCGCACCAGCACGTCCGCCATCGCCTCGCCGAGGCCCGTGGAGGGCTGGCGCACCGTGGTGAGGCGCGGCTCGCTCGCCTCGGCGAAGTAGTCGCCGTCGAATCCCGCGAGCGCGATGTCGCCCGGCACCGTGAGGCCGCGCTCGCGCAGCGCCGTCAGGGCGCCCGACGCCATCTGGTCGTTGGAGGCGAAGACCGCGTCGATCGGCCGGCCGGAGTCGAGCAGGCGGCGCATCGCGGTCGCGCCGTCCTCGGGCGAGTAGTCGCCGTACTCGACGAGCGAGTCGTCGAGGCCCGCGGCGGTGACGGCCGAGCGCCAGCCGGACAGGCGGTCGATCGCGGCGGGCATGTCCTGGCGGCTCGCGATCATCGCGGGGGCCGTGCGGCCGAGGCCCAGGAGGTGCTCGGTGACCGTGCGCGCCGCTCCGGTGTTGTCGACGTCGACGAAGTAGCTGCCGCCCTCCTCCGTCAGCGGCCGCCCGCCGAAGACCACGGGGAGGGAGGCGCCGAGCTGCGCGTAGGAGTGGTCGCCGCTGTGGTGCGAGACGACGAGCGCGCCGTCGACGTTGCCGCCGAGCAGGTAGCGCCGCGTCTTCTCGGGAGCCGCCTCCGACGCGATCACGATGGTGAGCGTGTACTCGGTGCCGGCGAAGGCCATCGCGGCGCCCTGCACCACCGAGGCGAGGAACGGATCCGCGAACACCTTCGCCGCCGACTCCGGCACCACGAGCGCGACGGTCTGCGTGCGGCGGCTGGCGAGGGAGCGCGCGGCGCGGTTGGGCACGTAGCCGAGCTGCTCGATCGCGGCGAGCACGGCCGTCCGGGCGCCGTCCTTCACGCGCGGGGAGTCGTTGACGACCCGGCTGACCGTCGCGCGGGAGACTCCGGCCAGCGCGGCGACGGCTTCGAGGGTCGGGGCGGCCGAGGCGGTGTCGTGGGTCATGCAGGCCTTCCTCGCGGGTGCCTCCGAGGCTAGCCGAGCGCCGGAGGAGCGGGCTCGTGCGGGGCGTCCGCGGCGTGAAGGGGCGCGGATCGCGGCCATTCGGGGGTGATGCGGGGCGGCGGAGCGGGCCGGCGGAGTGAGTCCGCGGCCTGCGAGGGCGCGGATAGCGGCCGTTCGGGGTGGCGCCGGGCGGTCGGGGCGCCGCCTCGGCGATCACCGGCGCGACCGGCGCACGGCGATCGGTCGCGCACTGGCGGAGGCAGGCAGCCTCGCGCCCGTCAGCGCCCGCGGCGGAAGCGCGCGAGGAGGCTCCGGAGCCGCTCGGCCTGCCGGTCGGTGAAGTCGTTCGACAGCCGGAACGCCTCGCTCGTCGGATCCGCCCCGTTCGCGACGTCGCGGATGGCGCGCAGCGCCTGCTCCGACGGCGTCGGCCCGTCCGCTGGACGCGGCTGCGCCGACCCGCTCGAGGGGTCCTCGTCGCGCCGGTCCTTCGGCTCCATGTCGCCTCCTCCGCGCCAGCCTAGGCGGCGGGAGGCCGGGCCAGGAGGGCCGGACGGGGCGTGATCGACGGGATCCTGCGCGGCAGCGGTCGGGATGAGCCGAGCACGACGACCGGCCGGGTCGCGAACCCACCGGCCGCTCAGTCCACGGCCCCATCCCTCACCGCAGCCCCCGACCCCCGGACCCGGGGCCGTGGTGCTCCGGGTCCGGG